>CAKRRG010000088.1 GCA_934394545.1 uncultured Blautia sp.
ATTGGCTGACGGTTCTTGATATTTGCTGTATTACGGCATGCACGGCCAAGAACAACAACATCCAGAACTTCTTCCATGTTTTCTTCCAGATCTTTGTTGATCCACTCTTCTTTTACTTCCGGGAAGTCGCAGAGATGGATACTCTCAGGAGCTGTTTTGTCCAGAGATCTTACAAGGTTCTGGTAAATATCCTCTGTCATGAATGGGATCATCGGAGCTGCAGCCTTGGCAACTGTTACCAGTGCTGTGTAAAGAGTCATGTAAGCATTGATCTTATCCTGCTCCATGCCCTTTGCCCAGAAACGCTCACGGCAGCGTCTTACATACCAGTTACTCATCTCGTCTACAAAGCCCTGAAGTGCTCTTGCAGTCTCCGGAATCTTATAGTCGTTCAGATCTTCGTCAACAGTCTTTACAAGTGTATTCAGCTTGCTGAGGAGCCATTTGTCCATAACCGGAAGCTTGTCATAGTCAAGTGTATATTTGGTCGCATCAAAGTTATCAATATTTGCATAAAGTACAAAGAATGCATAAGTATTCCACAGAGTACCCATGAATTTACGCTGACCTTCCTGAACAGCCTTGCCATGGAAACGGTTTGGCAGCCATGGTGCACTGTTGATGTAGAAGTACCAGCGGATCGCATCTGCACCATAAGTCTCCAGTGCATCAAACGGATCAACTGCATTTCCCTTGGACTTACTCATCTTCTGGCCATTCTCATCCTGAACATGTCCAAGAACGATAACGTTCTTATATGGAGCCTGATTAAACAGAAGAGTGGACTCAGCAAGAAGGGAGTAGAACCATCCTCTTGTCTGGTCAACCGCCTCGGAAATAAAGTTTGCAGGGAACTGCTGTTTGAACAATTCCTGATTCTCAAATGGATAATGATGCTGTGCAAATGGCATTGCTCCGGAATCGAACCAGCAGTCGATAACCTCCGGTACACGATGCATAGTGCCGCCGCACTCCGGACATTTCATGGTAAGCTCGTCAATGTATGGGCGGTGAAGCTCTACGGTCTTAGCGCGCTCGTCACCTGTTTTCTCATAAAGATCCTGACGGCTTCCAACAGATTCCATATGACCGCAGCTGCACTCCCAGATATTCAGTGGAGTTCCCCAGTAACGGTTACGGCTGATTCCCCAGTCCTGCACGTTCTCAAGCCAGTCACCGAAACGTCCTTTACCAATGCTTTCCGGAATCCAGTTAATGGTATTGTTATTGCGGATCAGGTCATCTTTCACAGCTGTCATCTTGATAAACCAGGATTCTCTTGCGTAGTAGATCAGTGGTGTATCACAACGCCAGCAGTGTGGGTAATCATGCTCAAATTTCGGAGCATCGAACAGCTTGCCTTCTTTTTCAAGATCAGCCAGTACCATTGGGTCTGCTTTCTTCACAAATACACCGGCATATGGTGTCTCAGCAGTAAGATCACCCTTACCATCTACAAACTGTACAAATGGAAGGTCATATTCACGTCCTACACGGCTGTCATCTTCACCAAATGCAGGAGCGATATGAACAATACCGGTACCATCACTCATGGTAACATAATTATCACATACGATATAATGCGCTTTCTTGCCCTTGGATGCTACATAGTCACCTGTGCATTTAAACAGTGGCTCATATTCCTTGTATTCCAGATCTTTGCCTTTATAAGTTTCCAGAACCTCATATGCAGGCTCTTCTTCCTTTGCAAGCTTGCCAAGCACTTTGTCAAGAAGTGCTTCTGCCATGTAGTAAGTGTATCCGTCTGCTGCTTTTACTTTACAGTAAGTCTCATCCGGATTTACACAAAGTGCAACGTTAGAAGGCAGTGTCCACGGTGTTGTGGTCCACGCCAGGAAATATGCGTCCTCTCCAACTACTTTGAAACGTGCGATCGCGGAACGCTCTTTTACTAATTTATAGCCCTGGGAAACCTCCTGGGATGAAAGCGGGGTTCCGCAGCGTGGGCAGTAAGGAACGATCTTGAAGCCTTTATATAAGAGACCTTTGTCCCAGATTTCTTTCAGTGCCCACCACTCAGACTCAATATAATTGTCCTCGTAGGTTACATATGGATGCTCCATATCTGCCCAGAAACCAACTGTTGAGGAGAAATCCTCCCACATTCCTTTGTATTTCCAGACACTCTCTTTACACTGCTGGATGAACGGCTCCATACCGTATTCCTCGATCTGCTCTTTTCCATCCAGACCAAGCTTCTTCTCTACTTCAAGCTCTACCGGAAGGCCATGGGTATCCCATCCTGCCTTACGCGGAACCATGTAACCCTTCATTGCACGGTATCTTGGGATCATATCCTTGATAACACGTGTCAGTACATGGCCGATATGCGGCTTGCCGTTTGCAGTTGGCGGTCCGTCATAAAATGTATAAGTCGGACCTTCTTTACGATTTTCCATACTTTTCTCAAAAATATGGTTTTCTTTCCAGAATTCTTCTACTTTCTTCTCGCGATCTACGAAGTTCAGATTCGTGTCTACTTTCTGGTACAAAGCTTTTTCCTCCTTCAAAATTATCAGTCGATTGCTGTGAAAATCCCAGAATTCGTACAGAATGTCTGTGGAATTTCCCATTGCATAAAAAAAGCCCTCATCCTGCAAAAGGACGAAAGCTGTCAGCACTCGTTATACCACCTGTTACATTGTACGGGCTTACAACTGTAGCCGATACATGCTCCCTGTAACGGGGGAATTCCGTTATCTCCTACTTGTCCCTTCAGAGATAAAACTCCGGAGTGATCTTCGGCTGAATCTACTTGTGTCGGGCTTACACCATCCCCGCCTCGCTGAAAAGATCCGGGAATGCTTCTCCCCATGTAATCTCAAACGTTCAAAATCAGCTTACTGTCTCCATCGCAGTCTTTAACTATTCTGTTTTCCTATCTATTATAAGGGTCTGAATTTCTATATGTCAAGTGTTTTTCCGCCGAAAAAGCAGGGAGAATACATGTAAATCTGCTGGATTTGTCGATTTTCCCAGATGGCAGGAACAATTCACACTCTTTTAATATTTTCATACAGGGAAAAGTGGTATAATGAAGTAATATTTCAAGGCGCAGCATTGAAATATCACGCTATGCAAACGTAACTGCAAGCGGAGTTTGCGGTTCTATACACATTTATTTTAGAAAGGATTTTATATGAGCAGAAGAAATCTTCATATGAAAATAAAGCGGATTTTCTGCGGCGTTCTTGCAGTAGGAATGCTGCTTGGGCAGACCGGTACGATCTGGGCAGAAGCCACAGATACGACAACCAGTGATGCAGCTACCGGCACCCCTACTCCTACTCCGGATCCCCATACAGAATATTATGCACAGGCAGCTGACACGGATTCTATTGAAGGGTGGCCCGAAGGTCCCAGAATTGAAGCTCAGTCAGCAGTTCTCATGGATTTAAATACCGAAGCCATCCTGTATTCCAAGAATGCCAATACCAAGCTTTACCCAGCCAGTATTACCAAGCTTCTCACCTGCCTTCTTGGCTGCGAGCATCTGGATGTAAATGCAGAGGTTACCTTATCCCAGCAGGCAGCATACGGTATTGAGGCCGGAAGTTCCACCATTTACGGTGATGCCGGAGAGGTTTTTACAGTTGAGCAATGTCTCATGGCACTGATGCTGGAATCAGCTAACGAAATGGCACTTGCCATAGGCGAAGAGGTTTCCGGTTCTGTAAAAAAATTCGTTGAACTGATGAATACCAGAGCAGGACAGCTTGGCTGCAAGAATTCCCATTTTAACAACCCTAACGGTCTTCCGGATGAGACACATGTAACTACAGCCGCTGATATGGCGAAGATTGCCAAGGCTGCATGGCAGAATCCTCTTTGCAGGAAATTTTTCACCACAGATTTATATAACATTCCACCAACTAATATTTTCAAAGAAACCCGTTACCTTTTGAATCATCACAAGATGATGGAAGGCAGAGATTACGCTTATGATGGAGTTCTTGGAGGTAAAACAGGCTACACAGATGCAGCCGGTTCTACTCTTATCACCTACGCCAAGCGTGGAAATATGACCCTGGTTGCAGTTGTCATGAATTCCGTAAACGGTGCATGGTCTGACACCAAGAGCCTTCTGGACTATGGTTTTGATAATTTCCAGTGTAAAAAGGTGAAAGTCAGCAAGAATCCGGTTCCCAAGAAGAACCTTCCCAGTGAGCAATATCTGCTGAATAACTGTGGAAATACCTATCCCTTCTACTATACAAAGAATGTTTATGTTACCGTTCCAACCGGAACAGACCTTAGCACGCTGACTAAGAAACAGGCAATTCTTTCTAATGCAGTGGGCCCACTGAGGTTAAAGAGTAAATATTATTTTAACGGACAGATGGTCGGTTGGGGAATGCAGTATGAACGGTCAATTATGACAGGTCTGCTGACTGTACCGACAGCATAAAATCCCATATATTAAGGGCTAAGACAGAGAGTCCACGATTCTCTCCATCTTAGCCCTGTATTATTTTACTACAGCTTATCTATTATACCAGAATCTCAAACATTTTACCTTAATATTTGATGGATTTGATATCAATTTTCCTATATCAAGATTCATCGTCTTGGTTTTCCCCGGTTTTATGTTGACCTTAAATGTTTTGGTCCTGGTCATTTCTTCGTTAATGGTCATAGTAAAATGAAGCTTCACTTTGGTAATGGTAGTTTTAGACTTGTTTGTAAATTTAGTCTTATAATAGGTCTTACCTGTGTCAGGATAATATTTGTAGCCGATCACTTTAACCTGTAACTGCTTCAGCTTGGGCTTTGGTGCCTGCTTTTTATTTACAATTACAGTTATAACTCTTCGCTTGCCATTTACCAGCGCGCTTACTTTCGCAGTGCCTGGCTTCTTTGCTATAATAAAACCACCAGTTGCATCAACAATCTTCTTATTGCTGGACTTTACCTTCTTGATTTTAATACTTCCGCCACCGGTTTTAAATACATAATTGGAAAACATTGTGGTATCGCCCACCCTAAGAGAAATCGAACTAGAAACAGTTATGATGGTTTTGTGCACTGTAAACGAAACTTTTTCAGTCTGTTTTCCATAATTGAAAACAAAATCAGTGGAACCTGCTTTCAGGAAATAAACACTTACCTCCAAGCTGTCATTGGAGCTTGGGGTAATACCTGTAATCTTTGCTACCGATGGATCTGAAATACTTACAGAATATTTGGAGGGATCCTTGTTGGAATCAAAAACATAAGGATCGTCCACGGTTACCAGAAACATTCCTGTAGTTTTATCATAATTGGTTTCCGGCGGATAGATTTTGATATCTGCATTTTTACGGTTTTCCCGGACATTTACCGTAATATTAAAATCCACATACTGTTCCGGAACATAGCCATCATAAATCAGCCCTATTTCCAAAAATTCCAGTTTTCCCGACTCACTAAAGGACTCTGAACCCTGTGCAATATTATTTCCAGCAGGATACAGATAGGTGCTGTTATCATCCAGCCATAAGCTTACCCAATGCAGAGACAGATCATCCCTTGAAAAGGTTATGGTCGCATCTACCTGATAGTCCATTGCTTCCCCGGATGGAATCTGGTAGCCGATATAATACTTAAATTTATTTTCGCTTTGCAAATCCAGGGTTCCGCTTCCGCTAAGCTTAAATCCGTCCTGGGTAATTTCCTTCGTAATTGCTGCCTGTACCCGCTTCGGCCCGAAACAAGCCATCAGAAGTATTGCAAAAACAAATGTGAAAATATATTTGCCCCATCTGGCAGTACTCTTTTTCTGAATCATAAAAATCCCCTCCTTTTTTATTATACGCTGGTTATGGTATCTCTTATAATCAGTGTATATGTCCGGAGAGGATTTTTCTATTAACCAATTGTTAGTTCTTTAGGATTCTTCTTTTTTTACCCGTTTTTTCGCCCGGTGAGCCTCGCGCTTCTGCCGGATTTCATCAGCTTCTTCTGATGTAATGTTCGCAAGCTTCTTAATCACATAGTACCTATTATCCTCTGTCCGGCGGATCCGGATTTTGCCCATAACAAAGCCATGTTCCTGGCAGAGGCTTACGCTGTAATATACCTTGGAATTGTTCATAAACCAGCGGATCTTCCGCTTGGCAGGATTGTGACACAAGGGGCATTTCGTACTTGTCACTTCCCGGTCTTTCATAGCTTTTTCACGGGAATAAAATTCGCGGGATACATATTTATCATATGTGGGATACGAAATATGGATTTCTTCTTTTTTACTCTTGGGATTCTGATACACATCCAGAGAAGAATTGGGAAAAATATATGCATCTTCAATTTTCTGCAACACACATGCCGTATAATATGCATCTCCCAGCGCCCGATGGAAATCCATTTTCTTTTCCACGCCCATTTTATCTGCTGCAAATTCCAGAGCTCTTCGTTCGCCGTTTTCCTCATAGCGGATGGCAAATAATTTCTGCACATCATAGTAAGTCACAGGCCCCGGAATCAGAGAAAGCTTATCATAATATTTCA
Source organism: uncultured Blautia sp. (assembly GCA_934394545.1). Classification (GTDB taxonomy): domain Bacteria; phylum Bacillota; class Clostridia; order Lachnospirales; family Lachnospiraceae; genus Blautia_A. Next base: position 6,508 of record CAKRRG010000088.1, read on the forward strand.
TGTTTCGCTGCAATTCCATTACATCCTGATTTCCCCATGTAAAGAAATAATATTCTTCGCCACACCATTCTATAAATTCTGTCACTGCTTGAGGAAAAACAGTTCCATTCTGCAGATCCTTGTAATTCATATGAATCACTTCATGGATACTGTCATGAATCCAGTTGTACACCTGGGGTTTGATCAGGCGCTGAAAGCTGTCCACGATTTCTTTCTTTTCATTCAGTTTTACTGCGCCGATTTCTATGATTTCGAAAGGCAGACGACTGTTGGACCATCTTTTTCCTCCCGGACTCTGATTCCATTCCAGGTCAAATACAATGTAGTTCATGATTAACTTCCTTCTTCTATAGTTGCCAAATTCCAGACAAGTATAACAGACCATGGAAATGATGTAAAGAACCAGCTTTTACCGTATTAATTCCTGCGGAATCTGGTCATAATCATACATTACTTCTGAATGATTATCCCGAATGAGCTGTTTGTCTGTTATTTTACCGGTGGCTCTGTCGATCACATTCCGGTAAATCTGTGAAATTCTGAAAAATTTCTCTTTTTCTTTATGGAAATGGTGGTTCTCTTCAATAATTTCATAATAGTGCGGAAATTCCCGCTCGCTTCTCAGTTCTCCGCATAATTTCCCGTTTTCACACCATAACAGAAGCTGTACATTCTGATCTGTATTATTTTTGAACCTGTAGTCTATATAATTATAGCTGACAGATGTCCCGGAACTGAATGGAACACGCTTACCATGATCCGGTGCAAGCGCATCTGAATGACTGTGAAATTCTGTTACGGTAAGAGGACTGTGAAGCACAAGAAGATGAATGGTATTTCCAAGATTGCAAAGTCCGCCCCCAAGCCCGGGCATAAGCTTATCACCTATAATAATACGCCCGTCCCGATAGCCCTTTCTCTTTGATGTTTTCCCTACAGTTCTCCAGAACGAAAAAGTCTCTCCCGGATGAATGATCATCCCATTTATCCTGGAGGATGCAAGGCGGATGTTTCTTGCCTTGTTTTTCTGAAGCACGGGATCTATTCCTTTTCCTTTTTTTATGAGGCCGGAGTTGTAGCTGAACACCAGATTTGGCAGCTTCTCTTTTTGTTTTACAGTACTAAACTTCTCTTTGCCTGTAAAATCCTGTATATGTCTTTTACATACCTCTTTTGTCTTTGAGATTTCGTATGTAAGCGGACAGATCTCACAAAAAAGCTTTTTTTCTTTCTTTTTCTTCATATTTTTGGCCGTTCCTTCTGTATAAATATCACCAATTCTCCTGTAACAGCTTTTATCACGTTTCCAGCATTCCAGAATCGCATATTCAACGTATCTTCGTTTCCCAATCCACTTTTCATTATCCTGCCTGATAAACCTGACAAGAATACTGGCAAGACCACTTCTGTTTGCTCCCAGGATATCTGTAAATACCTGATCTCCTATAACCACTGCCTCTTCTTTTTTTATATTCAGCATCTCCACTGCTTTCAGGTAATTTTTAGGATTTGGTTTATCCGAATCGCAGATGTAAGGTGTATCTATATTTTTAATAAATCGTTCCACTCTTTCTCTGTCATTATTTGACAACAGCAATGTTTTCAGACCAAGTCCCTGAATTTTACGAAACAGATCATCAATCTCCGGTGTGGAATCGTCACCATGGTGTACCAGTGTATTGTCTATGTCAAAAATAATTCCCCGAAAACCTTTCTGATACAGCTTTTGATAGTCAATCAAAAACACACTTTCGGCATATTCATATGGATAATATTTTTTTATCATGTTATCTTCTCACCTTTTATGTACTGACAAACTTTATTGATCTGTTCTCCGAAATCACCTTCAAACTTGTTTTCAAAAAATGCACTGCCTATTGTGAATGCCCACGGGTCTGCTTTCCTGATCTCATTCAGTCTCTGATAACCATTGATGCTTCCTGCTATGCAGACCGGCGCATCCACAGCCCTTACAAACTCTTCATTCAGCCGGACTGCATCTCCTGTATATCTGTATCCCAGAAGATCAATTCCATAGACGCCTTTCGCAAGATATTCTCTGGCCTGAAGGATCATCTCTTCGCAGGTTCCCTCCAGAATGGATGGGCGATCATGGATTTCTCCCACGAATGGCATATATTTGATTCCATTTTCCCTGCAAAATTCATTCACAGCATCTGAATAAACAGTCCCCATCAAAAGATCACAGCCGCATTCTACAGCCATTTTTGCACCTGACATACACTCTGCCTGTGTATATGCAACCACTTCCAGAACTGTTTTTTTGCCACAGCTTTTCATATATGCATAAAGGTCTTTCATCTGGGAAAGGGGAAGCGGCTCTTCCTTAAATCCCCAGTATTCTGCATCAGAATCCTTATATGCATCAAAAATCTCATATGCGTTTTGGACAGTCCGATCCTCATGGGTAAGCATCACGATCAATGACGGGGTACGATACCTGTTTGTTAATTTTTTCTCCTTCTCCATACTTACCTCTTTCGTAACCTTTTAACACTCATATCATCCTATATTATACTGTACATTTATTTTTAACGCAAGAAAAGCCTGTCGGCGAAAAGCCGGCAGGCAATAATGAGGGGGTATGAAACAATCTATATCAATTATGAAATTTGCTTAAGCATCATATTTAGCCTTCAATAGAAATAAATTTCTTCTCTTCGGGAGTTTGACAGTTGAATAATAGAGAAAGTACTTGCAGGCCTTATAAAACCTGCTTTTTTTGTGTCAATTTTTA
>CAKRRG010000089.1 GCA_934394545.1 uncultured Blautia sp.
TATTCCACTCTAACATCTTATAAAACTCAACATGTACTTATATGATTTTATAATTTATATTTAACTGTTAATAACCTCCTGTATCTTAGTGCAATCCCAGATTCTCTGCTGCAAGCAGTTCGGCAAAATCTGGTCTGTTCGTGATTGTTTTCATATCATAATCGGGGACTTATGACCCCGACATCATTATATAAGCACTCTTATTATAATCGAAAATTGTAGAAAAGTATAGGATTTTTTACAAAATTATGAAAAGTGCCTGTTTTACTGGATTTCACAAGGCACTGTTTAGCATTTACCCCACTTTTTACCCCAATCCGTTTATTTTATGGAAAAAGGCAGCAGTTATAAAACTGCCACCCCAATAAAGGCATTTTCAACCTGTTCCATTTCCTGCTGCTTCGTATTCAGAAGAACATGCGCATACAGATCTGCTGTCATAGCCAGGGAGCTATGCCCCAGAATTATTTGCAGGGCTTTCATGTTTCCGCCCTCTTCTATGTACCGTGTTGCGAATGTATCCCGGAAAGCATGATGAGTAAATCTCTCAATCTCCGTCCCCTGCTGCCAGAGCTGAGCCAGAACATTGTCTATAGAATAACTCACTGTATGGGATGCAATTGCCTTGGATCCATTGCTCCCCAGGAAGATGTTATTACTCAGCTTTCTCACGAAAATGTCCCCGTAGAAAATCGCAATCTTATCCTTTTGCATTTGCAGAATTTTTTTATTGTATCATTCATGGGAATATCTCGCTTGCATCTGGCCTGCCGTCTGTTCGAAGTGGCTTTATACCGGCAGCAGGATTCTTGATAATGATCTCATCGCTTTCAGCATGATCTTGCTAAGGTTGTACTTCATATCATAATCCCCTTTCTGTTATAAAAAACTATAGGCTACGTGATGCTTTTTCCCCTGTATCTGTTTCAATGGTAAATTGTTCGTCTTTAGGTCTATGCCCCATTCTGTAGCCATATAACGCGCATGTTGTGCAAGTACACATTCTTACTTCTGCCAACTGTCCGCAGCAACAATCAAGGCATTTCTGCCGAATTGCTTTTATTGGTGTTAATTTCGCTATTTCTTTCAGCTCCTTTCTCTTCTGGGAATCCCGATCAGCTCCGGCAGGTCTTAAACCAATCTTGGCAACTTTTGTTCCTTTGCTTACCCTTGCCCGGTATTATGTTGGTGTCTCCGGTACATCTTACGATCACTTCGTTTTCACCCTTCGCTGTTGTCTGTTCTCTTGAACTGATTATATTATATATCTATTTACACCAATAGTTCATTGACATTTTTGCTATATTTGCACCAATATATTTATGTGTTTTATATATTTACATCAATAGATTTTTTGTGGTATACTTTCTGTATGGTGGAAAAGGTATATCTATATTTACTCTCCCCTATTACTACTAAGAAAGCAGGTGTCTATATGCCAGAGGAAAACAAAGTAAGTAAGGCTCAACAAAAAGCTGTAAATAAATATGTAAAAAACAATTATGATCGCATTAATGTAACTTTTCCTAAAGGTCAAAAAGAAATTATCATGCAAGCAGCAGAAGCCGCTGGTGAGTCCGTAAACGGCTACATCAAAAAGGCGGTAGATCAACGAATGGAGCGTGACAAAACATAAATATTGCAAATTCGTCTCTCTACAGAAGGGAAAATCTTTAACCGGCTACATTATGAAGTCGTTCCAGCAACGAATAGAGCAAGAAAGGATGTGCTACTATGGCCAAACGCTTATATACCTGTGACGATATTATGAATCTGCCTGACTTTATTCGGGTGGAGCTGCTTGATGGTGTAATTTACACAGATGACTTTACAGATCTGGAGATTGACGAGGAAGTCTTTCAGAATCCACCATCCGAAGATCATCACGTTACCTACCGTCTTTCCATCGTGAAGGACTAAGGCAACAGTCTGTATATCAAATTAAAGGGAAAATAAAAGAAACTGAATAGTATATTTATCCAGGCAGCCAGTAGAGCGGCTGTGGTTCCCTGATCCTGAGCCTTGACAGGAGGGGATGCTTATGAGCGATTATGAGATCTTTATGATTATTCTGACGACAGCCAGCTTAATTGTATCTATCCTTACATACACACATAAGAAATAGCCGCCCTGCTCTCTGGTAAAGAATAGGCGGCTACGTCTTAAACATATATCTTGCCAGGACGGGGAGCCCAACCTCCCTTACTGGCTGTCTTGATAAGTATATTATATGCCATCTTCCCGGATTTGTCAATTTCCCATTCCGAGCCACCTATTCATTTTTCTTTTATACCGCTTCCAAATAAGCCAGATCTTTTACCGCTTCAAGACGTTTCCGGCAATCTATTCAGCTGCATGACTGCTGCCTTGCTCTTTTGCATATTCCACAAGTTTCTGGATTGTGTCAGCCTCCGCCTTCCTAGTGAACTTCCCTGCTTTCCTGGTTTCAATCCACATCTGAGTTGATTTCTCACGGATAAAGCTTTCCATCTGGTTAAAAGCCCGGATATACTGCAATTTCCATTCAAGAGCCCCTTTTCCAGTAAAGCCCATTGCTAAAAGAGAAAAGCCATCACGATTCATATAAAATTTTCTATATGATTGCCCGTTACCAGATTTGTAAGAAGAAATCTTAAACATTATTTTCACAGCTGAATTTTCAGCAATGAGATTATCAATACTCTGCAAAACGTTTTTATGTTCTTTTCCAAATTTCTCTGCCACCTGTAAGCTATCACATACCGCTTCATCATTTGGATTATTTGTTTTTAATGGATTCATAAATACCTTTCATCTCGTTATCGTTGCGTTGCGTGTATCTTTATGCTAAAATCTTAATATAAATATTAATTTTTTCCAATAAAACAAATAATTATTTTAATTTTTTTCTTAATTTGTTTTGTAATGACTTATTATGTTTTGTTAAATTTTAGAAAGTAACATACACTATTCTTAAAATAATTTTTCTTAAGTTTTCAAAGGAGAATATGAATGTCACACAAAAGTTTTGAAATTAATCCAGAATGTGGTCTTCGATTAAAGGATCTTTTAAAAGAGAATAAAATGACGCAAGTAGATCTAGCTGAAGAAGCAGATTATACAGAACCTTATATTAGTAATATGATAAACGCGAAAGCGAATCTTTCTCCCAAAAGTGCAAAAAAATTCGCTGAAATATTAAAAGTACGACAAAAATATCTATTATGTGAGGATAACTACAAAACTGAGGAAGATTTTGAAAGAGCTGAACAAAGAAAAATTATCAATAACTTTCGAAATAAAATAATAATAGATAATATAGAATCTATAGTAACAACTATATCTCTCAATCTTGAAGCCCAAAACTATGGTTGTTCTATTTCTGAGAATGATCTAGCTGAATTTCAACAAGACATTACGGACTACATTCAAATGCGTACTGAAAAATGGCTATTACCCAGATGTAATAAAATTTCAAATGACAACTCAGAAAACAAATAAACATAAAAAGCACCCAATACCACCACGGCATTGAGTGCTTAATTTTATACCCCACATTTTACCCCACTTTTGACCCCAACATCATTTATATTTCAGGGACAGAAAAGCCAAGGTGCTCATAGGCAAGTGCAGAAGCCATCCTGCCTCTTGGTGTGCGGTTCAGGAACCCATTTTTCAGAAGATAAGGCTCATAAACATCTTCCAATGTGCCGGAATCTTCACCAATTGCAGCGGCCAGAGTGTCAAGTCCCACTGGGCCTCCTTTAAAGTTTACGATCAAGGTAGTCAGAATCTGACGATCCAGCTTATCTAGACCATACTGGTCTACTTCCAGAAGGTTCAACGCAAAACAGGCCACATCGTAGGTAATTCTTCCATCATATTTCACTTGTGCAAAATCACGCACACGCTTCAACAGCCGATTTGCAAGACGGGGAGTTCCACGGGAACGCATGGCAATCTCACCAGCACCCTTTACATCAATTTCTACTCCTAGCACCTGAGCGGAACGCATAATGATCGTAGTCAGTTCCTTCTTGCTATAAAATTCCAGATGATGGATTACGCCGAATCGATCACGTAGCGGTGCAGATAGAAGTCCTGCTCTTGTGGTAGCTCCTACTAGGGTAAACCTGGGCAGATCCAGTCGGATAGATCTGGCTGAAGCACCTTTTCCGATCATGATGTCTATAGCAAAATCCTCCATAGCAGGATAAAGCACTTCCTCTACCTGGCGGTTCAGGCGGTGAATTTCATCCACAAAAAGAATATCTCCTTCCTGGAGATTATTTAAGATTGCTGCCATTTCTCCCGGCTTCTCAATGGCCGGCCCGGAAGTTACCTTCATATGAACTCCCATTTCATTGGCAATGATTCCGGACAAGGTAGTCTTTCCAAGACCCGGAGGGCCATAAAAAAGCACATGATCCAGAGAATCATGGCGTTGTTTGGCTGCTTCGATATATACTTTTAATGTATTCTTGGTTTTTTCCTGACCAATATATTCGTCCAGTGTCTGGGGGCGAAGATTTCCCTCTAAAGAAAAATCTTCTTCCATAACTTCTGTGTTTATGATACGATTGTCCATTTTTTACCTCTTGAAATTGATTGTTTACTCACTGTGACACGCTCTAAAAATTCTTCAGTGCAGCCTTCAAAATTCCCTCCACATCCATCGGATCCACATCTGTCACCTTCCGTACAGCGCGCAAGGCATCTGTACTGCTGTAGCCAAGTGCTACCAGTGCTTCTACCGCCTCCTGTCTGGCATCTGTCATTCCTGCTCCGGATGCTGCCACAGCAGCCTCTGCCTGTTCATTGGCAAGCTTCTGTTCGAAAGCCTCTTCCAGGTTTAACTTGTCTTTTAATTCCAATATCAGCTTCTGAGCCGTCTTCTTACCGATTCCCGGAGCCTTTGATAACGTCTTCACATCATCAGAAAGAACAGCGAAACGAAGCTCGTCCGCGGTGATTCCTGCCAGAACCCCAAGGGCAGCCTTCGGGCCAACTCCATTCACGCAAAGAAGAAGCTTAAACACCTGCAGATCATCTTTATTAAAAAAGCCGTAGAGCACCATAGCGTCCTCTCTCACCTGAAAATAGGTGTGAAGCTTCACTTCCTGTCCAATATGAAGCTGAGCCAAAGCGTTTCCCGTCATATTTATTTCAAATCCGATACAATTAGATTCTATAATTGCAGAACTCTCGGAAAGGTCTGCTACTGTTCCTCGGATGAATGAGATCATGGGGCGAACCTCCTGTTTTATCTACTTTCAAAATTCTCTGTCATTCTCTGTCATCATATCATATCTTCTCGTAAAAAGCAAACATTCATTCGAGAGAATAAACGATTTCAAATCACTGGTTATCGTAATAACAAAACACTCCTTTCAGATGCAGAAAGTAATTTTTGCTTTTCCTGTCTGAAAGGAGTGTTTTAAATATCTTTATTGCATTGCACTTTCCTTCATTCTCTCCCAATTTTCCCATGATAAAGGAAGGTGCAGATCAAAACCGTTAACGGCACGGAGAGCACTATTCCGAAGCTTCCGGCCAGTCCCTGCATAATGGCAATGCCGATATTATTGGAATTGATGATCTGCTGATAGGGAAGGTCGTAAGCGTAGTCCAGAAGCAGCATGCTTACACTGCTTCCTGCAAACGCCAGGATCAGCGTATTGCTGTCCGTCCCCATCATATCTCTGGCTACATGCATTCCTGCCTTAAAAAGATCGCCTCTGCTCATAGCCAGGTTCTGATTGTAAATTTCATACATAGAACTGCAGACAGACATTGCTACGTCCATTACCGCACCCAGGCAGGAAATCAAAAGTCCTGAAAAAAGAAGTCCACCCACCTGAATTCCATTTGTGTTCCATAAGGTCATCAATGTCTCAATATCGGAAACATTATATCCTGTGATTCCAGATGCCATGCTGAAAAGCTGTGCGGAAATTCCGGCGATCACTACACCAGCCACTGTTCCCGCTGTTGCTGCTATGGTTTTTCTGGTGGCTCCACCGATCATGTACATCGTCACCAAAGTAGTGATAAAGCACACAAACACTGCTGACCCGAAAGGTGAAATGTTTCGGTAAATCATAGGCAGGTAAACAAAAATCACACAGAAAAAGGTAAACACAAGTCCAATACATCCTTTTATACCCTGGCGTCCGCCAATAGCGCACAGAGCCAGAAGATAAAGCGCTGCAAAAATGTAGATCACCCATTCCCTATCTTGAGTATACACACTGGCAATGGTGGTATCTCCTGCCACACTTTGCATCACGATTACTTTCATTCCAACTTTACAGGCAGCACCGAACAGGTAACCGGAGCTGCTGGTAATTTCAAGTTTCTCTCCTTTTCGGACGCCGGTCAGCATGCGTACACGCACCTTCTGCTCTCCCACACGGGTTCCGTTGTCTTCCAGATTATCCTGGAGAATTTCTGTCACTTCTGCTTTTTCAAAGGTCTGTCCTGTACGGACGACCAGTTCTGTTTTGTCCACCTGATTCAAGCGATAAACGAATATTCCAAATATAATAATTATGATTCCTAAGACACAGCGCCAGACTGCTTTTTTAGAAAAGCGAAGTCCGGCGTTGTTTTTGTTTTGCATCTGATTCATTTTTGCTCCAAATCTATTTCGCAGTTTTCTCAATTGTGAAGGTTTCGTCAATTGGCTCTACACTGCCGTCATCTGTAATCTGATAAGTATCAATAGAGAATTTCTCTGCATCCATTGTGATGATGGAGTAGCTTGGAAGCCAGTTCTGGCTGCGGGCTGCGATATAATCCTGCTGTGTGGAAACAAGCTCATAATATTTGGAACCGGAAGCAGAGTTTGCAGTCATGTAAAGAGTTCCCTCTGGATCTGTTACCGTATTTCCCTCTACATCCTCGATGGTGTAGCACTGATTGTCTTCTTTGAATGCATCAAGCGCTGCCTTCGCTTCCTCATCTCCGTCTTCCGGATTTAAAGTGATCTGCTCGCCAGTCTCAACATTTGCAGCATGATCCCAGTCATAATCCGTTCCATCTGCATTTAACTGGAACTCATAGCTCTGATGAGTCTGTCCGTCACCATAGAGAAGTTTGGAACGGCTGTATGTATGGTCATGTCCCTGAAGTACTACATCAATGTCATTTGCATCAAATACAGGAGTCAGCTGTGTACGAAGGATCATACCGTCTGTGTCAGAATGGTCAAGTCCTGATCCGTAAATATCCTGATGAATGGTTACGATACGCCATTTTGCATCTGGATAAGCCTTTACAGCCTCTTCAATGGTGTTCTGATGCTCTGCAACATTGTAATTGTTGGTATTCAGAACAATGAAAAGTCCCTGGCCATAGCTGTAATAGTAGTCTCCACCGGCTGCTGTCTTTCCATTCTCTGTGTTGTTCGGGTTATTGAAATGATATGCGTAGTCCGGATTCAGGGAATCATGGTTTCCAATGGCAGTTGCTACCGGAAGGCTTGCAAGTGCATCTGCGCTAAGATAAGATGCATACTCTTCTTCTTTTGCTGCGCCGGTTTTGTTTACCTGGTCACCTGCAGAGATCACAAAGTTTACGTCCGGGTTTTCTGCAAGAGCAGTATTTAAGGTACGATTCCAGGAAAATCCGTCATTTCTGGCTGCTGTATTTGCTGCTCCATCATCTGGAACCAGCTCAGCACCATCCTGTGTCTGACCTTTGGAAGCGCCTACCTGTGGGTCACCAACATAGATCATTTTTACAGTATCTGTGCTCTTTGTTGTATATTCAACAGGCTCGCTCTGCTCACCATTTTTCTCAACTGTGTAATAATATGTGGTGTTTGGCTCAAGACCTGTAACGGTTACATGATTATATTCGTAAGCTTTATCGCCGGTAAGATCCTGGTCAACATCTCCAGCCTCGCCTTCGAAGGTATCCAGAGCCTCTTTGTCAGTTCCGAAATGAACAACCGGTGTTGCTGCGGCATCTGTTTTTTCACTGTACCATGCAAAGTTCAGTTCTGTGGCATCTTTTCCCGGGGTAAGGGAAACCTTAGTAAAATCTGTGGCAGTCGCATCCCAGTTTGCCACCCATTCGTCCCAGCCATTTTCAGCGCCAACTACACTGCTATCGGTATAATGCTCAGTAGCGCCAAAAGCTGTGGAACATACACTTGTCATTGCGAAAACTGTTAAAATTGCGGCGATATATTTTCTTTTCATAATAATAAAATACTCCTTTCAGATGTAGGAAGGAAACTTGCGGGCCCTTATTTCCTTGTCCGAAAGGAGTATAGCATTCTAGTTTTCAGAAAACAATAGTATTTTCTGTCATTTGACGCACATTTAACAGTAGTAATACATGTAACGCCTATTCTTTTTTCTGTTCTTTACACTATTTACATTATTTTAACAATTCAAAAGCTGCTTTGATGCTTCTACAGAATTGATCACCTCATTCCACTGCATAGTACTGATCGCATTGATATATTCCTGTGAGACCTCTTTGTTAGGGATAGAAACGGTTCTGTCCGGCCAGTGATAGCTTAAATAGCCAAGATGCACCAGTAAGGTCAACACATCATCTTTCCCGTGAAAAGTGGTCATATCATTGGTAAACGTACCAGTATTGATCTCCACCTTGTCTCCGGCAAGCATTTTTATAACAGCATCCTTCAACCCGTCGTAAGTGGATCTCACACGACTAAAGTCACGTGCTCCTCAGTCGCTTTAAGCGACAAGGCTAAATATCGGCGGATACGCCTGTAACTTAGGATATGCGCAGTCATGCGCTTTTTCCATGCCAGATATGGCAGGTTCCCACACCACAGGTAGTCCGCTGTATATCTGCCTGTGTTTATGCTGCTCTT
>CAKRRG010000090.1 GCA_934394545.1 uncultured Blautia sp.
AGCTCTATGCCTGTATTTCCCTTCTGTACCGTTTCCAGATTCTGAAGCAGCCCTCCCAGCTCCTGTCCAAAGATGCCATACACCAATACCACGTTCACAGTGCCAAGAAGGAACCAAAGTCCCTTTTGCAGTTTCTCAGTTCCTGCATTCTTATAATGAAACAAAATGCGGATAAGCAGGTAACCCAGAAGGACGGAATAGAAAGTACTTCCCAGGGACCATTTCCCGGTGCCAGGCACTCCTGTGGACAAAACTCCCGGATTGATCATGTAGTATAGGGTTACAAAAAGAAGAGCGCTGATAACCAGAAGCATGAAATCCAGGGGTTCTGATTTCTTCCGCCATCTCAGGAATCCCCAAATTCCAGCTGGAATCAGCCCAATCAATATGTATAAGATGATTGCGATCACATTTCCTACAGCCCCAGACAGTGACATTGCCCGCAAGCCTACCCCAATCTGCTCAAAGGGAAAAGCGATCAGCGTAGAAAACAGCCCTGACAGACTGCGCTGTAAAATGCAGAACAGGACACAGGCAGCTGCTTCCACGGACAAAAGGGTAAACAAATGTTTTTCTTTCATGAAGTACCTCCTTGTTGCCGATATCGAGAAAATCCGCTATCGTGCTGGATTAAACCTTCTAACCCTTTACTCAAGATTTCTCTAACGGGTTTATAAGAATTATTGAAAAACGATAATTTATACTTTTATTATAGCTTAAAATTATCGTTTGTCAATAATTTCAATCATAAAAAAATTGCCAGGCAGAATTTTCGCGCTCTGCTCTATCCAATGGACAGAAGAAACGTTTTTATTTTCTTACCTGACATTTTTTCAGCAACTTACTGTGTCACATCTCCAAGCACAATCCGAATCAATGTCTTATCCAGCATCAAGGTCCGGTTCCAAGGATTGATGATCACTCCGCTGATCTCTTTCTCAGACAATGCCGCCTCCAGTACCTTTCCAATATCTGTCATGAAGGTTGACATAACGCTTTCACCGCCTTTCAGCTCCTCTTCAAAACTGGTAAATACTGCCCACCAGCTGTTTCCATCAGCCGTTTTTATCGCTTGCAGCTTCATCTGACCTTCTGCTGCATTTGGCTCTACGGCAATGATCACCTGACCATTTTCGCGCATACGTCTTCGCACTACTGTTAGTGCATGGGCCAGAAGTTCCTGGGTCGGCTGCTGCTGAAGCGCAGCGATAGCTTCCTCGATTTTCTCATTTCCAAGTAAACCTTCATCTGTTTTATCCATCTGATTCTATATCCTCCTACCGCATTTTCATCTTTCCTTTATTCTGGTACATTTTACGATCTGCAGATCTTATTATTTCTGCTTCTCCGGTATCCGGCCTTGTTCTTAAGGCTCCGCCAACAGCCAGACCGATTCCGGGAGTTCCGCCTGAAACAGCCTTGCTTCCAGCTCTTATGTCCCTTATAATTTTCTCATGCGCCCCTTGACTGCAGACCGGAGTCACAATAAGGAACTCATCACCGCCCCAACGGACAACAACTGATTTATCCGGTACTATGTATTTCAACATATTCGCGATCTCACAAATATGCTGGTCACCGGCTTTATGCCCATATTTGTCATTGATCATTTTTAGATTGTTGCAGTCGCAGATAATATAGCTGCATGGAAGACTGCTTTCATTATCGAAATTAAATTTCGCTATATAGTTTCGATTATATAGACCGGTCAGGGAATCATATAAGCTAAGCTGTTCATATTTTTCCTTCAGATTGTTAAGCTCTGTAATGTCATTACAAATACCACAGATTCCCACAATTTCATTCTCATCGTTATAAATTGGATTTTTGATCACTTCTATATAGAGTGTTTTTTCCTCTATTCTGACAGGATTTATAGTATGGGTAGAAATCCCCTTATTTATGATTTCCATATCTTCTTTATAATAGCGTATCCCAAGCTGTTTATCCATTTGAATTTCATAGGTTTTTTTCCCAATAATGCTTCCATCTGATTCCCCACTTAAAAATTTACATATCCGGGTTGCAAATACATAGCATCCTTCTGCATCTTTGATAAAAAGGGTCTCCGGAAGAGCACGAAAGATTTCATTCAGAAAAGGAGCATATTCTTTTTTTATTTCCATTCTGCCATCTTCCTTTTCTTTTTATCGGCATACATATTTTGATCTGCCAGTTGAATGACTTCGTTCTCAGGCTGCATAAGATTCTCTCTTACATAATAGCCCACTGCAATTTCCATATATGGGTATTTCTTTCTTTTGCTTTTCTGTTCTTCATTGATTTCCTCAATGATTTCTCTGCATTGCTCCTGATCACAGTTTGGTATGATCATTAAAATTTCATCTCCGCCCCAACGAATGCAGATTCCTGTATCCGTGACATAATGATTTAACAGATTTGCTGTTTCCTGAATGTATCTATCACCTGCTGCATGTCCGAATCTGTCATTTACTTCTTTTAAATCATTGCAATCGCTCATAATGTAAGCACAGGGCAGAGATTCTATTTTATCAAAATCGTATTTCAGGAAGTAATTTCTATTATATAAGCCTGTCAAGTTGTCCAGAAATGTAAGTGACTCAAATTTCTTCTTCATCTTCATTAATTCTGTCACATCACTGACAATGCCACATACTCCAAATACTTCACCATCAACATACACTGGATTTTTTACAATTTCCCGATAAACAGTTTCTCCATTCCGGATGAATTCGGAATAGCAACGACAGGTTTTCCCTGTCCGCATAATATCCTTATCCTGTTGGTAATATAATCTTCCAAGTTCCTGATCATACTGAATATCCATATCTGTTTTTCCTAAAATAGAATGGTCTTTTCCCCCGTCAATCAGGTTTTCTATTTCTGAAGTATAGATATACCTGCAATCCTTGTCCTTGGCAAAAAGAACAACAGGTATCTGATTATGTTTGTACGCAAGCTGAAGCAATTCTTCTGCAGAATATTTCCTTTTTACCCTTTCCATAAAATATCCCTCCACGCAAAACATTATTTGCTCCTATTAATTCTTATATCACAACAGATTATTAATATTTTACGCGGTTTACAGACTAAATAGACCTATTCACAGGCTAAATAGTGATTATAGATATTTTTTAAGCAGATGAAGCAGGAAACTATTTTTACATCAGATTCAGGCCTTTTGCCACTAATGTAATAAAATCCTGCACATTCGTTACAATTGTTGTTGCGCTGAGACTTCCTCGATCCAACAATTTGTTCACTACAAATTCATCCGCATCCACAGTATAAAGATAAAGTGGTCTTACAGTTCCATCCTCCAACACGCGGAAAGATGGGGTCATGTTCCCGGTTGCGATGGTGTGAAGCATAGTTGCCATGCAGATTACAGTTGTTGCCTTACGTACCATTCCACGCATGGTATTTGCCGCCTCATAAACGTCGCCAATTACTTCCGGAAGCGGACCGTCATCTCGGATAGATCCGGCAAGAACGATTGGAATATTATTTTTTACACAGCTGCAGATAATTCCATCATCCAGATCGTAATCCTTGATAAACTGTGGAATAGAACCACTTCTGCGTACTTTATTGCAAACATCCAAATGGTTATAATGCCCATTAGGCTGAGATCTCTGCGTATAAATATCCTGTCCCAGTGCAGTATGAAGAAGTGCCCCTTCCAGATCGTGTGTAGCAAGTGCATTTCCGGCCATGATTCCCTGTACATAGCCATTTTCGACCATTAACTGCATGGCTCTTCTTGCATCTGCGTCAAAAGCAAATGCCGGTCCCATGACCCAAATGATATTTCCATGTTCTTTTTCATATTTTAAAAGCTCAAATAATTTATCATAGTCACGGGCATAAGAAGTTTCACGGCTTCTTCCCTGGCGGAACACAAACTGATCTTCCAGGACATGCTCTTCATCTATAAAGCCATTACAGTGCATGTAAATGCCATCTTCACATTTTTCTGTTCTTCCCAGGATCACCTGGTCTCCTTTTTTAATATTTCTTGCTTCCACAACATCCAATCTTCCGTTGTCCCGCAAAATAACACAGGAATCCATACGGCTTTCTTCTGCCAGTCTCCACTGTCCATCAATCTTAAAATATTCCGGATACATAGAGGTGCTATGATAATTTTCCGGTGCTACGCCATCCTTTTCTGCTTCTTCGTATACTACATCTGGTGCATTTACAAATTTCTCTTCTTCAAAATCCGGATGATGATATTTTGGCATTTCAAATGACATATTATTTTCCTCCATTTTCTCTGTCAAGCGGCATACTCATGCATCGTGGACCCCCACGGCCTCTGGACAACTCCGAGCTCGGCATCTCCAATACCGTGATACCATTTTCCCTCAGAATTTGATTGGTTACATAATTACGGTCATAAACTACTACTTTTCCAGGCTCGATGCAAAGAGTGTTAGAGCCATCATTCCACTGCTCACGTTCAGATACGATCATATCTTTTCCACCACATTGGATCAGTGTTATGCGATTCAGTCCCAGACATTCTTTTAATATTTCTTCTAATCCTTGTACTTTTTCGGTAACTTTTAATTCACCGGCATTTTCTCCTTTTTTCAGTTCAAACACTCGCAGTGTTCTTAAAATACCGGGATGTATGGTAAACTTATCATAGTCAACCTGAGTAAAAACCGTATCCAGATGCATATATGCCCGCATTGCCGGAATATCCAAAGCCAGAATTGTCTCTATCTCGCCATTTTCATCTGCAAAAATGGTCTGTGCAAGTAACTCAATTGCCTCTGCTGTTGTTCTCTGAGAAATTCCAACAGCAAGAACCTTATTACTGATATTCAGAATATCGCCACCTTCAATGGAATAAGGAAGTTTCCGATCGTAATAAAATGGGGTCTGCCCTGCAAATTCCATATGATACTTCAATATATATTCTCCAAATATAGTTTCTCTTCTTCTCGTCCTGGAATACATACAGTTAAGACTGACCCCGTTTCCAATACATGCAAACGGGTCTCTGGTAAAATACAAATTGGGAATCGGATCCAAAAGAAACTGGCTTTCTGTGTTCAGATGACTGACCAGAGGGCCTTTTGTCCTTATTTTCAATTCTTCATCACGCACACCTGACATCACCTTCATTACCAGCTCTTTTTCATCTGGAATCGCCATCAGGAAAGAGGCCAGATTTTCTTTGACCCTTTTATCCTTTACGTCTCCTTCTTCAATGAACTGTTTGATAAACTTTTCCTTTAATTCCCTATTATTCTTCAAAACTTCTGCCACCAGGTCTTCCAGATAGGTTACCTCAACCCCCTGATCACGCAAAATACCTGCAAAAAGATCATGTTCCTTCTGAGCCGCTTTAAGATATGGAATATCGTCAAATAACAAACGTTCCAGATCCCCTGGCACGAGATGCTCCAGTTCTTTGCCCGGTCTGTGGAGCATTACTTTATTCAGTCTGCCAATTTCACTTTTTACCTGTATTGCCATTACGCTCCTCTCTTTCTCATTTATTTTGTGTTATAACCATCTTAATACGGATTCGCAAAAGACTCAACCTGTTTATGCATAATAATTATGATGACGCAATTTTCTCCTCAATCTACGGAATTTTCAATTTGCAGATGCTTTCTTCTGTAAAATTGCATCTTCACGCTACATAATTTTTGACTTGCAGATACTTTATGCCACTATATTTACAGAATTTCCACACAACCCAAAACCCCCGGAAACCTTACGGTTCCGGGGTAATTTGCCTGATTTCTTGGCACCGTTTTGGCACCGGAGAATACTCAAACTGATTTTCTTCTGTAGCTGCCAGCTGCTTCTCTACCAACTTTATATTGCACCGGTAGTTTTTAACTGTTATAATCGAAACATGGGTGCTACCATAACGGTAGGCGGTTAGTCCTTCTCCAGAGGGACTGTGACCCTCTGATTACATAGAAACCTGTAAAGGAATCCACTGGAAAGGAGGGCTAAGCCAATGAGTATTGTTGACTTCATAGCAGTAGTGAGCTTCGGCTTAACCTGCTTTAGTATCGGATATACATTAGGCAAAGATAATCATAAACCACAAAAATAACCGCCCTGGTCTGGTAAACTAAGCGGTTATCTTTGATATCTTAATAGTAAAACGGACTAACCGTCTATCGGTAGCACTCTCTTTCTATAATCATATTAGCACGCATGTGAGAAAATGTCAAAATTTTTTTATTCTACATAGTGCAGCGCAATACGCTGAAAATTTAATATTCTCTTTTATGTCTGTCAATAAGCAATAAAATAAACATTATAAACCATATACCCATGCAATTAAACAGCCAATTCCTTGATGATAGGTATCTATGATTATGCCAACAATAAAAGGCATTGACATAAACATCATTCTTTTTCCATATACCTTACACATAGCATTTTCATCATATTTCTTTCGTTCTTCTGCTGATTTCATATTATAACCAGACAAGAATTTAGATGCTTGTCCTTTTGACCTATAAAACCATATTCCAAATAAAAGCATTATCGCTGCCATTACAAAGTCAAAAACAATATAGAACATATAATGCATTCCTTTCAGTCAACTCTACAAGCTTGAAGTTATCTATCAATTGTCCAATAATCCTTATAAGCGTAACCATCTATTGTTCCAAAGCCTACTTCAAATCAAAAAGAAGCTTCTCATAATCTTTTACATAGTAGCGTATATTTTTGCGACCTTTTTGTACAATGGTGTGTCCTTCCGCTTCTAATTTTTCCTTTTGTGCTTCAATACCGTTTGGATATTTTTCATTGAGTTCCCCATTAGCTTTCAATGTTCTCCAATAAGGTGTTTCATCATCTGTACGCTGATAACTTGCCCACGCTGCAATAGAAACAAAAATTCCAGCTGTAATAGGCTCTGTAAAATCAGCGCCATTTAACTTGGCAAAGTATTCTCGTATCTTCCCAACAGTAATTACTTTCCCATAAGGAATTCTTTTCATTACCTTATCATAATAGATTGGCGGAGCAAAATACATTCTGCTTCCACCATACTTTTCAATACTTTTTTGATCCATAATTGTCTGAAATTTTGGCATATCCTTATTGTCATGCAACATAGCGTTAAAGTCTTTTTTATCTTCGTTCGCCATTTCTGTCACCTCCTACTTTAAGGATAGTCTATTTGTCATCCCTATGCAATGAGACTGTTTGAATATTTTTGACAACTTTCAACTTTAGAAAAGCCCAAGGGACTTTAATGTCCCTTATGCTTTTCTCTTTTCTTTTGCTGTTTCAACTCAAACATTCGCTGTTCTTCCGCCTCTTTTTTCTTGCGGCTTCTCTCTTTATGCTCCTGTTTGTTCTGTTCCTGCTGTAATTTCAATGCCTGCTGCGATTTTGTACCAATGCCGGTTTCCAGCATCTGCTTTTTTGCTTCTCGCTGCATCCGTTTCGGATTTCTTTTGATATTCTTTACAACAGTTTCAACAGCCGGACTGAATTTCAAACTGAAATAGTATTTTTGAATATATTCCTGCACTTCATAATCTTTTGGTTCTGCACCAAATGTTACCTTTGCCACAGATAATTTACCATCTTCAATACGCTCAAATATACCTACCCAAAATGGTTCTTCAAAATATACCGTCAGTTTTCCATTTGCTTTGTCCATAAAAATCCCTCCTAAAATTTATTGAACAAAGAATGGACAACCCGGAGGGGCAGGTTACTTACCCTATTTATATAGGACGGCCGGGCTACCTACCGGCTCTGGCACATCAAAGATGCACGTTGCGTTTTTATCTTTGTTTTGATAATCAAGCCATACGGCACGATTAACTTAATTCGGTAACTTTCGATTTTTCAGTTTTCTTTTTTTAAAAAAGGTGATATGCTGATACAAGATCATTCGAAAGGCGGTGAACTCATACAATGAGACTTATTCGAGGTAACTACTCGGTGCAGTTGTAAATCTGGCAACAGGTTGTATCGAGGTTATTTTTTGATGTTGTCAGTTGGCTGCACCTATCATTGAGGTATAGAACAATTATATTAAGATAGGAGTAGTTACAATGAATAAACATGATTTGATAAATATTTGGAAAAAAGAAGAACGTGCAGCGCATATCCACGGATGGGATTTCTCACACATTGAGGGAAGATATACAGAGGAAACAGACTTGCCCTGGGATTATAGGCATATCATACTGGATTACTTAAAACCTGAAATGAAACTGTTGGATATTGATACCGGCGGCGGTGAATTTTTGTTATCCCTCCACCATTCTTATGGAAAAACAAGTGCCACAGAAGCCTATCCGCCCAATGTCCAGCTATGCCAGGAAACCTTACTGCCTCTTGGAATTGATTTTCGCGCAGGCGATGGAAAGGATGCACTGCCATTCGGTGATTCTGAATTTGACATTGTGATCAACCGCCACGGCGATTTCAATGTGGAAGAAATACACCGCGTTCTGAAATGCGGAGGGCTTTTTATCACCGAACAGGTTGGAGCGGAAAATGACCGTGAACTGGTAGAGCTTCTCTTAGCAAAAACCAGGCTTCCATTTCCAGAACAGTATCTGGATATTGTTCAAACTAAATTTCATGATGCAGGTTTTGACATTCTGGATGCCCAGGAATGCTTCCGGCCAATCAAGTTTTTTGATATCGGTGCACTCGTCTGGTTCGCACACATTATAGAGTGGGAATTTCCTGACTTCTCTGTAGATCATTGTAAAAACAGCCTGCTGCATGCCCAACAGATTTTAGAGCAAAACGGCTGCGTTGAAGGACGGATCCATCGTTTTTTGTTGGTTGCGCGCAAAGCTAAATA
>CAKRRG010000091.1 GCA_934394545.1 uncultured Blautia sp.
GTCAGTAGTCTTATTGTACTCTGAGGTATTTTCAATTTTCAACATCTACGTTTTTTATTATACAGGAAGCTCCGTATGTTATTTTCATTTTATTTTACATGTTTTATACGGAAATAGAATGTGTTTATGTTTTGAATTATTGTGTTTATACTTTTTTCATCTCATAATATTTTATTGCAAACTATGCCACATATTCTATTTTATTAAGTAAACACAATTTCACTGCTATTGTCTTTAATACATTTGCGACTGCTAAAACAATACGATGGCATCATCACTTTGCAAAACGGCTCGTTATTTCCTTTCAAACCGCGCGCATTCCTTATTTTGCAATATACAGAACGCCTAATGTGCCAGGTCCACAATGACTTGATATAACACCACCTGCCCTGGTTTCCAATATTTCATCAAAAATACCTAGTTCTTCCAGATAAGTCTGCACTTTCTCTACAGTTTCCTGTTTGCAGCCAGAATGTGTTATGAATACACGTTCTGGTCTCGCATTTTTTAAATCTTTTTCCATATCCTTAACATAGTCCATGATAACAGAATCAATTTTCCCCCGGTATTTCTTAGAAGCATTCATAACACCATTTTCTACTACAATCCTGGGATGCAGTTTTAAAACACCTCCGGCCATAGCCGCTACTGCATTGCAGCGTCCACCTCGATATAAATAGGTAAGGGTATCTACCACAAAGCTTGCCCTCACATTTGGTTTTAACCTCTCTATCTCAGAAACAATCTGGGAAGCTGTCCGGTTATTCTTTGCCATGATTGCAGCTTTTACTACAAGAAGACCGATACCTGTAGAAAGGTTTGCTGAATCGATTACCTTTATCCTGTCAGAAGCCTTCAGCTCTTCAGCAGCAAGGCGCATCACATTTCCAGAGGTGGACATACCTGCTGAAATTGAAAAGCAGACAATTTCCCTTCCAGCCTCTACATATGGGCGAAAAAGCTCCATGGCATCTGCCAGAGCAGGGGCAGAAGTTTTAGGCGTTGTCTTGTTTGCGTCAGACCAGGTATAAATCTGATCCGGAGTAATGTTTTTTCCATCCTCATATTCCTTATCACCCAGAAGAATATGAAGCGGAAGAATGTCAATCTCATATTTTTTTAATAACTCCTGCGAAAGGTCGCAGGTACTGTCTGAAATAATTTTTACCATATTCGTTTCTCCTCTGCCAACTCATTTTCTATCAGATTCCCGGCCTGCAAGAGCCAGAAATTTTTATCAGACTGTATTCCCTGTGTCAGAAACCTGCCATCTCTGGTATAATAAAGAACAAAACCTTCCTGAAGATAGAATACAGACTCCCTTTTTCCCCTGTTCTTTTGCATCACGAATACATTCATTTAGCAAATCATTAGAATAGCCGTGTCCCTTCATGGAACCGGAAACCCATAAGCAGTTAATGTATATGTATCCGGCTGCATCAATAGGCACCCATGCATTTTCAGCAGAAATATACTCAATAAAACACTTGCTTGATTCGGTTAAATAACCTTGATCTGACACGCTTTCATGGCTTCCAGAGCCAGCTCATGACTCTCTGGTGTTACTCCTGCGCAACAGAGCGAATCTACAATGATTGGCACTTCCGGTAAAAATGCTTTCAGAAGCATGGCATTGGAAATCACACAGATATCTGTACAAAGGCCAACCAGAGTGATGCTGTCGATGGTTTCTGATCTGTTAAATTCTTTCAGAACTTTTCCTAAGGTTTCGCTTCCAAAGGTAGGTTTATCAATGGGACCAGATTCCAGAAGCTCCGCAATCTCCTCCCGGATCTCCCAACCATAGGTGCCGCGGATACAGTGCTCTACAGGGAGCATCCGCCCCTCTTGGGTCTGAAGGTAATCTCCACCATGAGTATCTCTGGTTGCCAGCACAAGCCCATTGAAATTCTTTACTTTATCTACTACGTTTGGCACAATAGCCTCTGCCTCTGGTGTGCCAAGTGCTCCGTCAATAAAATCATTCTGCATATCAATTACAATTAAAATATCCATATTCTTCCTCCATATTTTACAAGCCATATGAATACAGCATGTTTTCTCAAAAGCCTATTTAAGTTAACTATACCACGTTATTGAGGTTTCGTATACTGCAATAAGCTGATTTCAAAAAGAAGTAAAAAATCATTTTATTTTTTTAATTCTGTGATATAATGCTTTATTATAAAAATATCCGATGCATAAAATGAGGTAAAACAGGTGAAGAAAAAAGTACTTGTGCCTCTTATCGTTTTTTTACTGGGCTTTTGCCTTGTTGGTTTAATTGTATACAAAACAGACACCCACGAAAAAGAGCAGAGACACATAACAGCACAATTAAATGCAACAACCTATGGGGAACGCATAAAGAATGAGATTACAGATGGAATTGAAATAACCGATGCTCTGAAACAGGTTTTGATCAGTGAAAACGGCGAGTTTCATCAGTTTGACACGATTGCGGAGAATATTATGTCTGACTCTATTGAAAGCATGCAGCTTGCTCCAGACGGCGTTGTGACAGACATTTATCCGGAAGAAGGAAATGAAGCAGGTAAGATCGATCTGCTCCATGATAAAGACCGTGGAAAGATTTCCTGCTATGCAAGAGACAATCATACCATTATTACACAGGGGCCCTTCGAATTGAAACAGGGTGGCTACGGAATTGCTGTCCGCAATCCGGTTTACTTGAAAGATGAAAACGGACAGGAGTATTTCTGGGGATTTACCATTGTTATCCTGCGTGTTCCCGATATTTTTTCAGACTCCATCCGTGCGCTTTCGAGTTTCGGATATGAATACAGACTTTCAAAAACAGATGCTCCTTGGAGTAACACTTATAATGTTGTTTACCAGTCAGATGACCAACTAACCCAATCGGTTTCTTATGAATTTACAATAGGGGAAGAAGACTGGAAATTTGAAGTAACACCAAAAAACGGATGGGGAAACAATACACTTCTGGCTGTAGTCAGCGGGATTTTTATTGCTATCAGCCTGATTTTGTCAGTTCTTACCCGTGTATGGCTGGTATCAAAAGAAAATAAAAACAGATTTCAAGTGCTGGCGAACACAGATTCTCTGACAAATATTTACAACCGTTATGGATTTGATGAAGAAGCAGAAAAAATGATTGCTAAAAATCCTAAGGGACATTTTGTAGCGGCACTTCTTGATATCGATGACTTTAAGTTTATTAATGATATTTATGGACATGGTTACGGAGACAGAGCATTAAAGAATCTTGCGGACAATATGAGGGCTTTTTTTCCACCTAATGCAATATTGGGAAGAAATGGTGGCGATGAGTTCTGCATTCTTCTGCAAAATTGTACCCATAAAGAGGCAGAAGCACTGTTGCAGCAATTTGTCAGATTTCCCAAAACCTTCTCATGCAAAGGAAAGGAGCATCCATTTTATATTTCTCTTGGATATGCGGAATATCCAACATTTGCATCCAATCGTTCACAGCTCATGCGCTGTGCAGATGCAGCTCTTTATGAAATAAAGCTTCACGGAAAAAATGGATGTATGGCTTACAGAGAAGGTCTTCGATCAGGAGTACGCAAACAGCTGGGATTTGCATTTAAGGATATCTCGGAACACCTTCCAGGTGCATTTATTATATACAAAGCCGATAAAGAAGACGATGAACTTTTTTACGCAAATCACGAATTTCTTCATATGATCGGATATAAGGATATGGATGAACTTTTTAGATGTACAAAGAAAAGCTTCCGCAACCTGATCCGGGAGGATGAACAGCAACAGATAGAAGCCAGTATCTGGGAACAGATTGATGGAGGCAATGAAAATGACTATATTCATTTTCATCTGCGAAAAGCTGACGGAACTTACTTTTCTGTACTTGATCACGGAAGAATTGTAGAAAGCCTGCAATATGGACGTGTCTTTTATGTGTTGTTTATGGATTGGGAGGATATGCATATTCATTATAGTGATAAATTTTCTTAGAATTAATGAATTTACCTTCAGGCTGCTATAAAATAGCCTGAAGGTAAATTTTTTATTTATCTCTGTGTGGAGAGTGAAATCACTCCTGCTTTTAACATGGAATCTGTAAATTCTATAATGCCGCCATCTGAATTCAGATTCAGGTACATTTTATCCAGATCCGTTTCATCAACAATCCATGCCATTACAATCTGAACGGATTCTCCCGGAGCCAGTGCTCCAATATAATTACCTCCATTCCCATAATCTTCTACCGCACTATAGTAGGTCATGGAACCAGTTTTTGCCACGCCGTCTTCCATGTAATAATCGTAGTCATCACCTGGCTCTTCAGAGGGAAGATAAATCCTGTATGAACCATTTTCATGTTTCATTGTTATCAGGCTTCCATGATATAAAATATTTCTCAGCTCAGCATCCGTATGATTGGTATATGTAACCTGTGCATAGACCAGTTTCTGGTTTACAGCTGCCTCATTTACAACTTTGTCCAATGTATTTTCTCCGTCGCCGGATTTCACATAAGATAAGTGGTTCTGTTTGAGCTTGCCATCACCAGTAACCGCCGTTTCCCATTCTTCCGGAAGGTCTGCCCCATCAAGTACACGAAGGTTATCCAGAATTTGAACCTTATCTACACAAACCGATATTCCATCAGAAATGTCAGTGTTACCTGCTGCATCTTCATACATGGACTCCAGGCTTATGATATCACCAATCTTATTTATTGTGATTTGATCTTCAGAAACTTTGTTTCTAAGGTCATCTGTATCTGCCTCTGGATTTACCAGCTCACTCCAGGTTGTGGCTCCTTTTGTTTCAATCAAATCGTCTTTCTCTGTAATAGTCATATTTTCAACAAATTTAATCGCATCTTCCTTCGTCACATCATCACCAAAATAAATAGTAAATACCCGATATTCTTCCGGACAAAACAGATATATCCGCTTATCAAAGGATTTATCCTGTTTTAAATCCAATAATTTAACATACACCCCCTCATGTTCACCAAAAGTCAGTTCTTCACTTTCCACGACACCTTTATCAATCCATGCCTTGCCCAGATCATCCTGATCCATCAGGACCCAGGATATGGAAATGCCACCCTGATATGGTGTGTCAGAGTAATTCAGCTTGTAATCATCCATCCATTCCATGCCGTCAGGAATGTATCCGGCTGAAATTTCGATATTATGGATTTCTTCAGGAAGCTGTATCTTCTTAGCACCTTCGTCAACATTAATTCCTGTCGCCACACTATATTGTCCCCTATGCTCCAGATACATGTAATATAGCTTGGTTCCCGCATAAGCAGCCACAGAGGTTCCCATTATACCGATCAGCGCAACAGCTGCAACACGTCCTATTTTCCATTTCAATTTGTTTGGTGCTTTCATAGGAACAATGTTTGTAGTTTTGGTCTGCCTGGAAACTTCTTCCTGTATGATATTGTGAATAAAATCCGGTGTTTCCGGTAAGTCATTTTTTAATCCTTCTAATTTCATATAAAAATCTCCTCTAAATGAATGACTTTTTTTAATTTTGCCCTGGCTCTTGCAAGCCTCTTTTGTACTGCACCTTCCGATATGTCAAGAATCCGTGCAACCTCTTTTATACTAAACTCTTCCATGTAGTACAAAACAACTGGTACTCTCAGCTCTTCCTTAAGGTTATTCACTGCTTTATAGAGTTCGCTGTAATCGTGGTGTTCCTCATGCAAAGTCAAAGCTTCCACATAAGACTCATCCAACTGTTCCTTCCTTCCATTTTGTCTTGTAATGTTATAACACTCGTTGATCAGTATTCGTATCAGCCATGTCTTTGCGTAACGCTCCTTCTTCAACGTATGTATTTTGGAAAATGCTTTTACAATTGATTCCTGTATTGCATCTGCACAATCCTGATCATCTGCCAGGATCGTTTTTGCAGTTGCATACAGCTGTCGTTCTGAGGAAAGAATCAACTGCCCAAGTTCTTCTTTTGTCAATCCGTTACCACCTTTCATGCTGGCCAGCTTTTTTATTTACATAGATTAGACGGACAAAAACCAAAAATATCCCTGATTTTTAAATTTTTATAGATGATGATACTAGGGTCAAAAGGTCTGAAACCACCTGTGCTTGCATAAAAATAAGCCATTCAGTCAGAAACGGATCCAACCGAATGGCTTTTTTATTCTTATCTTCTATCCAGGATTTTATCAAATCGTCTGAAGAAAGTTGAAGTTGTAATGATTGCTGCCAGTATATCACTGATTGGCTCAGCCAGAAAGACGGCAAATACCTTATTCTGAATAAAAAGTGGCAGAATAAAGATCAGCGGAATCAACAGGATCAGCTTTCTTAAGCAGGCAAGCAGCAGACTGACTTTCGCCTGACCCAATGCCATGAAGCTCTGCTGACAGGAAACCTGGAATCCAAGGGAAAAAATACCCGCCATATAGATTCGCAATGCCCATGCAGTGTAGGTGATCAAGTCTGTGTCATTGGAAAAGATTCCTGCAAAAAGCTTCGGAAACAGAAGCATGATCAGCCAGAAACAGCCGGTAAAAATCGTGCAGACTGTAAACTGTGTGAAAAATGCTTTTTTAACACGGTCTTTGTTGCCGGCACCAAAGTTATAACTCATGATCGGCTGTCCGCCCTGGCATATTCCCTGCAGCGGTAAGGTTGCAAGCTGGCTGACACTTGTGATAATCGTCATGGCGCCAACAGCAAGATCTCCGCCATATCTTGAAAGGCTGGAGGTGAAGCTGATGGACAGAATGCTTTCTGTGGACAACATGACAAAAGTGGATATACCAAGCCCAAGACATGGTAAAATAATTTCTTTTTGTAATTTGAAATTTTCTTTCCGAAGATGCAGAATGGTCTTTTTCCCAGAAAGGAAACGAAGAATCCAGATGGCACCAACAGCCTGACTCAAAACAGTAGCAATCGCTGCACCGCTTACTCCCAGATCAAATACAAAGATAAAGATCGGATCCAGAATAATGTTGATCACAGCTCCGATAACAGTAGTCATCATACTGATCTTTGCAAATCCCTGTGTGGTGATAAAGGGATTCATTCCCATTACGATCAGAACAAAAATACTTCCAAGAATATAGATTCTGGCATATGCAACTCCATATGGAAGTGTCTTATCGCTGGCACCAAACAACGTTAACAGCTGCGGTGCAAAAATATAGAAAATTACAGTAAGGGCTACAGCCATAAGAATGAGAAGTGAAAAGCAGTTTCCCAGAATCTTTTCCGCTGTGGTATTGTCCTTTTTCCCCATGTAAATCGCAGCACGGGGAGCACCGCCTGATCCTGCCAGCATGGCAAATGCATTGATCAGCATAAGAATTGGCGTAAATAATCCTACACCGGTTAATGCTGCAGCACCAACACCTGGAATGTGTCCAATGTAAATACGGTCTACAATGTTATACAAAAGATTAATGATTTGTGCCACAACAGCTGGAATTGCAAGCTGTGCCAAAAGACGTGGGATTTTTTCCGTTTCCATTGCCTGTGTATTCGATCTACTACTCATATCTCTTTTCTCCTGACAAGTTTTTCGACATAACCCAATAAAACATAGCACAAAATACCAGGGCAAATACAACACCAAATACATTCTGAATCACCCTGAGGCTGACGGCGCCCTTTAATCCATAACTCTCTGCTGCGATAGCCAAAGCGCCAAATGTATTAAATACAGCCTGCCAGCCATATTTTGCAGAAAATCCCACACCGATTCCGCCAAGGATTCCTATGTATGCATAGATGGAGGACGGAAGCAGGAAATATAATACGGTAAAGCAAAGAACTCCTGCAATATTTCCAACAATTCTTTTCCGCACTCTGTACTGTATATCTTCCATAAACGGTAAGATTGCGGACATAGCTGCAATACCTGCCCACATTGCACGTGGCATTTTTAAAAGCTCTGCAATACAAAGTACAGCTGGTACACACAGGATCTGGCATAACTGCCACTTGGTTCTAGAAGAAGAGAAATCGAATTCCTGCAGTACATCCTGTATCTTTCTCTTATAAACTCTGTTTCTGTGATTCCGGTAAAATACCAGACAGGTAAGGAAAGCGCCGACTGCCATTCCTACCAGTCTCATCTCATAGCTTTTTCCGGTTACATCATATCCATACAATAATAAATATCCAAGAACAAGTGTGGACTGATTAAACATAAATGGATTATGACAGCCGAACAGAATCAGTACTGCCAATGCAGCAATATTTAACAGCATTCCCGGTACAGGGGAAAGCTGATTAGCCAGATGTGGACATACTGTCATAACTGTGAAAAACAAAGCCAGAAGTATGGTAGACTGTCCGGTATGGATTCCGAGATCGGCATTTCGAAATACCATAAGACATAATAAGACTACGACTCCTACAATACTGTTCTCATTTCCAAGCAGAATGCTGAAAATGGTAACAAATAAAAAACAAAACGCTACGGTAACCGCTACCTTTACCATATATACAAGCATGTGATATATTTTTTCTTTAGCGGTTTCACTTTTTTTCAGCAGGTCTTTTGAGCCTGCCTGATTCAATTGCAATTCCTGATAAAATGTCATATAGTACCTCCGCTTTTTATGTAAATAGACATTTTATCACAAACAGAACGGTAATTCAAGATTGATTTTTGATCATGCGATACCCGATTCCAATATGCGTCTGAATATATTGTGTCCCATTTTTTTCTGGTTCCAGTTTTTTTCGCAGTGTTGCCATAAAAACACGAAGGGAAGCAATGTCATTTTCAGAACA
>CAKRRG010000092.1 GCA_934394545.1 uncultured Blautia sp.
GTGTGACTCATACCGAGTCACACCCTCCCTGAACTTTTATCAAAAAACAATTTTCAAATAAGAATACTGTATTCTTAGCACACAACATCAGGTTCAATAAAGCCCTCACCCAGCACCTCATTGGAATCCATAATGACAACAAAAGCTTCAGGATCTATCAGCAATACATTTTTTCGAATAATATATAACTCTTTATTATTACATGCACAGAGTACTATTTTCTTATGATTATGTGTATAACTACCTTCTGCCCAAAGGAATGTTGCCCCTCTTCCTACTTTTTCTGCAATCATCTGCGCAATCTGTTCTGGATAATGCGAAATAATCATCGTCATCTTTCCTGCTGAAAATCCATTCATTACTTTATCTATCACTACAGATATTAAAAAAGTTATTAAAATTCCAATTAAAAGACTATCTGCACTTTTTGACACCAGACAAACTCCCAAAACAATAACTGACGAATCCAGAAACAGCGTTAAGGTTCCTAAAGAAAGATGGGGGAATTTTTTTCGCACAAGCATAATCATAAAATCAGTTCCGCCAGCTGATGCATTTCTTGTATACATTAGAGCATAACCAATTCCGGATAACGTCGCTGTACATAAAACCGCCAGAAGCATTTCTCCTGTATATCTTGGAAACAGTGGTGCAATATAATCTGTAAAAAAAGCAACACTTGCAATACATAATATAGACTTTTCCAAAAATTCCCTTCCAAGTATTTTCCAAGAAATAACTGCCATCGGAATGTTTAAGCAAATCACCGTCATGCCTATAGGGATTCCAAACAGATGATATCCAATCAGCCCTATCCCAGTGAATCCAACCATAGGAAACGAAAATGCCGATGCAAAATTATATGTCGCAATACCAATCAGAAAACCAGAAAGTAAAAAAATCCCCAGATCCTCTAATTTTTTTTTAACCTTTTTCTCTAATTTCATTACAAACCTCCACGTATTCTAAAAGAGCCGGAAACCACATTCAAGGCTTCCGGCTTTTTGTTTAATTACTGTTCACATGCTTTACCACATTCATTCGCGGACTGATATATTTAAATTTATCACCTCGCAGCACTGACTTGGTTCGATGGAAGGGCTTATCATACTGATCATACACAATTTCCTCCATCAGTAAACAAGGGGTTCCTGTTTTTACTTTCAACTCCGCTGCTTCCTCTGGCGTAGCCTCGCACACACTAATTTCCATCACTGAGTTTCCAGACTGCAGTCCATACTTTTCACGAAGAATCTGATACAAAGATGCATTATTCAAATCTTCTACAAGTATATTTTTCAAATGTCCTGGAAAATAAAGCTTTTCCAGCATAACAGGTACATCATCTGCTGTTCGCACACGTTCTACCAAAATAACCATTTCACCATTTTCTAATTTTAACTGCTGCCGATCTCTGTCTTTTGCCTCCTGAAGTGTGCATTTTAACGTCTTGCCGCCTGGAACTTTGCCATTACGTTTACAGAGATTTGTAAAACTATTTGGGCTTGAAAGATCCTCTGTCATCTTTTCTTCCTGCACAAATGTTCCTTTTCCCTGTTTTTTCGCCAGAACGCCCTCTTCCACCAGTTCAGCAAGTGCCTTCCGAACAGTCATTCGACTAATTTGATATTTTTCACTTAATTCCAATTCCGTCGGAATTTTCTGATTTGCTTTATAAATTCCCTCTTTAATTTCCTGAAGAAGCAAGTCCTTCAACTGTTTATATAGTGGAACAATACTCTGCGGATCTAATTCGTTCATAATGCACCTCATTCATCTGTATATGTCTCTTAACATATACATTTTTATTTATATTATATAATCTTTTTCCCGATCCAGCAAGCTTTCCAAGCATATTCCTCTAAAAGTTACCAGCGTTAGGTCTTTAATTTCATCCAGGCCATCCTATTTCAAACCAGTTCTATACCACTTTCCTGATCAATAAGGAACATGCCACATATATCTGCGTACATCTACGGAGTGATTACGGGCATCCGCAAGACGATGGCTGTATCTGCTCAGTACTCCGGTAAACACCAGAGGACTTAAATACTCTGCAACTGTTGCTCCGAGTATATCAATACCAAACTCTTTACCATCCAGCACTGTGATACGTTTTCCATATTTCTTCAGGAAGTCAACAGCTCTTTCATCCATTTCCCGCTCTCTTCCTACTCCTACAAGTACAAGAAACGGAACTTCTTTATCAACTACTTCAAATGGTCCATGGAAGAACTCTCCACTGTGAATTGGGTTTGAGTGAATCCACTGGCACTCCATTAAAATACATGTAGTTGTTGTATACGCTACGTTATAATTTGCGCCTGTAGCCATAACATGAAGCACTTTATCGTCTTTATGTTCTTCTGCAAATCGGATAGCACCTGGCTCTGCATATTCACGTGCTTTTTTAATCACATCATCCAGTATATCAAAACCATGCTGCATATCGTCATAGTGTTCATATCCTTCCGCCTGCTGTAAGAGTTCTACCGCAAAACGAAGAGCTACTGCCATAGAGCATGTGGAATACTGATACTTCGGCTCATCACCATTAAAGAACACATAATCTCCCTGCTCTGCAAGTGGAGAGTCTTTTTTCCCAACGATCGTAATGGATACTGCTCCCTTTTCCTTTGCTGCTTTTGCAGCTGCAACAGCCTCTGGTGTAGTTCCGCTTGCAGACAAAGTAACTACAATACAATTTTCGTCAAAAGCCTTAGGTGGGCAAAGTACAAACTCCTTGGCTGTATACACATGACTATCTATTGTTGCTGACTCACATTTTAAGAAAAAGTCTGCAGTTGTTAATCCTGCTTTGGAACCACCGCAAGCAGCGAAGTAAATCGCATGAATACCTCCATTTTCCTTTCTTGAATCCAGAATTTCTTTTACGACTGCTTTATAATCAATTTTCATAATATGACCTCCTCAATTTTATTGTTTTATCTTTCACATCAATAATCCAGTTTGTGATAATATCTTCTGATTTCCATTGGATGTTTTCTTACATTTTCCAGGTGCACATTAATACGTGCGTAAATAGCTGCCATTATCATTGGAGTCAAAATTTCCCTAAATGTGTCATCTATTCCAGGTGTATGATATTCTTTTGTATCAAATACTGTAATATTATCGCAAATCCTAGGTAAGAAACGTTCGACACGTTCTGCCTGAGCTCTGCCATGATCTTCCCCTTTAAACAGAGTTACATTCGTATCTTTTTCAATAATTTCAAGTGTACCATGGAAAAAGTCTGCGCAGGAAATAGATTTTGTACGCATCCACAGCATCTCTTCCATGTAGCACATCGCGTAGCTATAAGCTGCACCCTTTAACATTCCTCCGCCAACAACATAGTGCATACTGTCCTCACCATGTTTTTCTGCAAATTCTTCTGTTTTTTTATCCGCTTCTTTCTGCACATTAATTAATGCATCCCCTAATGATTCCGCCTGCTGATAAAAGAGATCATACAATTCGAATTCTCCCTTTTCTTTCATAAACGCCAGCATAGTCACAAGCAGCTTCAGATAAGCTCCACCTTTGCATGAAAACAAAATTTCAGTTTCTTTTGCCAGAGGAGAATCTTTTTCATCCACAAATCCAAAAATTGTGGCTCCTTTTTCCTTGCCATAACGCACAGCATCTGTCATTTCCGGAGTGTTTCCTGTAGCTGATGTGATTACCATAACAGACTTATCTCCAAGCTTTGTATTTCCTTCAGCTATCAGATCTGCTGCATTTTCAAGATATATTTCCATTTTGGAATGTCCTTTAAGATAAGACATTAATTCTTCCGCAACTGCATATGTACCGCCAATACCTACGAGAAAAATATTGTCATAACCTTTTTCACAAATTTTTTTCACAGCAGCTTCCACATCTTTGCGCAGTGCAAGTGTCTCTTCTACATCTTTTTTGATTGCGTCCTCATTAAACTTAAGCATTTTTATCCTCCTTTTATTTACATTTCAATAGAAAGCCCCATACCAAAAGATCCTTCTCTTAAACAGTTACGTCCTGAAAAATCTGCAGCAGCTGCAAAAGCAACTTCTATCATAGATTCTGTAATGATACTGTCTTTGGTCCATCCTTCTTTTAACAAAGTTACCAAAAATGCGGCAAAGAAAGAATCTCCTGCGCCCATAGTATCTACGGCCTGTATTAATTTTGCCTGCCCTTTATGGCACAGACCATCTTTTGTTACCAACAGCTGTCCACCTTTTCCCCTGGTCATCAGCACATGTGCACCACCATATCCTTGTACTTTTTTGGCAAAGCGAATACACTCTTCATCCGACATATCTTCACAGGAAAACAGCGCCATATCTACCATTGGACTTACCTGTTTCAGATATTCATCTGTACGATATTTATCTTCAGATGAAAAATCAAAGCTGATAATCGGTCCTAATGCACGTACTCTTTCAATCTGATTTTCTACATGTGCATAGCAGGAACTGTGTACAAGCTGAAATGATTCTACATAGTTCAGATCTGCACTGCTCAACATAGGTGGGTACAAACTTCCAACACCATGTTTTTCTTCAAAATAACCACTAACAAATACTCTGTCACCATCAACAATGTTGACCGCAGCCCGTCCGGATACTCCATGCTTCACTGGACAATGTGAAATATCTACATGCTTTTCTCTGGCACATTTCAGGATATGTTCTCCTATAACATCATCGCCTACTGTTCCTAAAAATCCTGCTTCAGCACCATTCTCCGCTGCATACACCGATACATTAAATGCATTTCCCCCTGGAAACGCCATCTTTTTGTGAATATAATAATCCACACAACAATCACCCAAACCTAGTATTCTCATATTTTCTATCCTTTCACGCCTCCCTGTGCAAGCCCTCTGACAAACTGCTTCTGGAATATCAGAAAAACAACAACTACTACAGCAGCTGATATTGTCAATCCTGCAATCAAAACAGGATAATCGGTTCTTAAAGCAGTCTGCAAAGAAACCAGACCAACAGGGACTGTTTTTAACTTATCACTTTCTACAAATACCGTGGCAAACATATACTCGTTCCATGCATGCATTGTGGCAAACAACGCTCCTGAAAATAATATTGGTTTGCTCATCGGTAACACAATTTTCGTAA
Organism: uncultured Blautia sp.; assembly: GCA_934394545.1. Classification (GTDB taxonomy): domain Bacteria; phylum Bacillota; class Clostridia; order Lachnospirales; family Lachnospiraceae; genus Blautia_A. The sequence goes on from CAKRRG010000092.1 coordinate 5,127, forward strand.
ACATTTGTATTACAGAACAACCATCCAGCATTGCGGCTTCTTCCACAGATTTTGGGAGAGACAGCATATAAGAACGAAACAGCAGCACTGTAAATGGAAACTGAAATACACTATAGGAAATAATTAATCCAAGGTACGTATTATACAATTTAAGTTTCTGCATAAGTTTAAACAAGGAAACCAGATTTACTTCTGGTGAAATCATCATTCCTGCCACAATCATAATAAATATGAGATTTTTCCCTTTAAACTCAAACCTGCTTAATACATAGGAAGCCAGCGAACAACAGAGCACAGTCATAATTACAGTTCCTACTGTCACAATGATACTATTAAAAAAATACTGGCCAACACCATATTTCACAGCATATGCATAATTTTCCCAATGTATTTTATCCGGAAGTGACCACGGTGAAGACAAAAACTCTGTGTTGTTTTTCACACTGGAGATCAACATCCATGCAAGTGGTAATATAATAGCAACTGCAAACAGACAAAAGAACAGAAACACCAGTATTTTCCCAATGGAAGAATACCATCGATTATATTTCATTGTTCTGCCTCCTCTCCTGTTCTGGATAGCTTCATTTGTATCAAAGATAATACCAGCGTAATCACAAATATCACTACCGCATACGCACTTGCCACACCCATCTCATCATTATTAAAAGCAGCCCTATACATTGCAGTGGCAAGAACCTCAGTTGCTCTTCCCGGGCCACCACCAGTCAGTATCTGTATCTCTGTAAAAATCTTATAACTTCCAATTGTTGTTATAAGTGCAGTTACCAACATCGACTCTTTACTCATAGGTAACGTTATGTACCAAAATTTTTTAACTGAACTGGCACCATCTATAAGTGCGGCATCATGAATTTCCTGCGGGATCTTCTGAATGCCAATCAGATCAAGCAGCATACAATATCCAACATTTTGCCACTGGGAAATAAAGATGCAACAGAAAATTGCAAGACTCGCATCACCCAGCCAGCCGGGTGGATTTTGAACGTGGAAAACCTGTACCAATAATTGGTTCAGCGGCCCTGTATTAGGGTTAAAAATACATTTCCACAAAAGGCCAATAACTGACATAGAAATTAATGACGGAATAAATAACACTGTCCGGAAAAATTTCTGAAATTTTCTCATAAATATTTCTTCCAGGCAAGCTGCCATTACCATCGCCAAACCCACCTGACACACGACAGAAAGGATTGCATATATAGTATTATTGAACAGTATTCTTAAGAATCCTTTTTTCTGGAATATGGCCAAATAATTTGCCATTCCTACCCATTTCCTATCCGGTGAATAGGATACCCATTTATACAAACTACCTATAATTGTCTGTATCAGAGGATAATACACAAAAACAAGCAATCCTATAGTTACCGGTGCCAGGAACAGTACTATGATTTTTTTATTTTTATAGATACTCATTCCCGAATCTCCTTTTGCTGTCCATGGGAATTATCTATTCCCATGGACAGTTCGTTCTATTATTCTTCTGAATCACTCTGAACTTCTTCTGCAATTTCCTGCACCTCGGACATCAAGTCCTCTGGTGTCACAGATCCTGCAATTACCTCTTGCAGCCCAGGTACATAAACATCTGCAATCTTACTGTGAATATCTGCATCAAGCCAATTCGCAAAACCTGAAGCCTTACTGTAAATATCAACTGCCTGCAAAGTCAATGCATCTGAATTTTCTTCATTATGAATTCCCTGTACAGATGCCGGACTGGATAACTGTGTGATCATCCTCTCCTGCCATGGCTTGCTAGTCATAAGCTTCAGAAATTCAATGGCAACTTCCGGATTCTCACAGGATTTTGAAATCATAAATCCATCAGGTGATCCGGTTACCAGATCTGGATCTCCATCTTCTCCCTCTGGGAATGGAATCTTAAATGCACCTGCATTAAGATTATTTTCTGCACATCTTCTGAATTCAATAGACTGCATATACGTCATAGCTGCATTTCCTGTAAGGAAATCATTTCTTGCCACCTCGAAGTCAATGGAATTCGTATTTTCTGTAAAATATCCTTTATCATTCAAGTCTTTTAACATATTTAACGCCTGCACATATCCGTCATCTGTAAATGTACCAGTCTTATAATTATTATCTGCTGCACGTACATCACTTGGTACACACATACTGTTAAATGTGGAAATATAATGGCAAGCTGTCCAGGGATCAATGTTTCCCATAGCTAATGGCGTTATTCCTGCATCTTTAAACGTCTGGCATACGTTTAAAAATTCATCATATGTAGTCGGCACCTCTACATTATATTTTTCGAATAAATCTTTGTTATAAACCATCAGCTTTGCGTCAACTCGTACCGGTACTCCATAAATGCCTTCCTCATACTGAAATGGCTCAAGCGCAGCTTGGATAAAGCTGTCTTTCCACTCAGGATCCTCTTCATAGTATTCCGTCAGATCCAGTGCACTTCCCGCTCTTGCAAACTTATATGCAAATTCACCGCTCCATGAAAAGAAAATATCAGGAGCATCATCTGCACCAAGCATAACCTTAAGTTTAGACTTATAATCCGGATCTCCAACATTCTCAACAACAATGTCCACATTTGGATGTGTTGACTCAAACTCTTCAGCAATGTCCTCAAAATACGGTGCCTCATCCACATTGATCCAGTTATGGAAAAGCTTTAATGTAATCTTTTCTCCACTGTCTTCTGAGTTTGATGTAGCTGCATTTACGCTCGTTCCGAAACCAACCATTGTTCCAGCTACCATACATGCTGCAATTACCGTGCTTATTACTTTTCGTTTCATAAATTACCTCCCTTTAACATTTGTTTTAACGTTGTATTGTTTTGTATGTATACATTATATGACATCTTATCTTGTATGTCAATAAGTACAATATATATTTTTGTTTTTTGTGATTTTGTTGTAATTCAGTGTGCAAAACGCCTTAAGCAGCGCTTACAATTATGCATTTTGCACAAAGCTTCACGCAAATCATAACAATTCGCTAACGCCACAAAAAAAGGTATCATAAGACCGGCCGTCTTATGATACCTGAAAAATCATTTGTAAAGCGGACATTCGCAATCCGCTTTGCTACTTGCTCATGAACGCAGCCGCGAAGCGACTGCGTTCAAACGCGCTCTAGTAAACTATCACTTTAACCCAGTAGTCACCTTGCAGTTGGTAACCTTCAGGCTTCCCTCAGAAGCAAACAGGGATAAGCTTTCTCCCGGTCTCTTGTATGCTCGTGCATTCAATGCCACACCATCCACATAAATAGTAGCAATTGTATCATCCACGATCATACGAATGTTATATTTCTTTCCAGGGATCAGATCAATTGGTCTTTCCAGTCCGATGTTCTGATTTGCAGGCCATGGCCAGTTCGGTTTCTTCTCGAATACATA
>CAKRRG010000093.1 GCA_934394545.1 uncultured Blautia sp.
TTTTTGAGGAGACATCCTATGCTTGGAAAGGCAATAAGAAAGGCGGTTTTACCAATTTTGCTTGCCAGCCTCATAATGGGACCTGGCTGTCGGGTTACATATGGGGAATCAGATTCATTATCAGAGGAAAGGACAGAGTCAGAAGCAGCTACCGATGACACTCTTGTACAGGCGCCTTCAGCCCTTCTGATGGAAGCCAGTACCGGTACTGTGATTTACGAAAAAGATCCGGACACAAGACGAAGTCCGGCAAGTATTACGAAGATTATGACTTTAATCTTGATTTTCGATGCGTTGGAGAATGGTACACTGAAAATGGATGACATTGTAACCACCAGCGCCTATGCCAAATCTATGGGTGGTTCCCAGGTGTTTCTGGAAGAGGGAGAGACACAGGATGCAGAGACGATGATCAAGTGCATTGTGATCGCATCGGGAAATGATGCAAGTGTGGCAATGGCAGAGCATATTAGCGGCAGTGAGCAGGAGTTTGTGCGGCAGATGAATGAGAGAGCCACTGGGCTTGGAATGAAAAACACCCATTTTGTAGACTGCTGTGGTCTCACAGATTCCACAGAACACTATACAACAGCCCGTGACATTGCTCTCATGAGCAGGGAACTGATCACAAAATATCCGAAGATCCTGGAATATTCCTCTATCTGGATGGAAAATATCACCCACGTGACCAGACAGGGTTCCAAAGAGTTTGGATTAACAAACACCAACAAGCTTCTTCGGAGCTATGATGGTTGTGTGGGTTTGAAAACGGGAAGCACCAGTGTTGCAAAGTATTGTGTGTCTGCAGTTGCTTCCCGGAATAATATTACGCTCATTTCCGTAGTTATGGCGGCGCCTGATTATAAAGTGCGTTTCAGGGATGCAGCAGCGATGCTGAACTACGGCTTTTCTAAATGCAGTCTTTACGTTGAGAAAGCACCTGAAGAGCTTCCTTCTATAGAAATTCGAAAAGGAACAAAAAATACCACAAAAGTGAAATATGAAAAGAACTTCCAGTATCTGAGCACTGACGGAAAAACCATAGGCGAAGTAGAACGGAAACTGAATCTGGAAACTCAGGTCCAGGCGCCTGTAAAAGAGGGAGACATTGCCGGTAACATAGAATATTACCAGAATGGGCAAAAGCTTGGGGAAATCAACATTCTTTTTACAGAAACCATAGAAAGAGCCACTTATAAAAACTGTCTGGAGAAAATAATTGGAGAAGCATTTTGACAAAACTGCTGTAATCGGTTTATAATAAACTCTGTATGAAAATTTTTGCTGATGTCTTACAAAAATATAGCAGCAAAAACGGAGGAGAATCAGATGAAACAAGAGAAAAAACAGCCGGGCAAACTGAAACTGCTTGCCGGCTATTATAAACCATACAAGGGACTGTTTTTTGCAGACTTGTTTTTTGCATTTCTTGGGGCAGCAGTGACCCTTGTCATTCCGCTTATGGTTCGTTTTATTATGAATTCCATAAGTGAAATGTCAGCTGATGAAGCGAAGACCATGATTTTGAAAATTGGGGTGGGAATGCTGGTGCTGATCCTGGTACAGCTGGGAAGCCGCTATTTTATAACTTATTATGGTCATATGATGGGTGCTTATATTGAGCATGATATGCGAAATGAGATATTCAGTCACTATCAGAAGCTATCTTTTGCCTTTTATGATAACCAGAAGGTAGGACAGCTGCTTTCCCGTATCACAAGCGACCTGTTTGACATTACGGAGCTTCTCCACCATGGACCGGAGGATATTCTGATTTCTGTGATCAAGCTGTTTGGAGCATTGATCATTCTTTTGAATGTAAAGCCACAGATGGCTCTGTTGTGTTTTGCTGTTGTAATCATCATGTTGATCTATGCGCTGATCTATAACAGGAAAATGAAAAGTGCATTTAAAGAAAACCGTGTGCGTATGGGTGAGATCAACAGTCAGATTGAGGACAGTCTCTCCGGAATCCGAGTGGTGAAATCCTTTGGAAATGAGAAACGTGAAATAGAAAAATTCCGTAAAGGAAATGAGCGTTTTGTGGATTCCAAGCGTGTGACTTACCGCTATATGGCAGGCTATCATGCTGGAATGGATGCCTTTACGACGCTGATTACAGTTACTGCATTGGTTTCTGGCGCTATGTTCCTGGCATCTGGAAATTTAAGCGCCACAGACCTTGTGACATTCCTTTTGTATATCAATAATTTCACTGAACCGGTTACGAAGCTGGTAAACTTCACGGAACAGTTCCAGAATGGTTACAGTGGTTATGACCGTTTCCTGGAAATGATGTCCATTGCACCGGATATTGAGGATGCACCGGATGCGGTGTCACTTGACCATGTAGATGGAGATATCCGTTTCGAAAATGTATCCTTCCATTATGAAGACCACGATGAGAAGGTGCTTTCCAATGTGAATCTGGAAGTAAAGCCTGGTGATTATGTTGCTCTTGTAGGAACCTCTGGCGCCGGAAAGACCACTCTTTGCAGCCTGATTCCGCGATTTTATGATGTATCGTCGGGGGCTATCTATCTGGATGGAAAGGATATCCGTAAGATTAAGTTAGGGGATCTGCGCAACCAGATAGGAATTGTGCAGCAGGATGTATATCTGTTTGCAGGAAACATTATGGAAAATATCCGTTATGGCCGTCCGGATGCTACAGATGAAGAGGTTATCTGTGCGGCTAAACTGGCAAATGCCCATGATTTCATTATGGAAATGCCGGATAAATATGGTACCGATATCGGACAGCGTGGAGTGAAGCTCTCCGGAGGACAGAAACAGCGTCTTTCCATTGCAAGAGCTTTCCTGAAGAATCCGCCGATCCTGATTTTTGATGAGGCAACTTCTGCTCTGGATAATGAAAGCGAGAAGGTGGTTCAGGAGTCTTTGGAGCGTCTTGCAAAGAACAGAACTACGTTTGTAATCGCTCATAGACTTTCCACGATCCGAAATGCCAGAAGAATCCTTGTCCTTACAGAGGATGGAATTGCAGAAGAGGGGACACATCAGGAACTGATGGAGAAAGACGGTGTTTATGCCAAGCTTTGTAAAGCCGGGTTATAAAAGAGAAAATGGGGGATTAACAGAATGAAAGAAATAAGAACAGAAGATGCAGTAGGTCATATCCTCTGCCATGATATCACACAGATCATCAAAGATGAGAAAAAAGGAGTCCTGTTTTCCAAGGGACACGTTATAAAAGAAGAAGACATTCCGCTTCTGCTTTCCGTTGGAAAAGAGCATCTTTTTGTATGGGAAAAGAAAGAGGGCATTCTTCATGAAAATGAAGGAGCGGAAGTCCTTTACAAGATTTGCGCAGGGAATTCTATGCATGGAACGGATGTGAAGGAGGGAAAAATCGAACTGCTCGCAGATGAAGATGGCGTTCTGAAAATCCGTCGTGATGCGCTTCTGGCCGTAAATTCTCTTGGAGAGATGATGATTGCTTCCCGCCATGGGGATTTTCCTGTGAAAAAAGGGGAGAAGCTGGCAGGTACCAGGATCATTCCCCTTGTAATCGAGAAGGAAAAAATGGACAGAGCTGTGGAGGCCGCTGGTCCGGAACCGATTTTTTCCATACTTCCCTATCACTTCAAGAAGGTTGGGATTGTCACAACCGGTAGTGAGGTTAAGAAAGGACTGATCCAGGATACCTTTACTCCTGTATTGAGAGAAAAGCTTGCAGAATATCCAACAGAAGTGATCTCTCAGACGACTCCGGGAGACGATAAGGCGCAGATCACTGCAGATATTAAGAGATTTATTGAGCAGGGAGCGGATATGGTAATCTGCAGCGGCGGTATGAGTGTGGATCCGGATGACCGTACTCCCGGTGGAATCCGTGATACAGGAGCCAGAGTGGTAACCTATGGCGCGCCGGTTCTGCCAGGTGCCATGCTTCTTATCGCTTATTATGAGAAGGATGGAAAACGCATTCCCATTCTTGGTCTGCCCGGATGTGTGATGTATGCAAAGCGTACGGTTTTTGATCTTGTTTTGCCCAGAATTATGGCAGATGATGAAATTTTTGCAGAAGAAGTGGCAGCATACGGAGAAGGTGGCCTTTGTCTGAATTGTAAGGTCTGTACATTCCCTAACTGTGGTTTTGGTAAATAAAGGAGAATTATGGAAAACTTCCGGACAGTAACTTATGAAGTCCACAATCCGAAAATAAAAAAACGTGTTCGATTTGCTGTCCTTGCTGATCTGCATGGAAATGAATTTGGGGAAAATAACGCCCTTTTGTTGGAGCAGATCCGGGAATACGCTCCGGATGCTATTCTTCTTGCGGGAGATATGGTAGTACGGATGGAACCGTCCTCCCTGAAAAGTGGGAAAAAGCTGTTGTGTACACTGGCAAAGAATTTTCCTGTTTTTTATTCTATGGGAAATCATGAATCGAAAATGAGCGCCCAGGGACATAGTTATCAGAAAGAATACCTGGCATATGAGACGGAATTAAAGCAGAATGGAATCTGTTTCCTGAAAAATGAAAAGAGAGAAGTGATTTTTGCCGGTAATTCTTTTGTCATAAATGGCCTGGAGCTTCCTTTGGAGTATTATCACAAGCCTTTTTCTCCAAAGCTTACAGATCAAAAAATGAAAGAGCTTATGGGGGAACCGGTATCCGGAGCCGTAAATATTCTTCTGGCCCATAATCCCAAATATGGCAAGGCTTATTTTAACTGGGGCGCAGACCTTACTTTGTCCGGTCATTATCACGGAGGAGTGGTCCGTTTTTCCAGACATGTGGGTGCCATCAGCTCTCAGTTTATACCCTTTCCCAAATACTGCTGCGGTGATTTTTACCGGGGAACGCAGTGCATGATCGTAAGTGCAGGCCTTGGTGAACATACAGTGCCTCTTCGGATTCACAATCCAAGAGAACTGATCCTTATAGAAATGAAACCTTAGAGAGGAAAATTCATGGCAATTCCCGTAAAACTGAATGTTTTTGAAGGACCCCTTGATCTGCTCCTTCATCTTATAGATAAGAATAAAATTGATATTTATGATATACCAATCGTAGAAATTACCGACCAGTATATGGAATATATACACACCATGGAAAAAGAAGACCTGGGCGTTATGAGTGAATTTATGGTCATGGCAGCCACACTTTTGGACATTAAATGCCGAATGCTTCTTCCGAAGGAAATCAATGAGGAGGGAGAAGAGGAAGACCCAAGAGCCGAGCTGGTCCAGAAGCTATTGGAATATAAGATGTATAAATATATGTCTTATGAGCTGAAGGATAAGATGGATGATGCAAGCGGAGTTTATTTCCGGGAACCGGATGTACCAAAGGAGGTTCTTATGTACAGGGAGCCGGTAGATCCTTCTGAACTTCTGGCGGGACTCACTCTTGAAAAATTAAATGCAATTTATCAATCGATCATGCGCCGGCAGGATGACAGGCGAGATCCTATCCGAAGCCAGTTCGGCAGAATCGAGAAGGAAGAGGTCAGTCTTTCGGATAAAATGCTTGAGATGAAAGAATTTGCAAAGACCCACAGAAAATTCAGTTTCCGGGAACTGCTGAAAAAGCAGTGCTCCAAGGTACAGGTGATCGTGACCTTCCTTTCTGTTCTGGAACTGATGAAAATGGGACATATCCATGTGGTCCAGGAGGATATTTTTGACGACATTCAGATTGATGTTGTAACAGATCCAGAGACCTGGAGAAATCTGACGGAATTTGCAGAGGAAGGATAATTATGGAAATCAAACGATTAGAGGGAGCTATTGAGGCAATTCTTTTTGCAATGGGCGAATCTGTGGAGCTTGGGCAGATTGCAAAGGCAATTCAGCAGGATAAGGCTACCACAGAGAAGCTGATCCATAATCTGATGGATAAATATGAGGATGAGGGAAGGGGAATCCAAATCATCGAACTGGAGGATTCTTATCAGCTTTGCACCAAAAGAGATTACTATGGCTGCCTGATCCGTATAGCCATGCAGCCCAAGAAGCCGGCTCTTACAGATGTTATGCTGGAAACCTTGTCCATCATTGCTTATAAACAGCCTGTGACAAAGGCTGAGATTGAGAAAATCCGCGGAGTAAAAAGTGACCATGCGGTGAATAAGCTGGTAGAATACAATCTGGTAAAGGAGTTGGGACGTCTGGATGCTCCTGGCCGTCCTATTCTTTTTGGTACTACAGAGGAATTTCTTCGTACTTTTGGAGTGCAGGGATTGGAGGAACTTCCGGCGGTTGATCCGGTGAAGCTGGCAGATTTTAAGGCTGAAGCGGAAGAGGAAGTACAGCTGAAACTGGATATATAACAGAAAGTACGGATGTACTGCAGATTTATCAGACAGGAGAAAATAAAATGCCCACAACATATGCACATGACTTATTTGGTCAGAAGGTATACAGACAAATGCCGGACGAGGTAAAAAAGGTGATTCGGGAAAACGGAGAATTGTACAGGATCGGTCTGCACGGGCCGGATATTTTTTTCTATTATTTTATATTTAAGAATCATGTAAGCAATGTGGGTTACCGCATGCATAAGGAAAAAGCAGAGGCATTTTTCACCCAGGGGATGTGTCAGGTAAGAGAATCAGGGGATGAGGCACTTCTTGCCTATCTGCTGGGCTTTGGCTGCCATTACCTGCTGGATTCTGTCTGCCATCCATTTGTCAATGAAATGAATGATAAGGGCAGGATTTCCCACGCCCTTCTGGAAATCGAGTTCGATCGTTTTCTTATGGAGGAGAATGGAAGAAATCCGTATGCATATCATCCTTCTGACTGCATTCAGGCAACAAAGAAAAACGCACAGGAGCTTCACAAGGTATTTCCTCTTGTGAAAACAAGAAATATTCTGCTTAGTCTGAAATTGATGAAGCTTATGACCAATCAGCTGGTTTGTGATGACGGAGGCGCAAGGCGGGCCCGTCTGTCCAGGATTTCCAGCTTAGGAGGGAGAAAAGCCCAGTCCGCTCTGATCGATCATTATATGATGGCCCAGCCTGCAGGGGGCAGTAGAGAGGTTGTAGAGGAACTAAACGTTTTGTTTGAAAGGGCTGTGGAGCATGCACCGGCAGAACTATTGGAATTGTATCAGCTTTCCAGGGAAGAGAGGCCTTTGTCTGCAAGATGGAATCTGACTTATAACGGTTAACACTCCCACATCATGTCATATTAGGGACAGGTCAGCGTAAAATTAATAATAGGAAAAAGTGAAATCTGGGAAGGCAAGGTGGATGATGAAGGGCAGATGTAAGCTTTTAACTTTTACGCTGATCGCATTGCAGCTTTTTGTCGGGCAGGTTCCTGTGGATGGAAGCAGTATATCCGCCGATAGGCCCGCTGTCAGTGCTGCAGTACAGATGATCCCTGCGGCGGTTGATATGACGGAAACCGATGGACCGGGTAATCTTTATGCATTGTCCGCAGTTCTGATGGATGGAGATTCCGGAAGGGTTCTGTATGAGAAAGAAGGCTATACCCCACGGCCAAATGCAAGTACCACCAAGGTGATGACGTGTATCCTTGCATTGGAAAAGGGAGCTGGGGATGATTATGTAATGGTATCAGAAAACGCAGCTTCACAGCCGGAGGTAAAACTGAATATCAGAGAAGGAGAACAGTATTATTTAGAAGACTTACTGTATTCCCTAATGTTGAAAAGTCACAATGATACGGCAGTGGCGATTGCAGAACATATTGGTGGTTCGGTGTCTGGTTTTGCCCAGATGATGAATGAAAAAGCGAAAGAAATCGGCTGCACAAGCACTCATTTTGTTACGCCAAATGGGCTTGACAGTGCAGATGCCCAGGGATTACATCAGACAACTGCCCGTGATCTGGCATTGATCATGAGCTATGCGATAAAAAACAAAGCCTTTCTTCATATCACACAAACAAGAGATTATTCTTTTTCTGATATTTCCGGAAAGCGTCAGTTTAACGTACACAATGCAAATGCTTTTCTGGATATGACTCCCGATGCTGTTTCCGGAAAAACAGGATTTACCGGAAATGCAGGCTATTGTTATGTGGCCGCCTGTGAAAACCAGGGGAGGACATTTATTATTTCCCTTCTTGGCTGTGGCTGGCCAAATAATAAAACCTATAAGTGGAAGGATACACGGAAGCTGCTGGAATATGGCAAAGCCAATTTTTACAAGAAGTCTTACTGGCAGGATCCCAGGATTCCGAAGGTTCCTGTGAAGGATGGAATCGAAGAAAAGCCAGGGCAAGGAGATACAGGAGAACAAACTACAGTCCCTTATATAAGTGGAGTGGTTCAGGCTGAGGAAGCGGACAAAAAGAAGCAGATCCTGCTAAAAAAAGATGAAAAAATCACCTGTTACCTTCGCCTTGAAAAATCTCTTACCGCGCCGGTAAAAAAAGGACAAAAAATCGGTACGGTTACCTTTTGCCTTGGAGAGCTTATTCTGGACCATTATAATGTGATCGCAGATCGCAATATCGGCAAAATTACTTATTTCTGGTGTGTAAATAAAGTGTTTCATGACTTTTTTCACTAAAATCCAAGACT
>CAKRRG010000094.1 GCA_934394545.1 uncultured Blautia sp.
CTTCGGGAAGGGTATAAGCTTCATGTGAATGAGGTGGATGATGTGCTGAATGCCCCGGAGACAATGACAAAGGTGGCTATGTATAATGAGGAAGTGGATGCAGCTGCAGGTGCAGAGGAAGCAAGAAAGAGATTTGGAGACAAGATCCAGATCATGGCTTCAGGAGATTACTGGGTGGATTTCGTGGATGTAAATTCCGGTAAGGGAAATGCCCTTCAGAAGTTATGCAAACGCCTGGGGATTACCAGGAGAGAAGAGGTCGTAGCTTTTGGAGACAATTGTAATGATGTGAGTATGCTTCTGGAAGCCGGAAAGAGTTATGCAGTTACCACTGCCCGGGAGGAGGCGAAGCAGGCAGCCAGGTATGTTCTGGAAAAGCCGGGCCCGGACAGTGTATTGAATGTGTTAAAGATGATTCTTGAGATGTAAGATTAAAGTGAAGAAAGAATCCGGGCTGTATTTGGTGCAGTCTGGATTTTTGTATAAGTAAGGTCAGGAGGAGTCAAAAATGAAATACGATTTTACCAGTATTTTAAACCGCAGGGGAATGGATGCGATTGCGGTAGATGCACCCTTTGAGAAAGCGTGCTTTAATCATGATTATTTTGCAGGGGTTACATTAAAAGAGGGAATGGACTGGATTCCCATGTGGGTGGCAGATATGAATTTTCCTACTGTTCCCACAGTGCAGGAGGCTGTTGTTAAAAGAATGCAGCATCCGGCATTTGGATACTTTTCCCCTCGAAAAGAATATTTTCAGGAGATCATCAGGTGGCAGGAGACAAGAAATGGAGTCACAGGCCTTACAAAAGAGTGCATTGGATATGAGAATGGTGTGCTTGGCGGCGTTGTAAGTGCATTGAATGTGCTTTGCTCCAAAGGAGACAGCGTACTTTTGCATTCTCCTACTTATATTGGATTTACCGGTGCACTTACCAATAATGGCTATCACATTGTGCATAGCCAGCTGAAAAAAGATGAGAACAAGGTGTGGCGCATGGATTTTGAGGATATGGAAAAGAAAATCGTTGAAAACCATATTCATGCCTGTATTATGTGCAGTCCGCATAATCCCACTGGACGTGTCTGGGAAATGTGGGAGTTGGAGAAAGCCATGGAGCTTTTCAAAAAGCATGACGTGTACGTGATTTCCGATGAAATCTGGTCGGATCTGATTCTGGGGGAGAATAAACATATTCCTACCCAGATGATTTCGGAGGATGCCAGAAACAGGACCATTGCTATGTATGCACCGTCGAAAACCTTTAATCTGGCCGGATTGATCGGAAGCTATCATATTGTTTATAATTCCTGGCTACGTGACCGTTTGGATAAGGAGTCCAGCCTCAGCCATTATAATGAGATGAATATGCTTTCCATGTATGCCCTGATGGGTGCTTACAGACCGGAAGGATATGAGTGGGTGGACGAGCTTCGTCAGGTTCTGACGGAAAATGTGAATTTTGCCTGTGATTTTATTGAGGAGCATTTCCAGGGCGTGGAGTTGTCAAGGCCTCAGGGAACTTATATGCTGTTTCTGGATTGTGAAAAGTGGTGCAAGGAACGTGGAAAAACCATAGATGAGCTACAGAAGGCTGGTCTTGAAGTTGGCGTTATGTGGCAGGATGGCAGACCCTTCCATGGGGAGTATGGAATCCGCATGAATCTGGCATTGCCACTGTCGCGGGTAAAGGAAGCCTTTGAAAGACTTGACAAATATGTATTCCACTGAGATTCTTTATATGAATCCCAGGGCTGTAGAGAATTATCATAAATGGGGCGGTGAGGCTCTGGTAGGAAAGTGTCTTATGAACTGCCACAATCCAAAGTCTAAGGAAATGATCGAAAAAGTGATCGCATGGTTTCAGGAAGATAAGGGCCATAACCAGATCCACACCTTTTATAATGAAAAGCAGGCGAAGGATGTGTATATGGTAGCACTTCGTGACGAGGATGGAACTTTGATAAATTTGTCTTGCTATTTAGTGTGTTGGTTGTTACCCCGCACGCGATTTCACAATGTATATTCACCGCCGTGCGTCCAGGCGTTCCGGCAAGCTAATGACTAACTACGACTAAGATGCTCAGGAAAGCCTTCGCGCCTAAGTCTCCGTAAGTCATGGATCTCGCCTCCACTAAAACCGCTCTTAAAATGCACTGCTACATGAATATACATTGTAAAATCGCTGGTTACTGGCAGAGGGAAGAAAGAAACAGTAACGACAACCATGGGATGGGGTGACGTAGTTGGTATCCCGCATATTTACTGGCTTTTCTAATCTATCGTTGTCAAAAAGTATAGGGAAACCAACACATGTAACCACCACCCCGGTGAAAGTTTCTATGTACCAGCCAGTACACAGCATTTGGGCAATGTGTATTACTTCAGCGAGCCATTTCAGGCGCGCCCTTAGCGTAGGCGAAATCCAGCGCTTACGTAGACTTATGCGTGAGGGCTTTCCCGAACGCATTAGTCGAAGTTAGCAATTAGTTCGCTGGAGCGTTGCGCCGGCGAGTGAGTAATACACATTGTCCAAATGCGTCCCTCCTGAAAAACTTTTCAACACACTAAATAGTAAAAAGCATATGAGTTTATCCGTAAACAGATAAGCCTCATATGCTTTTTATATGTCTGTTTTTATAAAAAAGCTTCTATACAGCTGCAGAGCGTTTGTGATCAGCTGAACACTGCAAAAAGTGCCCCGAACAAACCTGCGCTTGCAGCACCCATGATCACGCCTGCAAGGAGAACTCCAAGCATTACGGCAAGGATACTGGACTTGAAATCCATGTCAAGAAGGCTGGCAGCTAATGTTCCTGTCCAGGCTCCAGTGCCGGGAAGGGGGATTCCTACGAAGAGCAGAAGTGCCACAAATAAACCGCGGCCGGCTTTCGCCTGAAGAGCCTTTCCGCCCTTTTCGCCCTTCTCAAGACAGAAAGTGAAGAAGCGCCCGATCACCGGTTTATCCTTTCCCCATTCCAGAACCTTACGTGCGAAGAAATAGATGAATGGTACCGGGATCATGTTTCCGATGATGGCAATGATGTATGCCGGAAGCAGCGGGATTCCAAAGCCTACAGCATAAGGAATTGCACCACGCAGTTCAATCAGCGGCACCATGGAAATCAGAAAAACAATCAGATAATTTTTCATGTTTAAATCTCCTCTAATTCGATACAATAACATATATAAAATCAATCTGGTTTATTATACATGAAAACCGTCCTATTGAACAGAGGAAAAATAAAGAATTTCAGGGAAAACTATTGACAGATTTAAGATAAATGCTATAATAAACTCAAACATATGAATAATTGTTCATATGATAAAGAGAACATTTTTAAAGGAGACCATTACCATGAAGAAAACCTACAAAATCGATGTTGATTGTGCAAACTGTGCGAACAAAATGGAAGATGCTGCAAAGAACACTGCAGGTGTTAAAGATGCAACTGTAAACTTCATGACTCTGAAAATGATCGTTGAGTTTGAAGATGGACAGGAGCCGAAGGTGGTTATGCAGGAAGTTCTGAAGAACTGTAAGAAGGTAGAAGACGACTGCGAGATCTTTTTATAAGAAACAATGGGGAAAAGCAGTTACTGGGCACAGAGTGAACAGTAAGACAATGACCGGACAGGATGTACTCTGTCCGGTCACTCAAACGAATTAAGTGAATGTGTCGCTTGCTGGCGACATCACCATAATGGAGGCCATGCCTTGAGGGCATGTGAAGAATATGAATAAAAAACAGAAAAAGGTTCTGGTCAGAATCATTGTAACCATTGTACTTTTGGTGCTGTTACACTTCCTTCCTGTAGAAGGCTATGCCCGAATGACACTTTACATGGTTCCGTATCTGGTGATCGGTTATGATATTCTGAAAAAAGCGTCTAAGGGAATTATGAACCGTCAGATATTTGACGAAAACTTTTTGATGGCAGTAGCTACAATCGGTGCCATTGCCCTTGGAGATTACCAGGAAGGTACAGCGGTTATGCTGTTTTACCAGATTGGGGAACTTTTTCAGAGCTACGCTGTTGGAAAAAGCAGGAGAAACATCAGTGAGCTGATGGATATCCGCCCGGATTACGCAAATATCGAGCAGGACGGCAAACTGGAGAAGGTAGACCCGGACGAGGTAGAGATTGGAACTATTATCGTGGTTCAGCCAGGAGAGAAGATTCCAATTGACGGAATTATTGAAGACGGAACTTCCACATTAAATACAAGCGCACTGACCGGGGAAAGCCTTCCACGAGATGCAAAAGCGGGAAATGAGGTCATCAGTGGCTGCATCAACATGACAGGTGTATTGAAAATCCGCACCACGAAAGAATTCGGTGAATCTACTGTTTCCAAGATCCTGGATCTTGTTGAGAACTCCAGCTCCAAGAAATCCAGATCTGAAAACTTTATTTCAAAATTTGCAAAATATTATACCCCGGCTGTGTGCTACAGTGCTCTGGCACTTGCAATCATTCCTCCTCTTTGCAGAATGCTGTTTATGGGACTTTCACCGGAATGGGGAGACTGGATCTACCGTGCCCTGACATTTCTGGTAATCAGCTGCCCGTGTGCATTGGTGATCAGTATTCCGCTTAGCTTTTTTGCTGGAATCGGCGGTGCCAGCAATCAGGGCGTTCTGGTAAAAGGTTCTAATTATCTGGAAACGCTTTCCCAGACAAAGATTGTTGTTTTTGATAAGACTGGCACTATGACAAAGGGTGTATTTGAGGTCAGCGGAATCCATCACAGTGAGATGGAGGATGCAAAGCTTCTGGAATATGCAGCATATGCAGAGTGTTCTTCCTCACATCCCATCAGCAAGAGCCTTCAGAAGGCATATGGGAAACCGATTGACCGTAACCGTGTCACAGACATTGAAGAAATCGGTGGAAATGGTGTTATTGCAAAGGTGGACGGCGTGTCTGTAGCTGCTGGTAATGCGAAATTGATGAACCGTCTGGGGATTGCGTACAAAGAGTGCCATCATATAGGAACAGTTGTCCATATGGCTGTAGATGGAAAATATGCCGGACACATTCTGATTTCTGATATTATCAAGCCTCATGCAAAAGAAGCAATTGCCAGTCTGAAAAAGGCCGGTATTACCAGAACCGTTATGCTCACCGGTGATTCTAAGAAGGTTGCGGATTCTGTGGCTGCCCAGCTTGGAATCAGTGAGGTTCACAGTGAACTTCTTCCGGCAGACAAGGTTTCCAGAGTGGAAGAGCTTTTGGACAAGAAATCAGAGAAGGAGAAGCTGGCTTTCGTTGGGGATGGAATTAACGATGCACCGGTTCTTTCAAGAGCTGACATTGGTATTGCCATGGGTGCTCTTGGCTCTGACGCTGCAATCGAGGCTGCCGATGTAGTTCTTATGGACGATGATCCGCTGAAGATTGCCAAGGCAATCCGCATTGCGAAAAAATGTATGCGCATTGTATACGAGAATATTTATTTCGCAATCGGAATCAAGGTGATCTGCCTTGTACTTGGCGCATTTGGTATTGCAAATATGTGGGTTGCTATTTTCGCAGATGTGGGAGTTATGGTGCTGGCGGTTCTGAATGCGATCCGTACCTTGTTTGTAAAGAATCTGTGAAATCATAGTTGGGGATTTTGCCCCGTCATCAATTTATTGAGGTATATAGAATGAAAAAAGATCCAGACAAAGAAGTAGAAATCTGTGATTGCTGTGAGGTTCATGAGAATCTGCTTCAGCTTGTAAATGATACAATTCCGGAGGAAAATGAGCTGTATGATCTTGCGGAGCTGTTTAAGGTATTCGGAGATTCTACCAGAATCCGAATTCTGTTTGTTTTATTTGAGGCAGAGGTGTGCGTGTGTGATCTGGCGAAGGCTCTGAATATGACCCAGTCGGCTATTTCTCATCAGCTTCGCATTCTGAAGCAGAATAAGCTGGTAAAAAGCCGCAGAGAGGGAAAATCCATTTTTTACTCTCTGGCTGACGAGCATGTGCGGACCATTATTGACCAGGGACGTGAGCATATAGAGGAAGATTAAAAAAATAAGGGTTGACGCCTGGAGGACTATTTGCTATATTGTACAAGGATATAAACTTCGTGAGGGAGTAGTTTGCGTGAAAACGTGATTTGTCAACAGTCGCGGCGTTTGTTTTTCAGAACAGAGCCTGGCAAATCTTAAAAAATGAGACTCATGTATGTCTGTTAGGAGGACATGCATGAGTTTTTTTGTGTAATAGGAGCATTACGAAGTAATTTCCTATTACACAAAAAAACGCTCCGCGAGGATGTGATCAGATGCATTGGGTATGTATTATGGGAAATACTATACTATCTTGGAAAAGGAGAAAAACATGGAGAATTTTATGAATGGTCTTCCTGTGGCGCTTGTGGTTGTGCTGCTTGTAGTCGGCTTTGCTTTTCTTGTGAAGGGCGCAGATCTGTTTGTGGAGGGAAGCTCAAGTATTGCCAGGAAGCTGAAGGTACCGTCTATTATCATTGGTCTTACGATTGTTGCAATGGGAACCTCCCTGCCGGAAACAGCAGTCAGTGTCACTGCTTCACTGGTGCAGAATAATGAGCTTGCAGTAAGCAATGTAGTTGGTTCCAATATTTTTAATCTGATGTTTGTAATTGGTGTCTGTTCAATATTAACTCCCATATTGGTGCAGAAATCTACGATCGTTCGTGACATACCGCTGTCTCTTGGATGTGCTTTTTTGCTTCTTGTTCTGGGAATCCTTGGAATTGGCGACAAAGGTCCGATGATTCTGGGACGCTTTGATGGAATTGTTTTTCTGGTATTATTTGCAGGCTATATCATTGTGATGATACGAAGCGCCATGAAGGCTCGTGCAGCCGGAGAAAAGGTGGAAATAGAAGGTGTTGAAGAATGTGACAGTATGGCAGAGCTATCATATGGGAAAAGCATCCTCTTCCTGATCGTAGGAGCGGCAGCAATTGCATTTGGCGGAGATCTTACCGTTGATTCTGCCAGCAGGATCGCAATTGAGCTCGGAATGAGCCAGACGCTGGTTGGTCTTACCATTGTATCTGTTGGAACTTCTCTTCCTGAGCTGGTGACTTCTGTTGTTGCAGCAAGAAAAAATGAAGTAGACATGGCAGTTGGAAATGCGGTTGGTTCCAATATTTTTAATATTCTTATGGTTCTTGGAATTTCCGGAGTACTCAGTCCGGTGGCCTTGCTGCATGAGAATCTGATCGATATTGTGATTTTAATAATTTTTACTATTCTTGTATGGATATTTGCCGGAACTAAGAAAAAAATCAGCCGCAAAGAAGGTATTATTATGACCTTGGCGTATCTGATTTATTGTGGATATATTATTATGAGATAAAGAAAAAGCTTTCATTGATCTGATGGGTATAAAGTCAGAGAATGAAAGCTTTTTGTATTCTGTCATTATGACAGATCAGAACATGTTGGAAATAAAGATCTCCAGACCGATTGCGATCAGAATCACGCCGCCAAGAATGTCTGCTTTGTTGGAAAGTTTTGTTCCGAACCGTTTTCCAAGAGAAAGTCCTGCCATACAGATAAAGAAAGTGACAGCAGCAATGATCAGCGAACAGACAAGCGCCATCAGCCAGTTGTATTCGGAAATTGTGAAGCCAACAGACAGGGCATCAATGGAAGTGGCAACACCCTGGATAAAAAGTGCCTTAATTCCAACACCGGGGATCTCTTCATCCCCGTCGGTTCCGCAGATACCGTTTTTCAGCATAGAGCCGCCGATAAAGCCAAGAAGAATCAGTGCGATCCAGGGGATGAACTTTTCAAATGTTCTGAAATATTCTACTACCGTGTGGACACACAACCATCCGGTCATTGGCATGATGGCCTGAAAGGCGGCAAAGGTACCGGCAATTCCGCACATTTTTTTCATTCTCATCTTAGGCTCATGAAGACCATTGGCAAGGGACACTGAAAAAGCATCCATGGCAAGTCCAACGCCAAGAAGAGCGCTGTTGAGAAAGAAGATAAAACTGTAATTCATTTTTCATTCCTCCATATGATTTTTGGGCTTCCGAAACATGAAAAAAGACCCATATATAACCGCAGGCTATATATGGATCACAGACGTTCCTTATTTCGTAACTCTAGCAGATGATAAGAGATTTGTCAATAAATTTTCTCAATAATATTGACATTATCATAACATTAGCATAAACTAACTCTTGCGAAACAAATGATAAAAATTATCAATAATTTTCGAGAAAAGAGGACTGAGATATATGACACTAAAAGAGCTTCCCATTGGGAAAACTGCCACAGTTACAGCTGTAGGCGGGGAAGGTGCATTGCGTCAGCATTTTCTGGATATGGGAATCATTCCTATGGCAGATGTGACGATGGTAAAATATGCGCCTATGGGTGACCCTGTTGAAGTCAGGATACATAGCTATGAGCTGACCCTGCGTCTTGCAGATGCTGCCCAGATTCAGATTGA
>CAKRRG010000095.1 GCA_934394545.1 uncultured Blautia sp.
TTGTCAAAGGTTTCAAAAATGTCTTCAAATTGCTACCTCAAAGGGGATTTCTATATAGTCTATGAAAAATACAGGCTATAAGTGCCTGGCTCTATTCTTTTTCATAATTAGCGTTGAAATAAAAGGGGAAAATCATTATAATAATGAAAGAGTAACTGCCTGAATAGAAAAGGTAGTGACAACCAGTGGAAGAATACGAAAGACGTAAGGTGAATGATTTTGAAAAAAAAGATCGAACAGCTTTTAAATGGAAAGTTTGAATATGAACAGCCACAACTGCTTTTTTCGAAAGAGAAAATTTCCCTGACGATGAAAGCAGGAGAAACAAAAAGAGGCGAGGTATATGTTGGAATTGAGGATAACCAGAGGATACGTGGTTATGTTACTTCCTCCAGCCGACGGGTTGTGCCGGGAATGGATCATATCTCCGGGACCACTGTGCGTCTGCCTCTTGGAATCGACACTGTAGGACTGGCACCTGGGGAAAATCTAAAAGGCTGGCTGTGCTTTACTACGAATGTAGGAGAAGCTCGCCTTCCGTTTGAGATACAGATTGAGAAGGAAGAAATCCACAGCTTTTCCGGAGTGGTGGAAAATCTGGATGGATTTGTAAAGGTTGCCAGAGAGGATTTCAAAGAGGCATTCCGCATTTTTAAGGACAGTAGTTTTGCCGGAATTCTGGAAAATGAAGAGAAAAAGATCCAGACTCTGTATCAGGGGTTGTCAAAACAGCCGGTAACTTACCAGCATCTGGAGGAATTTCTGATCGCCGCCGGCAAGAAGGAGAAAGTGACCATCAGCGCCAGAGAGGTAGGAAAGGAATACTACGAACTGAAGGATTCTGTGAAGGAATCCTTTTATATCCAGAGAAGTGGATGGGGACATCTGCGCCTTGACGTAGAAACGGTAGGAGATTTCCTGGAAGTTCCCCGTAAGGTTGTGACGGACGAAGACTTCATCGGAAGTCATTACGAAGTGGAATATCTGGTTCACAAAGAGAAACTGGGAACCGGTAATCAGTTTGGTAAAATCGTGGTAAGAAGTCCTTATCAGGAACTGGCCTATACGATTGTTGCATCTACCAGCGGAAAACTGGATGTGGATATCCGTCTTACCCAGGAGAAGAGCAGGTTAGAGCTTCTTAAGGACTGCCTTTCCTACTTATGCTATGAGACAGCAGTGGCAAGCTGTCTTACAGGGAAGGAGAACCTGGGAGAAAATGGCTGGATGGATTTTTCCACATGGTGTGCAAGCAGTCATTATATTTTGAATCAGCTTCACCAGTCTGGAAGTGATTATCCGGAATATCAGATGTATGAAGCTTTTCTTCTGTACATGGAGAATCATCATGATGAGGCAAGAAGGCTTTTGGAGAGTTATCAGGACAAATCTTATACAAGAAACGATCTGGAGTTTGCGGGAATCTATTTGTATTTGTGTACGCTTACAGGGTTGTATAAGGACAAGATTCACGCTGTTTCCAGGATCCGTAATTTCTATATGCAAAAAAGTGACAGCTTTGTTCTTCTGTGGATACTTCTGAAGCTGGATCCTGCATATAAGGAGACTCCTTCCAAGGCGTTATTTGTGCTGGAGGAGCAGTTTGACAAGGGGTGCCACAGTCCTTTCCTCTATCTGGAGGCGTGGAAGATCATCTGTAAGGATATGACACTTCTTCACAGACTGAATAGCTTCTGGGGACAGGTGTTCCGTTTTGCAGCAAGAAGAAATCTTCTTACAGAGGAGCTGGTAATGCGTCTGGCCTATCTTTCCGGATATGAGAAGGATTATAATGAGAGTATTTATCAGGCAATGGCAAGGGGATATGATCAGTATCCCTCTGAGGATACCCTGGAGGCAATCTGCAAATATGTAATGAAAGGGAACCCAAGAAAGCCGGAATATTTCCGGTGGTTTTCCCTGGCAGTGGAGCATGGACTGCGTCTTACAAGGCTTTATGAGTACTATGTGGAGACGATGGATACTTCCAGAAAAATTGAACTTCCGAAAGCTTTGTTAATGTATTTTACTTACAACAGTGATTCTCTGGGAGATTCCAAGCGGGCATTTATCTATTCCTGCATTATTGCCAATAAAGAAAAGGAGCCGGCAGCATATGAGCGTTATATGCACAGTATGCGTGATTTTGCCAAGAAGAAGCTGGAAGAGGGCAAAATGAATGAGAGCTATGCTGTTTTATATCAGGAGTTTCTGATGGAGCCCAGGACAAGAGAAGCAGCAGATTTTATTGCCCGGAAACTGTTTACCCACAGACTGTATTTTGACGATAAAAAGGTTCGTTATGTGATCGTGCGTCACAGCCAGATGGAACAGGAAAAGCTTTATACCTGTGTCCAGGGTGTGGCTTATCCCAGAATCTATACAGAGGACGCTGCTATCCTTTTTCAGGATGACAAGCAGCGCAGATACAGTGCGACCATAGATTACAGCCTGAAGAAGACTATGAACGAGGGGGAATCTGTGAGAAAGATTCTTGCCCTTGGTGTGACTGAGCCAGGAGTACTTTTGCATTATTGTGAGAGCCATGAACTGGATAAAGATAATCTGGATATTTTCCAGCGACTAGTGAAATCTGATGTATTCTGTATAGAATACAAGCAGAAGGTGCGCCGCAGAATTCTGGATTATTATGCAGATCATGTATTTGGAGAGGATCTGGATCAATACCTGAAGCAGATGGACTATCGGGAATATGCCTGCGTTGACAGAGAGAAACTGTTGTCTGTACTTATAAGCAGGGGGCTGTTTTCCCAGGCGCAGGGAATTGTGGAGGAGTTCGGCTATGAAGGTGTGGATATGCGAAGCCTTCTGAAGCTGGTGAGCCGCATGATCGTGCGCTGTGATATGCTGGAGGATGAGGAACTTCTGGCATTGGCTTCTGACGTTTACAGAAATGGATTTTATGATGAGGTAATCCTCACTTATCTTATGAAATATCGGTTTGGACCAGTGGACGAACTGTTTTCTATCTGGAAAAGCGCAGTTGGTTTTGAACTGGATACCTATGATCTGGAGGAGAAAATCCTGCAGCTGCTTATGTTTACCACAGATTACCGCAAGGAAGGGGAGCATGTGCTGGAATCTTACATCCGCCATTCTGGAAGGGAATGGATCGTGAGTGGTTATCTGACACATGTTTCCTATGGTATCTTTGTGAAAGAATATACCATGAGTCCATTTGTAAAAAATTGTCTGATCAATGCATATATGCAGAAATGGCCTGTGAATCAGGTTTGCCATCTGGCATTGTTTCAGGAGCTTTCCAAGGAAAAAAGCCGGAAAGAGTCATTTCTTTCTATTGAGAGGGAGCTTCTGAAAATGTGCATGGATAAGGAAATGGTATTTTCTTTCTTCCACAGGCTGCCACCGGAAATTCTTAGCCTGTACCAGATGGATGATAAAACCTGTGTAGAATATCATACCAGCCCAGATGCAAGAGTAACACTTGTATATGCATTGGATACCGGACTTGGACGAGAACTGGAATATAAGACAGAACCATTGAAAAATGTATATCAGGGTATTTTTACCAAACCATTTACCTTGTTTTATGGGGAAACTTTACACTATCATTTTGTTGAAGAATGTAAGGGACAGACCAGACAGTCACCGGAACGTGTGTTAAGTATGAGCAAGGTAGAGGGGACACCGTTCAGCAAATATCAGATGATCAATCAGATTTTGTCTGCCAGAAAGCTAGATAAGTATGAAGAGGTAAAAAAAGGTCTTAAACAGTACCTTCGCCAGGAACAGTATGTGGAGGAAATGTTTGTCATTACAGAAGAGGACGGAATATATGAACGAAATTCGTGATTTGATCATAGGAATTGATTTTGGAAAGGATTATTCCCAGATCTGTTATTATGACCGGAAAGGGGAGGAGCCTTGTTCTGTGTCTATGAAGGTTGGGGCAGAGGAATTTGAGGCACCAACCTGTATCTGCAGACGTGGGGAACAAAAAGAATATACGATTGGTCTTGAAGCTGTTTATTTTGCCCGGGAAAAGGGTGGCCAGATGGTAGACGATCTGTATGGGATCTGTGCGAAAGAAGAGAGCGTGCAGATTCTTGGAGAGCAGGTAGAACCCTGGGAACTGCTTCGTGTCTTTCTGGAGGGAATGCTGAAATTTCTGGGTGTGGCCGACCTTGTAAAAAATACCAAATGTCTGGTGATCACCAGTCCGGAGCTTGAGGACAGCCTGGTGAAAAACATGGAAAAAGCCTGCCAGGCTATTGGTTTTCAGAAAAATCAGTACATGCTGATAGATCATGGGGAGAGCTTTTATTATTATTCTCTTACCCAGAAAAGAGAAACATGGAATCGCAGCATTGGATGGTATGCTTTTGATCAGGATTTGGTGAACTTCCGGCAGCTGACTATGGATGGAAGCACCAGACCTGTATTGGTACGGCTGGAAGAGCCCAAGAAGGCAGTCCTGCCATCTCTTACAGCACCGGATAAAGAGGGAGAGAAGGCTGTGGAGGCCAGAGACGAGGCTTTCCGCGATTTTATCAAGGAGACTCTTGGGACCGGACTTTTTTCCAGTATCCAGATTACAGGATACGGATTCAGCCCGGAATGGGCCAAGCTGTCTGTAGGAAGTCTTTGTATGCAGAGAAGAAAGGTTTATTATGGCAATAATCTTTTTGCCAAGGGCGCGTGTGCAGCAGGAAAAGAGCGGCTGGAGGATAAAGTTCTCAAGGGCTACCGTTACATGAGTCCTGCCCTTGTGCTTAAGGACGTCGGAATGGAAATGCGGGTAATGGGTGCACCGGCATATTATCCTCTCATTGAAGCCGGAAAAAACTGGTATGAATGTAAGGCGGAGTGTGAATTCCTACTGGATGGCGTAACAGAGCTTGTTTTTGTTGTGGGAACCTTTGGAGAAAAGCAGAAAAAGAAAGTAATCATGGAATTGCCGGAGCTTCCACAGCGTCCGAATAAGACGACAAGACTCTCTTTGTCTCTTGCATATGTATCACAGAAGAAATGCCAGGTGATCGTGCGGGATCTTGGCTTTGGGGAAATGTTTCCCTCAAGCGGCAAGGTCTGGGACGAACTGGTAGAGTGGTAAAGGAGGCCTAGAATGAGCGGGTATATTTTATGTCAGACCAAAAAGGCAGAGAAGCCATTTTTTGTAGAGAATATTAACACCAATATTTACTCTCTGGAGGAGCTTTGCTACTATTTGTACCACAATCTTTATCTGGTGGATTCTTCCATTATAAATGAAAATCTCTGCAGCTGGATTAGTGAGGAACTGGATCTGCCCAGGCTGGCGGCCAAGCTTCGTCCTCATCTTGGCAAGTTCGCAAATGTGGAGGATGTGCTTTATCCGGTGTTTAAAGAAATCAATTATCTTACCTATGAGGAACTGAAGGCTCTGAATGTGAAGCTGACAAGGCTTGACCAGGAGGCCCCGCTTCTTCGCAGAAAATGTAAGGGGGATGCTTTGGTTGCGAATAAGATGTATGTGAGTGCGATCAAGGTATACCAGGAGCTTTTGAAAAGAGAAGGACTGGATCAGGTGAAGCCGGGACTGACTATGAGTGTGTGGCATAACCTGGGCTGTGCGTACAGTTATCTTTTCCAGATGGAGAAGGCGATGGAATGCTTCTGGGAAGCTTTTCTCACAGAGAATGATGAGAAAGAACTGGTCTGCTATCTTCTTGCCTATCGTAGTGCGAAGAAGCCACAGGAGTATGAGAACCGTTTAAAGGAGCTTAAGGTATCGGAGAATGTAAAGGATAGCCTGAAAAAAGCTTTCGATGCGTTTTCAAAGAAAAAAGAGGTGAGTATCCTGCCAGGCAAGACAGATGAAATGCTGGAGAAGCTCACAGGAGAGTATCACAGGAGCACAGGTTCATGATGGAACCTGTGCTTTTTTACTATGAAAGTCCCGGACGGCAGATCATTGAAAATACTGTATTGACAGAATTGTTTTCGTATGCTACCATACAAACATGCTTTAACAAGGTAATGTGAAAACGCATTGAAATTACGAAGAGGATTTTCAGGAGGATAGATATTATGAAAAAAAGAATGTTAGCGATTATGATGAGTGCCCTGATGGCAGCAGGTGTATGCTCTGGTGTTACGGTTTATGCAGATGCAGACAGCAAGACGCTCACAGTAGGATTTGATGCAGAGTACCCACCATTTGGTTATATGGATGAGAATGGAGAATATGTTGGTTTCGATCTGGATGTTGCACAGAAGGTATGTGACAATCTGGGATGGGAATTAGTGAAGAAACCGATCAACTGGGATTCTAAGGATATGGAGCTGAATTCCGGAAACATTGACTGTATCTGGAATGGATTTACGATTAACGGACGTGAGGATGATTATACCTGGTCGGATCCTTATCTGAATAATGAGCAGGTTATGGTAGTTGCCTCTGATTCCGGAATTGAAACACTGGCAGATCTGGCCGGAAAGAATGTGGTAGTACAGGCTGCTTCTGCAGCACTTGATGCTTTGAACAGCGATGATAATAAGGAATTAACCGACAGTTTTGGTTCTCTTACGGAGAACCCGGATTACAATACTGCATTTATGAATATTGATTCCGGTGCAGCAGATGCAGTTGCAGTCGATATCGGAGTTGCCAAATATCAGCTGGCTCAGAGAGAAGAAGGGAAATATAAGATCCTGGATGAGCCGATCCAGAGCGAGCAGTATGGCATTGGTTTTGCAAAGGGAAATGAAGAACTTCGTGATACAGTATGGGCTGAGGTTATGAAGCTGTACGATGAGGGTGAGATTGATAAACTGGCGGAACAGTATGGCGTGGCTGATATGCTTTGTCTGGGAGATGAGGAAGCAGCAGATAAGGCTGAATGATTCACATAGAATAGAAACAAGAATATACGTAAAAAAGAGGGTACCTGGTGCACCCTCTTTTCTTAGCGAGAAGGAATCCTTTCGAATACAAGTATCAACAGGAGGAATATAGTAACTATGAGTTTTGGTGTAATGTTAAGTCAGCTTGCGAAGGGAATGACTGTTACTACGGAAATTTTCTTTGTAACCCTTATCTTTTCTCTGCCCCTTGGACTTCTGGTATGCTGGGGGAAAATGTGTAAAATTCCAGTGATTCGCTGGATCGTAACTGCTTATATTTCCATCATGCGTGGAACCCCTCTTATGCTGCAGCTGATGGTAGTATATTTCGGACCATATTTTATTTTTGGGATCCGGATTTCCAGGGGCTACAGTCTGGTGGCTGTATTTATTGCTTTTGCCATTAATTATGCCGCTTATTTTGCAGAAATTTACCGTGGCGGAATCGAATCTATGCCAGTAGGTCAGTACGAAGCAGCCCGGATCCTTGGGTACTCGAAGGCGCAGACCTTTTTCCGCATTATTCTTCCCCAGGTGATCAAACGAATTCTGCCATCCATTACCAACGAGGTAATCACTCTGGTAAAGGATACCTCTCTGGCCTTCGTTGTAGCAGTAGCTGAAATGTTCACTCTGGCCAAACAGATTGCCAGTTCCCAGACCACGATGGTTCCTTTCGTAGTGGCTGCTGTATTCTATTATGTGTTTAATCTTTTGGTAGCAGTGATCATGGATAAGATAGAAAAGAAACTGAACTATTATCGATAGGAAAATATACAAGGAGTTGTATCCCATGAAATTATTCGAAATGAAACATATAAAGAAAAGCTTCGGAGCGCTGGATGTCCTTCGGGATATTTCTCTGGAAGTAGACCAGGGAGAAGTTCTTAGCATTATCGGACCTTCCGGCTCCGGAAAATCCACCCTTCTTCGTTGTGCTACTGGATTGGAAACTCCGGACGGCGGCGAAATCATCAAAAACGGAAAAATCGGGCTGGTATTTCAGAATTTTAACCTTTTCCCACATTTTTCCGTAATTAAAAATATTACAGATGCACCGATCAAAGTGCAAAAAAGAGACAAAAAAGAGGTTTATGCGCAGGCAAAAGAGCTGCTTAAGAAAATGGGGCTTTCTGATAAGGAGAGTTACTATCCCTACCAGCTTTCCGGTGGACAGCAGCAGAGGGTTTCCATTGCCAGAGCCTTATGCATGAACCCGGATATCCTTTTCTTTGACGAGCCAACCTCAGCCTTGGATCCGGAACTGACCGGTGAAATCCTGAAGGTGATCAAAGATCTGGCAGCCGAACATATCACCATGGTGATCGTTACCCATGAGATGAGCTTCGCCCGTGACATCTCCGACCGGATCATCTTTATGGATGACGGTCTGATCGCAGTAGAGGGTACTCCGGAGGAGGTATTCTCCTCTGAGCATGTGCGAATGAAGGAATTCCTAGGGAAATTCCATCAAGGGCTTGCCTAAAATCTTTGGATGTTATATAATCCCCTTGTATGTGGAAAAAAACAGTTGATCCGCAAAGTAAATGATAAAAACTTACTTAGAAACAGGAGAGA
>CAKRRG010000096.1 GCA_934394545.1 uncultured Blautia sp.
ACGACAAGACGGTTATTGGATCAGAAGATATAAAAGCCTTCTTCTCCAAAGCCGTCATCAAGTTCGTCATCGTTTAAGAAATAATCCATATCCAGAAGTTCTTCCTCGCTCATGCGGCGAATGTCTCTGGAAGTCATTCCTTCTGGCGGATTTTTGATGTATTTTTTGCGCAGTTCCTCGATATCTGGTTCCATGGTGTTTTCCTCCTTTGAGAGGATTATATCACAGAATCCATAAAAATTATGCAGAAGACCATCTTCTACGAGCTTTGGACATTATTTTCTCGTACATTTCTTCGAGGGAGACGCGCTTGTGGTTGTAGTAAAGTTCCAGAAAAAGCATTTCATGTTTACAATTCGGACATTTCAGTGGATCGTATCCAAAGGAAGAAAGGATAGCAGTCCGCCATTTGTTGAAGTTACGGAATACATGACGCTTTGTTCTCGAGATTGCCAGGTGAAGATTTTCATCTATTTTGCGGTGACGGGCATATAGCCCACCATACCGGATCATTTTAAAATGTTTTTCCGGGATATGCCGGATCAGACGTTTGATGAAATCTAATGCTGGGATGGTTTCCTGAATGTATTTATTATCTTCATGGCGGTTGTAATGAAAAGTGACCGTTTCGGCATCTTCGTCATAGCTGTCAATTCTGGAAGTGGCAATAACTGGCCGTCCGAGATAACGTCCAATGTATTTTATGACCGTTTCAGGGTCACACTTGTTTGGTTTTGCATAAACGTAAAAGCCTTCTTTATGATTCGTGTAGCACTGGAATTTTACTTTTTTGAAAGAAGATCCGAGTCTGCGTCCCATTTCATCAAGCAGTGCTGTGCGGAAAGCATTACGAAGATAAGTATAATTAAAGTGATGGACTGGACACCAGAACCCATCATCACTGTAACCACCTTCCGATATAAGACAATGGATATGGGGATTCCATTTTAAATTCCTGCCAAAAGTATGGAGGACCATAATAAAACCAGGTGTATAGTTTTTAGACTTATTCATTTTGAAGAACATACGTGAGACGACACTGGTAACAGAATGAAAAAGGCAGTCGAGCAGAGTTCGGTCTTCCAGGAAAAAGTCACGAAGGTTTTTATCAATAGTAAAAACACAATGGCGGTGCTGTACATTAGCAAGTTTAAAAGACATGGAAGTAGTGCGTTCCATGGAATACTTGTTTCCGCAGGTAGGGCAGAAACGGCTGTGGCATCGGAAAGGGACAAATTTAAGTTTGCCGCAATGGGGACAACCGTACATGGCACCGCCAAAAGATGGATCACCACAGTTGAGCATCTTATCGATATTTTCCATCTCAGTAGATCTGGGATGAAGTGTATATTTAATTTCTTCATAGTAGTCAGTAAAGATTCTTTGTAAGATATTCATAAGCCTATTATGAATGAAAAGTTGAAAAAAAGAAACCCCTATCCCCTCAAGATTGAGGGGCAGGGGAGTTGAAGTGTCGAAGACACTTTTTTATGCAATAGGAAATTCCGTTGGAATCCCCTATTGCATAAAAAAGCCCTACCGGGCAGGATTGCACTGCGGTGGAAAGGTAGATGTCGCTGAAGCGACCCGCCGCAGGCGGAGAATCCTGCAAGCAGGATTCTTTTTTATGAAATCCCTACAAATATATTCGCTGAATTTTGTGAAAACGGCTAAAAATTCTTACAAATAAGAAAATCAGCTACAAAAATGAGAAAAATTGGTTGCGAAAATTGGTATGACAAATTATACTAAATCTATCTTGATGATGCTGGAATATGACTAAGCTGTGTTTTAGCAAACACAATCTGGCTCAAATGTTTTGCAAAAAGGAGGGCAATGCATGAACAAACAGAACAATGTATGGAAGAGAGTAGCTGCATGGACACTGGCTGCGTCTATGGTAGTAGGAAGTAATTCCTTTACCGTATTGGCTGAGAGTATGCCAGATGCAGAGCAGTCAGAATTGGAAGCTGATGAGTTCGCTGAGGGTTTCCTGGCAGAAACAGAAGGCGAGGACGGAACTGCCGATGAATGGCAGGAGGACAGCTTCACAGACGGGGAAGAGGCAGCAGAAGTGGCAGATGGATTCACTTCCGGGGAGACAGAGGAGCTGGAAGATTTTACAGAAGAAGGGGAAGAAGAGAAGCCCAATGATTTAAAAAATGCTCTGACATTCGATTACCCGGATGATGTGCCACAGATGCTTCCTAATAGTGAAATGGAGGTGCCGGTTCATCTTTATCGCAGCTGGTACGAGGAAGAGAGTGGTGAGCGCTCTGAAGAAGTAAATTCTTTTGAATTAAGATTCCATCCAGATGAAAATAACTGGTCCTACAACACTGGTCTTATCGATGTGAAATTTGTATCCGATGAAGAGGGAAGACCTGTTGTGAAGATTACCTCCAAGGGAGAAACCGGATATACCGATATTCACGTTGGTGCATATGTAGACGGCGAAGAGTGGGCGACCGAATCCTTACACGTATGGGTGAAAGGCAGCTATGCAGTACTCACTGCTGGTGATATGGGAAATCCACTGGTAGGAGAAACACTGGATCTGAATAAGAAGAACATTGAGGTATGCACCTACCGCAGTGAAGAGAATCAGGAGTCAACAGAGACAGATACGGTTACTTTTGATGTGATATGTGATGATAATGAAGACGCATGGCTTGCTGAGCAGTCTGATGGAGAGAAGCTGCCCCGGCTTACAAGAATTGACAACGAAAATACAGGCTTCACTATTATTGCATATAAAGATGGAGAAGAGATTACCCGAAGACATTTTGATTTTGACTATATAAGTTATGATGTCTGGTTTGAGAATATCCGAGGTGAAGATTCCAGCTGGATTTTTTCTAATGAAAAAGCGTGTGAGCTGGATCTGAATATGGATAACCTGGAAGGTAAAAATCTGGCTGGAAATGTTGAGATCAACTGGTATGTGTCAGAGTCTGATGAATCTGGAAATGGAGCAGAGGCAAAAGAAGGCAGTTTCTGGTCAAGAACAGACAAGGGAATTTCAATTAATGGAACCAAAATGGGAGACTCTGGTTACGATGTAATCGCACAGGTTCTTGTGCGTATCGACGCATTGGGTGATTCGGTAGAGGTTTCCAGATGTGAGACCTTTATTGAGAAAATAGTGGCAGAAGAAAATCTGGAATATGATCCGGGAAGAAGCAATCTGTTTCGCGGGGAAGGTCTGTGGATTGATAATACCTATTGGAGATATTTGAGAAATGCAGATCATCCATGGGGCGAAAACGTGGAAGTGACGATTGATTCTTTAAGTGTAACGGATAAAAAATGCTATGACGAAGAGTATGATGAGGAAGAAGATCAGATCTGCCGCATAGAGGAGCATGAAGGTGGCTGGAAGCTCGTGGGAGAGTTTACCGGAGAGGTATCTGTTCGTATTGAAGGCCATGTTACGGAAGAGAGTGGAATTAAAGTTAAACAGGATTTTTCTCTCTGGATACAGGACTCCATGTTTTATGCAGAAGCTGAGCTTCCTAATGGTACCGGACAGATGCTTCCGGGAGAAACAGTAGAAATTTCAGTAAAGGTTTATAGTGAGGATCATGATTCCTCAACTGGAAGGGTTACGAAAAAAGAGCTTGATTTATCTGAATATGATATCCGGTGGCGGGATGAGGACGGAAATGCCTGGTATGACGGGAATATTCTTGAAATAAAAGAAGGCGAAAAGGCTGGAACGATTAAGATTACAGCAAAAGAGACAGGTGATACAAAGCTGTATATAGGTGCCTTTGGAAAAGATGCTGACGGAAATACATGGGAAGTAGATGAAAGAGCCAGACTTTATATAAGAGTAGAGGATGGTAATCCTATGATTTGTCCTGCTGACCTGGATGGCAGAAATCCGAAGGTGGGCGAGGAACTGGATCTGAATGCCTATAGCCCATCTGTGGTTGTACGCAGTTTCAGCGAAGAGGGTAACCCGGAGAGTGGTATAACAGAGGAAGAGCTGGATAGAGGGGAAATTCGTTTTCGTCTGGAAGGATATGACTTCAATGCATGGGAGATCAAAGAAGGAACCCAGGAGGATGAAATTCCAGTTCTGATCCGCAGAGGAGACTGGCAGACAGAGGTAACCTTAGTTGCAGAAAAGAAAGAGACGGATGATTACGGAACCGAGTATTACGATGAAGTGGCACGGCAGACCTATTACTTCGGGCTGACAGAGGAAACCTGCCGGTATGATATTGATTATGCAGATGTGTCCCTTTTTGTTGAAGAGGAAAAGGAAGTGGACCCGTATATTAACTGTTGGGTAAGAAATGATACATATCCTGATGGAAGAAATGTGAAGGTCGAAGTTACAAACGTTGAAGTACATAACGCAGAGGATGAAGAGAGTACAGAGGACATCTGCGAACTGTATGTTCCAGATCCTGCAGATGAAGAAAGCGATGGAATCTGGAGGGCTCATGCCAATCGTGTTGGTCATGCTGTTATGACAGTTTCTTATATGGATCTGGAAGGGGAAGAACAGTCATATACGGTAAATATTTTTGTCAGCACTGATAAATATGATCTGTATTTTGAGTATCCAGAGGATACAGAGTGTCTTCTGAAAAACAGCGAAGGGGAATTTCGGGCTCACCTTTATCATTCATGGAAATATGAAGCGGATATGGAGGATGGAGAGGAAATTAAGAATTTCACACTGAAATTTAACAAAGAAAGTGGAGATTCCTTCTACAGCGAAGAATTACTGGAAGAACCGGAAATCCTCAAGGATGAATCCGGAAGAGAAACAATTGTGAAGCTGAGAAGCCGCAATTCCGGAGATAATGAATGGGGATTTGTAAATCTGGATGCATACGTGGAAAAGGAAGATGGCTCCAGTGCAAGGGTCTGGTCTGGAAATCTGAATGTATATATAACAGATAATTATACCACCATGCTTCCTGGAAATCTGGGAGACTTGCAGATGCTTCAGGTTGGTGAGGTCCTTGATCTGAATAAGGTCGGCTTACAGGTCCTTCGCTATGAAAATGGGGAAGGAAAACCAGTGGAAAATGTTACTTTTGATGTTCAGTACGACGAATATTCCAATGAAGACGGCTATGACTCTGGAGACTGGAAAGATATTTCTGAAGAGAGGGATGAATTACCTCGCCTTATCCGAATGAGCAGCGGTGAAATAGAGATTATAATTACTGCATATCAGCATGATGAGGAGACTGGAGAAAACGTCAATGTTGGTGAAAGAACCTATCATTTCAGTGAACTGGATTACTCTCCAGAGCTTGTAAATGACAGATCTGTTATTTTCTCCAATGAGACAGGGGAAAATTCCTATTGCATGGAACTGAATACAGAAAATCTGGAGAACAAAAAAAATATCCAGGTTGAATGGGGAGTTGGAAGTTTTGTAGAAAATGAGGAAACCGAGGAAACTGAGTGGATACCTTTGGAAATCAAAGATCCATTCTGGAAGGCTGACGGAACCAGGCTTTATATTGATGGTAAAAAGATGTATGCCGCAGGAGAATCTTCTGAATATGTAGTTCGTGCATCTGTATTTGTGGAGATTGAAGGGGAAGAGAAGCCATTTTTGGTAAATGAAAACTTCTTTTACATCTGGGCCCGTGAACC
The DNA here is from genome assembly GCA_934394545.1 of uncultured Blautia sp. GTDB lineage: Bacteria > Bacillota > Clostridia > Lachnospirales > Lachnospiraceae > Blautia_A. Next base: position 5,629 of record CAKRRG010000096.1, read on the forward strand.
AGTTTGTGATTACTGGAATCTGATGGATTATCCTATATTTTTCTATGATGTAAGCTTCTTTGTTCCGAACTACCTTATTTGTCATATAGAAGATGGAGATCATCCGTCGGGAGAAAATGTTAGAATCCCAGTGGATATTACAAAGGTAGAAACAATAGAAGCATATGGTTACGATGGTGATAATCTGCCGGAGCTTTGTACGCTGAAGGAAGAGCCAGGAGAAGGCTGGTGGCTGGAAGGAAAGCGCTGCGGAAGAGGTGCAGTTTCCTATACTTATACAGGCCTGGACGGAAAAGTACAGAACAGGACTGAGGAATTCTGGACAACGAACTATATTCGCTATATCAAAACAGACCTGGAAGAAAATGCATTAAGTCTTTTGATTCATGAGGAAAAGGAGATCACCTTATCTGTAATAGGAGAAACACATGATCCGGAAACTGGAAAAGTTACCACAGAAGTAATCCCGGCCTCTGACTATGAGATCCTTTTACAGGATTATGACAGAAATTCTGTAGATGCAAGGATTGCCGAAGATGGAAAGCTTCATATCCAGGCGGTAAGTGATGAAAGCGACACCGTTGTAAGTGTGTATGCCAGATCTACGGATCCGGAAGATGAGTGGGAAGCAATTCTTCCAAACGGTATTTATGTTGTACCGGCAGCAGCCTTCTATACCATAAATATGGAAAAGAATCTTGAGAATGTATGGCCGGAGCTGACCGATACCTTTGATCTCAGCGAGTATGCACCTTATGTAATGTGCAGGGCTTATGATGAAGAGGGTGAGATTCAGGAAACAACGATGAATGGCATTCAGTTCAGGCTGGATTATGAGGAGGATAAGTGGCGTGTTCTGGAAGGAACGGAAGAGAAGGAGATTCCGACTCTTGTTCGTACCAGCACGGACGGAACAGAAATTGCTCTTTATGCGGATGTCGTGTATGTGGATGAGTATGGAAGAGAGCAGCGTGAACAGGTTGCAGAGTGGAAATACTGGTTCGGCGGGCTCTATGACATTAACGGCGAGCATTCCTGGACAGAAGGCGTAGTTACAAAGGAGCCGACCTGTGAGGAAGCCGGCAGCAAGGAATATCTCTGCAAGTCCTGTGGAGAGACAAGAACAGAAGAAATCCCTGCATTTGGACATACCTGGAACCTTACTGCAACCGTGACTTCTACCTGTGTGGCTGAGGGATATAATGTTTATACCTGTACAACCTGTAAACAGACAAAACGGGAAGTAATTCCGAAGCTTGCTCATACCATGGTAACGGTAATTGACAGCGTTGCAACCTGCGGAACTGTTGGAAAACAGCATCAGGAGTGCAGTGCGTGCGGCGGAGTACGTACCGAGCTTCCAGACACACCGGCAACGGGAACCCACAGCTGGAAAGAGAATGGAGTTGTAGCTGCAACCTGTACAACAGCGGGAAGCAGAAACTATATCTGTGAAACCTGTGGACAGACAAGGAGCGAGGCAATTCCGGCAACGGGAACCCACAGCTGGAAAGAAAATGGAGTTGTAGCTGCAACCTGTACAACAGCGGGAAGCAGAAGCTATATTTGTGAAACCTGTGGACAGACAAGGAGTGAGACAATTCCGGCAACGGGAATCCATACATGGGGAGCTTATGTAGTGACAGAAGCTGCTACGGCTGTAAAAGAGGGAATTGAAACACGTATCTGCAGCGTGTGCGGACAGACAGAATCCAGAAGCGTTGCCAGACTGAACGCTTATGTGAAGGTGACAGAGTCCACCTTCCCGATGAAGCGCAGACAAACCTTCACCCTTCCTGTAACAATGGAATCTGGAGATTATATTGAAAGTGTAATTTCCCAAAATACTAAGAGGATTACCGTTTCCTGGGAAGCTGACAAGGTAACTTTAAAGGCAAAGAAGAAAGCAAAGACTGGAAAAGTAAAAGTTACCATCAAGACAAAGGGTGGAGCATCCACGACGATTATCGTAAAATTGCAGAAAGGCACCGTTGCTGCCAAGAAGATTCTTGGTATCCCGGATACCGCTACATTGAAGGTAAAGAAAACCCTGAAGCTGCAGCCAGTTGTAAGTCCGATTTCTTATCAGACTAAGGTTACTTACAGTACTTCCAATAAGAAGGTGGCAACTGTGGATAAGAAGGGTAAGATTACCGCAAAGAAAGCTGGAACAGCAATCATTAAAGTTACCTGCGGAAAGATTACAAAGAAATGTAAGGTGACAGTAACAAAGAAATAAACAGTCAGCTTGTGTTCTCCTGGCAAAGGGGATAGGAGCATAAAAGAAGCGGGCTTCCGAAATGCATAATTCGGAAGCCCGTTTTTTATGCAATAGGAAATTCCGTTGGAATCCCCTATTGCATAAAAAAGCCCTACCGGGCAGAATTGCACTGCGGTGGAAAGGTAGATGTCGCTGAAGCGACCCGCCGCAGGCGGAGAATCCTGCAAGCAGGATTCTTTTTTATGCGTAAGAGAAAACCAAAACTGACCGTTTACGGAAATGGATATTCATGATAAAATAGATAGCACGTTAGATGGAAGGAGATGAGTCCATGAGTGATAGAGAGCGAATCCGTCTTACCCAGTATTCTCATACATCTGGCTGAGCGGCGAAAGTTGGTCCGGGGACCCTTGCCCAGGTTCT
>CAKRRG010000097.1 GCA_934394545.1 uncultured Blautia sp.
AAGAAAATGAAAGATTACATATTAGAAAATCGTGATTTAATAGGTCAGCGGGAAATACTTCAGTTAAGCATGGAGACAGCTAACAACAAAATAGAAATTAACAAAATCTGAGTTTGCTGATATGATGAACAGCTTTGTTTCAGATGATGATGAAAAGTGGCTTATGTTTAATGCAAAATTTAGTAGTGCAGATGAGGTATATGAGTCCATTTATAAGCAGGCAAAGTCGTCAATATATGTCGTTGACAATTATATTGGATTAAGAACGCTGGTACATCTTAAAAATTCTCCTACAGGAGTAAATATTACTTTATTCAGTGATAATGTTGGGAATAATAAACTTCATAATATAGAATTTACGGATTTTTGCAAAGAATATCCATCCATAAAAATATCAATGAAAAAGACAGGCGGTATATTTCATGATCGATTTATCGTATTGGATTATGGAACTGCTGATGAAAGGGTTTTCTTATGTGGTGCTTCATCAAAAGATGCAGGCGCTAGAATAACCAGTATTGTTGAAGATTATGGAATATCTAAATATGCCCCGGTGATTGCCACGCTGTTGAAAAATCCAACTTTGATTTTACCACAATAGAGGGGAGTGAATGTATTGAAAAAGAAAACAAAATGTTACATATATACTCGTGTATTAACAGCAATTCAGGTTGATGGTTACAGCTTGGATGCACAGAAGGACAAGCTTAGGAAATATGCTGAATTTCAGGATATGGAGATTGTGGGAGAATATTCCGATGAAGGGCATTCAGGTAAGAATATAAAAGGTCGTCAGGAATTTATGCGGCGGATGTACTCTGCTCTTTACAGCTTATGCAGGATTATGGTGTGAACCTAATCTGCGTGGAAGATGGAAGTGACAGTTCAAAAGAAGCCGGTAAACTGCTTATATCTATCATTGCTGCAGTAGCAGAGATGGAGCGGGAAAATATCAGAGTGCAGACAATGGCTGGGCGTGAGCAGAAGGCGAGAGAAGGTAAATGGAATGGTAGATTTGCTTCTTATGGATATAGGTTGGAAAATGGCGAACTTGTCATTGCAGAGGATGAAGTGGAAATTATTCAAATGATTTTTGACAGGTATATTCATACCAATGATGGAATCAATGGTGTGGCAAATTATCTGAACAATCATGGATATACGAAGAAGCAGCGTCAGAATGGAACAATACCGGGGTTCTCGGCCAGCTTTATCAAGAAGATAATTGATAACCCGGTATATATGGGGAAGATAGCATATGGACGCAGGCGTACAGAGAAGAAAACAGGACCCCGTAATGAAACTCATGTAGTGGAGCAATCAGATTTCCCTGTTTATGAGGGAGTTCATGAAGCAATTATTTCCGAGGAAGACTGGAATCTTGCACAGGAAAAACGTTCAAAAAATAATTACAAGCGTGAAAAAATTCATGATCCGGAACATGCACATATTTTGTATGAAATATTAAAATGTCCTTGCTGTGGAAAAGGAATGTATGGAAATATTGCTAAAGCAGGGCGAAAAGATAACAAGACCAGATATTACTATTATTGCAAGAATACCGTGAATGCTACCGGACACAAGTGTACTTTCCGACGCAACATCGAGCAGTCATAGATTGATGATATGCTTGCAAAGCTTATTACAGCAATGACAAAAGAAGGAAAATTTTAGGATGCCATTCAGGATAGAATAGATGAAGTGGAAGAAACAATGACAGAACTGAAGTCTCAGATTTATGAGCTTAAGAAAAATCAGATTGATGCAGATAGCATATACGGATTTTTAGGTGCTTTTGATGAAGTGTATTCAGAATGTACGGATGTAGAAAAGAAACAGTTCATGCAGGCATTTATTGAACGCATTGATATATTCCCAGAAAGACGGGAATATGGAAATTGGATTCAGAATATTAAGTTTCAGTTTCCAGTACCGATTATTAAAGAAGGCAATGAAGTAGCACAAATCAAGGGGATTTCTTTGTACAAGGAGAAATCGGATGAGCATATGGTTTCCTTGGAAAAGTTATCAACACTTGAGACTGTGTGCCTTTTGGGCAAACGAAAACCAGATGCCACGGTAAAACTCAGTGTGGATATGGATGAAAATCGTTCACATTGATAATGTATCTGATTTTTGGGGAAACTTAATTTATAGACAAAGAAAAAGCAGATATGATTATTTATACGACAGAGGATGGTCTAACGAAAGTTGAAACTACTTTTGAAGGAAATCAGCCAACATTAAAGGAAGCAGTAGTTGCCAAGTATATCACACAAACAGGCTGTTGAGTAAGCGGGGATATATGAACGAAAAATGTTTTTCAAAGAAATATGCGTTAGAAAATTGCAAAAGAAAGATATTCCATTCATATTAGAATTATGTAGCAAGAATACTTTATATTATGAATATTGCCCGCCTTTTGTGTCGTCTGAAAGCATTGAAGAAGATATGAAGGCTATTCCACCTAATGTGGCAATTGAGCACAAATACTATGTTGGTTTTTATGATGAAAACAAACTATTGGCTGTATTAGATTTAATTGATGGATATCCTGATTGGAATCGTAAAGGAAACAACAAGTGCTGTTTCTGAATGTGTAATTCTTGCAGAAAGGGATTTGTCTACAGTTTGACGGGAAGATTCTTTTTTTATTAGAAAGGCAGTACAGACAAAGAAAACAGCCATAAATATTCAAAAAAGGAAATTAGACGATAAAAATCAGATATATATGGAATCTGCACAAAAATAAAAGGCAAATATATCGATAAGTGATGAAAATAACTTATGGTGTTGACAAATGAAAAGAGTATGGATATACTTAGGTTACAATCATTAATCCAATTAACAAATAAATTATATTGACAAATTAAGTTAATGAACAATGATTGTGGGGGAAATAATTTCAGATGTGAACTGGAATTATATTACGAAAGGAGAAGGTATGAAAAAGAAATTTAAGAAAAGCGTCAGCCTTGCAATGGCTGCATGTATGACAGCCGGCATGGTAGGCTCTGTCAATGTTCAGGCGGAATCTCGCTATTCACAGGAGGATTTTGCGAATGTACTTGATGCAACAGCTCGTGTAGATGAGAATCTTTATTCTTTCTATGCAACAGACAAATACAATGTATTTTCTGATATGGGAGCATGGCACGGATATTATCTCCACTCACTTGACAATTTAGATTGCTTTGGTGGATTTGCAGGACCTCAGGTTATTGGACAGGACACCGGTATAAACTTATCAGATTGTATCAGCCGTTTGAAATTAACAAGAGCAAACGGTGAAGAAATCGATCTGAAAAATGTAAGATGGCCACGTGTTGCATATTATCCTGGAAAATTAGTTCAGTATTATGAAGAGCGTGATGATTACAAAGTAACATTAGAATTAATCTTTGCAAGTGACAGAACAAACTATGTTCGTACAACAATTGAGAACTTTTCAGATGAGCCATTAGTTCTCGATGTAGAATGGGAAGGAAAGCTTTTCTCTGAGAACGTTGCATGGGGAGAATCCTATCCTACAAATGCAACATTTGAAGATTCCGAAGGTGGTGTACAGGTTGGATTTAAAGAGTATTCGGATGCCTGGACAACTACAGAAGAAACCAAATACACAATTCGTCACAACGAAGAAGTAACAACAGAAATTTCTGATGACAAGATGAGTTATGTATCAAAAGCGACAAAACCTGTCACAATCGAAAAAGATACTCCATATGTAACATATACTGCTGAGAGCTATACATTTACAGCAGAGGAAGCTGCGAAAGAGGCAGAAGTAGTAGAGGGATTATTTGCAGATCCGGAGAAAGCATTTGCAGATAATGAAACAAGATGGCAGGGATATCTGGATAAAACATTCGACACAGAAGACGATGTTGCGAAACCATATAAAAATGCTACTGTAAAAGCAATGGAAACACTGATCACAAACTGGAGAAGTCCAGCTGGTAAATTTAAACACAGTGGTCTGATCCCATCTATGTCCTATGCTGGATTTATCGGTGTATGGGGCTGGGATACATGGAAAAACGCAGCTGGTATTGCTGGATTTGATACACAGATCGCAGAAGATGGAATCCGTTGTATGTTCGATTACCAGATTCAGGCAGATGATCCGGAACGTCCACAGGATGCAGGAGCAATTATTGACTGCTTCAGCTATGGTGAAAATTCAGGAAACTATCGTAACTCCAAACCACCGCTTTCTGCATGGGGTGTATGGAAAGTTTATGAAGAAAGCGGAGATAAAGCATTCCTGGAAGAAATGTATCCGAAGTTGACGGCATATCATAATTGGTGGTATACTAACCGTGATACAGACCAGAATGGTGTTGCTGAATACGGCGGCATGGTTCATAATTCACACTATCAGAAAGATGAAGAAAAAAATATCCTGACGGATGAAGACGGAAAGCCATTAGTAGATGTGGAAAGAGTTATTACAGCAGCTGCCTGGGAGAGCGGTATGGATAATGCAACACGCTTTGACCAGGAAGGAAATGGACCAGATGATATCGGTGTACTTGTATTCGAGAACAAAAATGCAGATGGCGAAGTAGTTGGTTACTCACTGAATCAGGAATCTGTTGACTTAAATGCTATGCTTTATGCAGAAAAAGGATTCCTGAAATCCATTGCTGAAGAGCTTGGTAAAACAGAAGACGCTGCGAAATATGAGGAAGAGGCAAAGACTCTTGCTGATTACATCAATACAAACATGTGGGATGAAGAAACCGGTTTCTACTATGACTTACAGATTAATGAAGATGGTTCTGAGAAGAAGCTTCTTACAAACAGAGGAAAAGGAACAGAGGGCTGGATGCCGCTTTGGGCAAAACTTGCACCGGCTGACAGAGCAGAAAAAGTGAAAGACAACATGATGGACGAAGGCAAATTTAACCTGAGAGTTCCGATGCCAACAGCTTCCTTTGACAATGACAAGTTTAATGCTTCTCGTTACTGGAGAGGTCCTGTATGGCTGGATCAGGCTTTATACGGAGTAGAAGCACTTCAGAACTATGGTTATGAAGAAGAAGCAAAGGAACTGGCTTATAAGTTATTTGATGGAGCAGAAGGTGTATTAACTGACGGAGCAATTCATGAGAACTATAATCCGGTAACAGGTGAGGGACTTCATACAAAGAACTTCTCCTGGTCTGCAGCAGCTTACTATATGTTATACAAAGATGCACTTGCGGAAACAAATCCGTCTACTCAGACAGGATTAGAAATGAAATAAAAAGATAGTGAGGGTGCTGTACATTTTGTACAGCACCTTTTTGCTTATAAAGGAGATGCGAATGACAATTGACAAAAGTATAAATCAGGAAAAACAACAAAAGATTAATCGTACTCTGGTTCTGAAATTATTGAGACAGGAAGGGCTGGCTTCAAGAGCGGATATAGCGAAGCTTTCTGGCTTGCAGCGTGCTACGATAACAAATATTGTAAAAGAATTAATGGATTTAGGAATAGTTGTGGAGGATGGACTTCTTGCCGGTAATAAAGGAAGACGCTCTATAGGAATTCGCATTGATGGTGAAAAATTTGGCGTTGTAGGAGTTATGGTAACACGAGAATACTTTGGTGTAAGCTTGATTGGATTAGCCGGAGAAATTCATGAAACAAAGTATTTTAACTTAGAAGAAACAGATACGGTTTATGATAGTATTCATCGTATAAAAAAAGCAATCCATAAAATGATGGAAATCAAAAAAGATTTTACAACACTTGCTGTTGGATTTGCGGTACCAGGCCCGTATAAAAAAGACGGAGATGAAATCGTTTTTGTTACAAATCTCGTTGGCTGGGACGGAGTAACGGTTAGCTCCCTTCTGAAAGAGGGATTTGATATTCCTGTTTACATTGAGAATGATGCTAATGCAGGCGCACTGGCACAGCTTTGGAATTATGAAAAAAATCTTTCCAGAAAAGAAATGGTATATATTGTAGCTGGACAAGGTATTGGATGTGGAATTATTTCGAATGGACGCCTCTTGAAAGGTGCCCTTGGAATTGCGGGAGAAATTGGTCACACAACGATTGATTATCAAGGACCAAAATGTGAATGTGGAAATTGTGGATGCCTGGAGATGTATTGCTCCTTGCTTGTCTTTAAGAAAAATATTCGTTCACGCTTAGATAAGGGAGAGGTCTCCTGTGTGTGTGAAGCGTATAAAAAAGAAGGATATTTAAGCATTGCGACATTGAAATCGGCAGTAGAAAAAAGAGATGCCCTTGTAATGGAAGAATTTGATAAAATGTGCGAATATCTTTCTATTGGAATTATCAATGTCATTAATCAGCTAAATCCTGAGTTGGTAATCATTGGAGATGTTTTGGCTGAAATCGGTGGAAATTATATGCTGGAAAAAATAAAAAAGCGAATCCAGGAACGTGTGCGTCCAATTATATGGGAGCGCCTTCAGGTAGAACTAAATGAAATTCCGGAAAATCCAATTTTGGTTGGAGCTGCAGCAATTGCAGCACAGCATGTTTTGGAAGAACCGGAAAAATTTATAAAAAAAACTGTTTGATCATAATTTGAAATGAAATCGAGAGTGAAGAGCATATCATGGATGATGGTGCTTTTAACAGGAACAATGTCCGAATTAAAGAGTATAAGTGGACAAACGATGTTGTTTCTTATGCTGTCCGGAATTGCAACAGGAGCCTCCTGGCTCTGTTATTACAGAGCACTACAGGAGGGGCCTGCGAGTGTAGTGGTTCCGATTGATAAATTGAGCATTCTGATAACGGTTACCTGCTGACAATGATATAGAAACGCATCATTTTACTTCCTTACCGTCGATCAGAACATGTCTGACTACACCAGTCACGTCAAATGGATTGCCGTCTACGATAACGATATCAGCGTCTTTTCCTTCTTCAAGGGAGCCGACACGGTCTGCGATACCGATATGTTCAGCCGGGTTGATCGTTATAGCGCGAAGAGCGTCGTATTCATCCATTCCGGCTTTGATCGCAAATCCTGCACAGAGCGGAAGATAATGGAGAGGAATTACCGGTGCGTCTGTGATGATGGAAACATGACATCCGGCTTTGGCAAGAATCCCAGGAGTCTCCCAGGTCTTATTCTGAAGCTCAAATTTTGTGGCATGACCAAAGGTAGGACCAACTGCAAGGGGAAGTTTCTCTTTTGCAAGCTCATCAGCGATCAAATGCCCCTCTGTTACATGTTCCAGAGTCAGACCAACACCAAATTCTTTTGCAATACGGATCGCAGTAAAGATATCGTTTGCCTGGTGCGCATGAGCCTTTAGTGGAATCTGGTGATTCAATACCGGAATCAGAGCCTCTGATTTCTGGTCATAAGCGGGAACCTGTGAAATATCGTCACCTGCTGCTTCTTTTTTTGCTTTATAAAGCTTTGCAGTGTTTAATGCTTCACGGATCTTGGAAGCATTTGTCATACGGCTGGAAATTCCCTGCTTCTGATAACAGCGCTTCGGATTCTCACCGAATGCACATTTCATGGCAATTGGGAATTTTACGATCATATTATCAATACGGGTACCCACAGGTTTGATCGCTGCAAAGGTTCCGCCGATTGGATTAGAACTGCCAGGACCGGTTGCGAAGCAGGTAACGCCGGCTTTCGCAGCCATATTCATACAGGGATCAAATGGGTTGAGTCCATCAATCGCCTGTACTTGTGGAGTAACCGGGTCATTTAATTCATTGTAGTCCTGTCCTTCGTAGCCAATTCCATAGCCGTCAAGACCTGTGTGACAGTGTGCGTCTATGAAGCCAGGATACACGTGAAGTCCGGTGGCATCGATTATCTCAGCATTTTCAGAGGAGATATGTTTTCCGATTTTTACAATCTTTCCGTTATCGATCAGAATGTCTGCGACAAATACCTCCTTCGTTACTGCTGTGTGAAGCGTTCCATTCTTAATGCAAATCATAGGAAATCCTCCTTATAAGTGTTATATGTGAAAATAAGTACGATCAATCAAAATC
>CAKRRG010000098.1 GCA_934394545.1 uncultured Blautia sp.
CAGAATAGATTCGAACTGAAAGTTGTTTTTCATTTTTTCCCTTTGGGGAATGCCTCGGCTTTCTCTTAGGAGGCGAATGCTCTATCCAGCTGAGCTATGCCGACATGCGATTTTTGGCTTAAAATAAGGCTTTTCGGCCTCTTCGAGCCATCGGATTCGGTAACCGATTTTTTCTATTTTCAGCCGGTAAAAATCCGGCGAAAACCCTTTGGTACACAGTAACAGCACTTGGCCACAGCTAATAAAATGTGGCAGTACCGATTTGCCTTCGAACTCAGAGTACTTTTCAAAAAGTGGCAGTACAGCCTGTCCCTTAGGAGGCGAATGCTCTATCCAGCTGCGCTATGCCAACATGCGATTTTTGGCTAAAGACCAAAGATTTCAGCCATTTTCATTTGTACGTGACTATGATTGTACTATAATTACAAAAAAATTACAAGTCCCAGTACACCATAATCCTAAATTGTTTTGCAAAATTCTCCTGCCAGACCAATCGTTTTCCGCATGCATTTGTTCCTTTTCCTCAATGTTTAGCGACTTTAATTAATTTTGCGTTCCCTTTTTTCACGTTTTCTCATGTGTAAAATCCTCCAATGCGAAAATATTCCGCAAAGTGGAGCGTGCAGATTACGGGAATGATTTTGGGAGCACGCTCTAATACACAACCAATCAAAATGCTTCACCATCAGCAGATAAAAAGAATTCCTGTATAAAATTTCATTCCTGCTATACAAAATGCAGCTGTCCCTGCAGCCAGATCAGTCCCTTAAACCGCCGTCCTGCAGCCGGTTCTCCTAACAGATCTCTGCGATTGATACAAACATCAAACTGAATATCATTACATTCAATTGTCATCTGACACAGTTCTTCTCCGGTAAGACTGTTTCTGAACTCCACAAAATCCACAATTTCACCAATCACACTATACTGATCGCATTCAATTCCATGAGGCATGAAACAGGTATCCACTATTGTCAGCACATCATCAGTAGCAATACGCTCGGAAATCATGGAATACATATCCATATCCTCCATTGTCAGATCTTCCATGGCCTCCTCATCACCCTCTCTGGCTGCTGCGATCAGATTGTTGCGGTTCTTCGTCAGCTCCCGTTCCACTTTCACTGCTTCTTTGTCCTTCTGAACAGGTAAGAGGATTTTCCCTTCTCTTGCCAGACCGGTAATCGTCAGTGGCTGTCCTTCACGCATATTTCCTTTATATTTTTCCAACATATATTCTGCCGGATTCTGAAGGTAAAAGATTAAAGTAACCCCCAGGCGCATATCATCACATGCACCTGCATAGGATTCTTTTTCTGCGTGTCTTTCTACAATCACATTTTCCTGAGAGGTGATTCCTGTGCCACGAAAAAAAGGAAATGTATATTCCACGTGAAACTCATTGTCTTCATCATATTGCCCACAAACTGTTATTCCGCAATCACAGCCATAATTTCTGGAATATTGTACAAAAACACCATCTGGATGATTCTCCACTGCGATTTTTTCGTCGTAGTTATTCATTACATCACTGATGATCTCTTGCATCTCTTTGCGTGACCTGACTTCTGAAAAGCCAACAGATTTTAAATAACTGTGCACATTATCACCTCCCTGAAAATAATAGTATTAATGAGATTCTCATGTTGAACTTCTTGTTTTTAAAGCACTATTTATTGTACTTTCTTTTGTTCTGTATTGTTTTGTTGTATAAGTCCGATTATTTGGACTTTTTCTCGATTTTTGTCATACCACCCATGTATGGCTGAAGTGCTGTCGGAATATTAACGCTTCCATCTGCATTGAGATTATTCTCAAGGAAAGCAATCAGCATTCTAGGCGGAGCAACAACTGTATTATTTAATGTGTGTGCCAGATACTTCTTGCCATCTTTTCCGTTTACACGGATTTTCAGACGACGAGCCTGTGCATCTCCCAGGTTAGAGCAGCTTCCTACCTCAAAGTATTTCTTCTGTCTTGGAGACCATGCTTCAACATCAAGGGATTTCACCTTCAGGTCTGCCAGGTCACCGGAACAGCACTCCAATGTACGAACCGGAATATCCAGGGAACGGAACAGATCTACTGTATTCTGCCATAATTTATCAAACCACATTTTACTTTCCTCTGGTTTGCAGACTACGATCATCTCCTGTTTCTCAAACTGATGGATACGGTAAACACCTCTCTCCTCAAGTCCATGCGCACCTTTCTCCTTACGGAAGCATGGAGAATAGCTGGTAAGAGTCTTTGGAAGCTCTTCCTCCGGAATGATCTGATCAATAAATTTACCGATCATGGAATGTTCGCTGGTTCCGATCAGATAAAGATCCTCGCCCTCAATCTTATACATCATAGCGTCCATTTCCGCAAAGCTCATAACGCCAGTTACAACGTTGCTTCTGATCATGAATGGTGGTACACAATATGTGAAGCCTCTGTTAATCATAAAATCACGTGCATATGCAATAACAGCAGAATGAAGTCTTGCAATATCTCCCATTAAATAGTAGAAACCATTACCAGCGACACGTCTTGCACTGTCAAGATCAATTCCATCAAATGCCTCCATAATCTCTGTATGATATGGAACCTCAAAATCCGGAACAACCGGCTCACCGAATTTTTCGATTTCAACGTTTTCGCTGTCATCTTTACCAATCGGTACAGATGGATCGATAATGTTCGGGATTACCATCATGTCTTTCAGAAGTTCTTCCTCAACTTCCTTCTCTCTCTTGGAAAGCTCCTCAATACGCTCACCGGAAGCAGCAACCTGTTTCTTAACTTCCTCGGCTTCCTCCTTCTTTCCCTGTCCCATAAGAGCACCAATCTGTTTGGAAATTTTGTTTCTTTCCGCACGAAGTGCTTCAACTTCCTGTTTGATTTCACGATTCTCTTTATCGAGTTCCAAAACCTTATCAACCAGCTCCAGCTTGCTGTCCTGGAATTTGTTGCGAATATTCTGCTTTACAATCTCCGGGTTTTCTCTCACAAATTTAATGTCTAACATGTCTTCCTCCTATACCGATACATTTATTAATAAGTATCTGTTTTATTTTCCATTTTTTATTTATCTTGCTTTCGCTTGATGTTATCTTTTTGATCTGTATTGAATATTCTTATATATGGTGATGTCGCTGATAGGCGACATGTCTATTTAGAAAAGAAATTGTTCCGGTGTTTTTATAACAATATTGATGTTTTTGTTTTCTTTTATAACAATATTATCATATTATTCAATATATTGTTTATATGAGCCACTTTACTCATCTTTTTCAATATTTTCCAAGCCAAAATTAACAGCTTTTCTTAGGGCTTCCAGTTCTTCCTGGCTCAGCATCACATAGGACTCTCCCTTTACAATTTCTTTTAAATAAAGGAAACAGTTATCTCTGCTGTGAACTGCATTTAAAATAACACCAGAATTATCCTGATCCAGTAAAGCAAGTGCAAAACTAAGTTTACCGCCTACATCATCAAATGCATCATACTTTTCAACGCCATATTTACTGAACATTGTTTCCAAATGATGTTTAATAAAGCTGATATCATGCTCATGATCTTCTTTCGCTTCATAAAGGCGATCAATCTGGGCAAATTTTCGTACAAAGACCTTTTCAAGAGATTGTGCGTCACTGCCCTTCATGAACATTTTATATTTACGTTCCAACCGGCTAAGCCTCATTTTGCTGCTGAATACATTCACCGCCAGAACGATGGTCAGAATCAACAGTAAAATAATAATGATTCCCGGATCAATTCCCAGGCTGTCAAAAATACTGCTCATGCACTCTCCTTATCTTATAGATTCAAACAATTCAATGATTCTTTCCAGTTCGTCTCTGGAATAATATTCAATTTCAATTTTACCTTTATTGTTCTTTTTTCTATGGATAAAAACCCGGGTTCCTATAATCCCTTTCATTTTCTCCTCGAGACTCTCATAAATTGCATCTTCTGCCATATTCACTGGCTTTTCAGATTTCTTTTTCGGTGGCTCAACAATATGTTTCACCAATTTTTCCGTCTCACGTACGCTTAATTTCTCATCGAAAACCTTCATTGCAACACTTGCCTGTTTTTCCTTATCGGGAATGGCAAGAATGGCGCGAGCATGTCCTGCTGAAATCATTTCATCAATCAACATTTGCTGAACTCTGTCATCCAGTTTCAGAAGGCGAAGGGAATTCGTCACAGCAGTTCTGCTTTTAGAAACGCGTTCTGCTATACTATCCTGTTTCAGCTTAAATTCATCAATCAGACGTCTGTAAGCCATTGCTTCTTCTATAGGATTTAAGTCTTCCCGCTGAATATTCTCGATCAGGGAAATCTCAACTACCTGCTGATCATTAAACTCTTTAATTATTACCGGGACTTCTTTCAATCCGGCAAGCTTGGCAGCTCTCCATCTTCTCTCACCTGCAATGATTTCATAATAATCACCTTTATTTGAGACCAGAAGTGGCTGCAGAATACCAAACTGTTTAATCGACTCTGATAATTCCAACAAAGCATCTTCATCAAACTGCTTACGCGGCTGAGTTCTATTCGGCTCCACTTTAGAGATTTTTACAAGCATGTCTGATTCCTTCGGCTCAGCTTCTGCTGATGTTTCTGCTGTCTTTGCTTCAGCAATGCTCTGTACAGAAGAAGCAGTGGTAACCTTTTCTTCCCGCGGTTGTGGTTCTTCGCTTAATACAGTGGGTTTTAATACAGTAGACTTCGATTCTGGTTTTTTCTCTGCCGACTTTGCCGGTTTTTCTGGAAAAAGAGCATCCAGACCTCTTCCAAGGCCTTTCTTCTTAACTGCCATTATTCAACCTCCCTGTTTATCACTTCTTCTGCAAGAAGGCGATACGCTTCTGCTCCTGTGGATCTTGAATCATATAAAGTAATTGGCTGTCCATAGCTTGGAGCCTCTGCAAGTCTGACATTTCTCGGAATAATAGTTTTATAAATATTCTGCTGAAGATTTTCCTTAACATTCTCAACGACCTGCAGAGATAAGTTTGTTCTGGCATCGTACATAGTAAATACAACACCCTCAATTTCCAGATCATTATTCAATCTATCTTTTACCAAATCAATTGTATGTATCAACTGTGACAGTCCTTCCAATGCATAATATTCACACTGAATAGGGACCAAAACAGAAGACGCAGCAGTAAGCGCATTAATAGTAAGCATATTCAAAGATGGTGGACAATCAATAATTATGTAATCATACTTATCCTTTATTTTATCCGTAATTTCTTTCAATATGTATTCTTTATTATCAATACCAACAAGTTCGATTTCTGCACCAGACAGATTTACATTTGATGGTATTAAATCCACATTCTCTACTGCATCTTTGACAATTGTCTTCTCAATATCGGACTGTCCTACCAGAAGTTCATACAATGTATCTTCCACTTCATTTTTATCAACACCTAATCCGCTGGTAGTATTTCCCTGAGGATCCATGTCAATTGTCAGAACTTTTTTCCCTTTTTCTGCCAAACATGCCGAAAGGTTAATCGCGGTAGTTGATTTACCAACGCCGCCTTTCTGATTTGCAACTGCAATCGTTCTGCCCAATATCAGCCCTCCCTTTCATAATTTTCATATAGCTATTGATATTATAACACTTTTAATTTTATCTCGCCACATAATGTTTCACGTGAAACATAGAAAATGCCATTTCTTTTCATTAAAATATTGTCTATTTTTATATTTAGAATTATTATGCCCAATACGCTTATATTCTAAACCAAAAGAGAATACAAAAATCATTGTAAAACTGCCGTTTTAGGCGTATAATATACATACAAACTCAAAGGAGGTTCTCTATAAAATGAAAGACAGCAAACATAAAATTCTGACGCTTGCAGCTCTCACAACTATCGCAGCAGGTGTCATTCACCTCACCAATAGAGTAATCGTTGCCTCTTCCCAATTAAAAGAAATGCTTGATTTTTCCAATCACAATTACTATAAATGGCGTTTTGGAAAAATATATTATACAAAAAAAGGAAAAGGATCACCTCTTCTTTTAATTCATGATACTATGCCTGGCGCCAGTGGATATGAGTGGTCACGCATTGAATCTCAGCTTGCTCAGGAACATACTGTATATACCATTGATCTGTTGGGATGTGGACGATCTGAAAAAGCAGGAATTACATATACCAACTTTCTTTTTGTTCAAATCATTTGCGACTTTATAAAAAATATTATAAAAGAAAAAACAGACATTATTGCCAGTGGTTTTTCATGTTCATTTGTTGCCACAGCGGCCGCTTACGACAAGGAAAATATTAATAAAATCATGTTTGTCAATCCAGTAAGTATGAGTTCCCTGGCTCAGACCACTACCAAAAAAGATAAGTTATTTAAGTTCTTTATTGAAATACCCGTGTTCGGAACATTTATATATCATATAATTGTTTCACGTGAAACAATTAGTGATCTCTTCCTCGATAATCTATATTACAATCCTTTCCATGTAGATAAAGATATCCGGGATGCGTATTATGAAGCTGCACACAAAGGTGGATATTACGCTAAATGTTTATATGCCAGCCAGAGTGCAAAATACATGAACATTAATATCTGCCACGCAATAGAATCCTTAGACAACAGTATTTATATTGTCGAAGGCGAAGATGAACCAAATGGAACTGCTATTGTAGACACTTATCAGAAAGTAAATCCCGCAATTGAATCAATAACTATTCCTTGTTCCAAACATTTTCCACATATCGAAAACGTAGAAGCATTTCTGGAACAGGTTGGCACATTCTTTTAAGTACACAAAATCATAATCAACCAATTAAAACCTTGAAGTTATATTACAAAATATACCTTCAAGGTTTTTTCCGTTCTTCTGATGTAAGGAAATCCCTGCACACTACTCATTGCTTCTCTTAAAGTGTGTATAAAAAAGGCTTTCTACGAGATGTATTCCACAATTTGTGGGAAATTTTCTTGTTTTCATTAAACCAATTTACATCAAAGTCATTTCTTTGTAATATATGGTAATTTATATTGCATTTTTTGCGCTTCTTCTCTTTATTGCGTATTTTTACTTTAAAGTACTTTATTTGGTACTCTTCTTTCATTCTTGTTGTGTTTTATCTCATTGTGTCGTTTATTGTACTTTTAATGTGTTTTTTGTGAAAAATTGCTTCATTTCTATTACATGTGCTTCTCGTTTTGTACATGTGCAATTCTTTTTTAAATTTTCATTTTTTAATGTACATTTTATCGTTCTCAATATTGTTATTATTTTTTATTATTAAGTCCTTATTAACACTCTTTATTTGCATGAGCACATCTAAATATTTTTCCCAGCAAGGCTTGTTATACATTATAGATTAAAAAAACTTCCAATCATACAGTAACGTTAACAAACCTGCTCTGCATTTTCCTATTGCAGTTGCCCATCCGTGGAGCGGATGGCTCGTAGGATAGCTATCATCATTTAATGCCAGACAGCATCTCAAGGCGCTGGCTTTCGCTTTGCTCCAGTCACATTGCTCTTGGATATACTTACCTGCTGTGGCGTCGTTTACACCAACTGTATTTGGGGTGGTATACTAACCAACATATGGATATGATGGGGCATAAGATGCCTTTCGATAATTTCTACGCTTTTACAAAAACATAACTGTTTATAATGTCACGAATATCAGTTTTGTATTGATTGTAAATTATTTTTCATCTATACTTGGGAGCGAAAACAATGTGATATTTACACATCCATTTTGAACAGGCTAAAGCCCCATACAAAAAACTAAGGGGTTGTCGGTTAATACCACATTTCGGCATCCCCAGTAGTAATTGAAAGGATCCCCGCAAGAACGAGGCTTGTTAGCCTTTTACCTTGCGAGGGATCCTTTTTTCTATGAATGATGAAATTTATTTTTGGCCG
>CAKRRG010000099.1 GCA_934394545.1 uncultured Blautia sp.
AATGTTACGCTCCATTTAGCAGGCGTAACAAAGACATCTGCAAGTAATACCCCTTCAAATTAAATATGTTCTTTTGAGAGGTCATGGTAATAAACCATGGCTTTTCTTTTATCCCGATATCTTCCTGTTGTCTACTATCCCCTATTTCATCCTCGCATTTTCGGTACATCTGATAAATTGTTATTTCCCCATCTTTTGGTATAGCCATGTAATTGAAAAGAACACACTTAGAAGGGAGAAATTGCAATATGCGAAAAAGCAGGATATCATATGAGAACAAAGTACACTAATAACAAAACATATATAAGCAATAAAAATGGAATTCCCTTTTGTATTCTTCAAAAAGAGCTTCTATTCTTGGTATAAATCCAGAATTCCATTTTTCAGCAGATGGATATAATGAATTTAAAGAAAGTACTGCACCCCAGAGTCTTCGTTTTGCAGCTTCGGAGATTTGAAATCCGGAAGGCATTACAGAGAAAATTCTAAAATAAAGTCTGCCATAATGCGCACATAATATGCAAGGCTCGTGCGAAGGCTCACTTCAATGGCAGAGAATAATAAATTGCGGAGCTTTCTGTCAAATTCATAAACTCGATATACTTTTCGAATGAAAGATTGTCCATATAGGTTTCATCAAAACTTCTGAATGGTAAAAAATAGGCGGACAATCTGTAATAACCGATGTTGACTAAAGCATCTCTGCAAAAGGAATCATCATCTATGATACATCTCTTTTCACGTAGCTTATTTATTTGTCCCTCGTAGGAGAAGTGTGGTTTTACTTCATTCATAAAATATCTCCGTATAAAAAAATGTCTCCCCTGGGGCACATCGTTGAGAGGTGCGGGGAGTCCTGTTAAAATTATTATATGTATAACAGATAAAAAATCAATGTGCAAAATAGCCAAAATCAATTCTAATCCCTGACAATTCAAGCTGGCATACGGCTATACGCTCTGAAGCCTTATGAAAGCAGGTTAAAAAATCGTTAAACGGTTGTTTTTATAGGATTATGGACGAAAAAAGTATCATCGTTCAGTAAGAAACGTTGCCATGGTATGCGTTGCCACTGTCGCGCTTGGATTAAGTACATATGCTTGGTTTGTATGTAACGATGAAATGTCTGCAAAGACAACTCTCCATTTTCTACTGTTTTCACTAATCAAAACAATAGTCTCTCCCAACCAAATATCTATATCTTTCAAATATCTATAATTTTTTATAATTAATCGTGTGATTTTCATAGGCTCCTCCTAAATCAACTTACTTATTCCGGAATATTGTACTATAAAAAATGGCGAAGTGCTTATCATAACACTCCGCCAGAAGCCTAATCGATTTGAGCAAAATTTGCTTGATTAGGTCTGTACTTCTATTGTATGCAATACGACTAATTTTAAACACTCAAATGTGCTTTCCAATCTGCCGGAAAATTCATAGCTGCCAAACTGATAACGCTGCTATTCTTCTGAAACAAATCCTCCAACTCACCTACAAAGCCTGTCCATTCCTCATCTGATGCTCTCAGATATTTCATAGCCAACAAAATCTGATAAAATCCATTATGTGCCGGCGAAGGTATCACTTTATCTATATATTAACTCATTCAACATAATTTCTTCTGCACGATTGTAGATGTTTCCTATTCTCCGAATCCATCCAGTTCTTTTCTTTTTCTATTTGACCATTCTTCTGGGACAGACAAAATTTTTAATGCAATAGCTACTACATATCCGCAAATCTTTAATTGCTCCATGTAGAATCCTTCTTTCGAAATCTGTTCCTCATCTCGTTCCCATGAAAAGGAAGACAATATCTGACTTAACAATTCATTATCTTCCCCTGTCACCTTGATTAACGATGAGAGTGCAATTGACACCGCTTTAATAATGCTTCCCCTCGTTTTCTGTCTTCACTGGAAAAGGGATGCGCCGAAATTGGCTTTTTCGGTGTTTGATCAGCCATGACCTTTTCCAGACGTTTCAATGATTCCAGATTATTAATGATAATTTTTTTTTCAAATGTGCTTGTTGCCATAGTCTGTACCTCCTTCCCTATGACCAATTTTAATATACTCAAATATATAGATTTTAACCAGGCTTGCTTCATTAAGCGTTTTCGTTCGATTCAAAAAATCTATTCGGCTTGTGGTTACCACATAACCCACAATCTGGCTCCACAATCGACTGAAACCGAACCAGTCAATTGCTTCATCACCGCGATAGCTGATCATCACCGCTATCCTCTAAAACCATTGTATCACAAAGTCTCCAGAGCTCAATAGCTCTGAAAAAATTTGTGAAGATGGCATTTCCACGCTCACCAGTAGTATATGCAGGATTTCGGAAATAGAAACATTTTTTGATCGTTTTTTCAGCTATATGGTAAGATCAGAAATCAGGGAAAAAGCAATTGTAATTGGTAAACTATGCACGAAATAATAGAGGAAATGGGTAAAAGAAAAGCCATGGCTTGTGCCATGACCCTTCTAAAAATCGTATTATTTTGCTACACCAGCCAGACTAAGTGTGACATTATATGTAGATGGATCATCTTCACTCGAATTATTAACGCAATCTGCATCAGTTCCTTCTAACCAAATATAGACTCGCATGATTACACCATCATAATCTACGTCTGTTACAAGTGGAGATGCATTAGCAGTCGGTGCCATATAGTTATCACCCACTTTAGTTGCGGCATAATCATGCTGTAAGGAATTACTGTCAGTCCATGTATAAGTATTTTCATATACATGAGGATAAGACACTGGTGCTAAGGTGGTGGCATCTTTTACATAAGTCCAGCCGTCAATAGCTGTCGCATCATTACCTTTTCCAGTTTCATTCTTTGGCGCATAGACAAGAACCAGTTCTTCATCTCCAATCGGAGTCGTTCCGTTCAAATTCTGAATTGTAATACCGACCCTCATAGAATCAGGAATAACATCAGAAGTTGAAGTTCCATTCGGTGTTACCAGAATTGCTCCTCCAGGTTCTGATCCATTTAAATAAACATCACAAAGACCAGTTTCTGTAATCGTATATAAAATATATTCACTTTTTATGTATGCATAATGGTCTGTATCTACCGTATACTTTCCGTCTGCATCCAAATCATCCCTTTTTTCATAAGAATGTACTTTTCCATCCTGTCCCCATCCAAGGCAGGTATACCAGCTTTTCACATCATTTGTAGAAGACGGACTAATCTTATGTCCATCTGTGTTCGCTACCAGAGACTGTTTATTATCACCATGCTGTGCCCCATCTGCCAATTTTGCAATCTGTAATACAAAACTGTTTGCCTTTGCTGAAATCGTGGAAGTTGTCGCTTGCACGGTATTGTTGGATACATACCAAGCATAGGTTGCCGAAGTTAATGCAAATGCGGATAAAAGTGCTCCACTGGCAGTTGCTATCAATTGTCTTTTTAATCTTTTTACTGAATCACTCAAATTTTCCATCTCCTCCCTGCTTATGCATCGGGCATATCAAAAGAAAGAAGTCTTCTTCTACCTTTTGATATGCTCCCCACGCCACAACCGTGGGAAGTATGAGTTTTTTAATTAACTGTTCTGTGCATCAGCTGTGAATGTAACTGTAATTCTAGAAGATGCTGCATTTAAATTCGGCAAATTATTAGAATAAATCTGAGAATCGTTACCGTCATAGTATACATACACAGTAACCAAGGTATCTGCATCATGTGTTACAGTCTGCGTATTTGATTTGTCAGTTGCACCAAACAAACCAACGTTTTCCTGACCTTTTGTACGACCTTCGGAATCAAGAATGGCACCTGTCTTATCGCATACTACCCAGTTATTACCACAAACAACAAGAACTCTTAATGCATTATCAAGGTTTGTATTTCCCTGGTCATTTTTAGTAGTGTCACCATCAGGACGAGCTGACTGAATCTCAGCTCCTGAAACTTTCAGATTAGCAAGATCAGTACCTTTAGAACTAATGTTAAATACATTTGCAACTGCATAATCAGCAGTAACTGCAGCAGCTGGAGCACCTACAGATTTTAAAGTGGTGGTATCCATAGTATATCCATCAGCTGTTGGTTTTGTACCATAAGCCGTTTCAAACTGGTATACTAAATTTCCAACGCCTTCTGTTCCTGTTTTCTTTCCAGTATTATCAAAATTATTTGCCCACTGCGCTGGATAAAGTGCCTCACTATCAATTGTTGCCACGTCAGCAGTTAAATCAGATGTTGTTGCAGTAGCATCATATTTAATCTTCATGAATGCTGCATTTGACTGTGCACTGATGGTACTTGTCGTAGCAGTTACCTTATTATTTGTTACAAACCAAGCATACGTACTTGATCCCAGCGCTACAGCGGCAACCAGTACCATGGCAACCTTTGTTTCGCTATTATTTTCTCGTCAGATTTTTCTTATTTTGTTATGCTGTATTTGCATGAGATTTCACAGAAGAAGGAAGGAGCAATATTATGACAGAGAAAGCAAAAAAAGCAAAAAAAGCGAAAAAAGTGATAGTGATTCCGGCACGGGAGAATCGTAATTCGGAAAATGGGCAGGAGAAGAATAAACGTCGTGTGGCGGCGTATGCCAGAGTAAGTACCAATAAAGAAAGCCAGCAGACGAGCTATGAAGCACAGGTTCAATACTATACGGAATATATTGAAAAACGGACTGACTGGAGCTTTGCCGGGATGTATGCGGAAGAAGGCGTAACGGGTACATCTACACGGAAACGGATGGAATTTCAGAGGATGATCGAGGATGCTGTTGCAGGTAAAATTGACCTGATCATAACGAAATCGGTCAGCCGTTTTGCAAGAAACACAGTAGATAGTCTGACTGCAATTCGTCAGCTGAAAGAGCATGGAGTCGAGTGTTATTTTGAAAAGGAAAACATCTGGACCTTTGATGCAAAAGGGGAACTTTTGATAACGATTATGAGTTCTCTGGCACAGGAAGAAAGCCGCAGCATTTCCGAAAATACACGTTGGGGAATGCGCAAGGCTTTTCAAAACGGAAAAGTATTTGTGCCGTTTCGACATTTCCTTGGATATGATCGTGGTGCGAATGGAGAACTGCAGGTGAACCTGGAACAGGCAGAGACGGTACAGATGATTTACCAGATGTTTTTGGATGGATATTCTTTTTATGGAATTGCTGCCGAACTGACAAAAAGAGGGATTTCCACACCCTATGGATTGCAGATCTGGAATGGACGAACCGTAAAAAATATTTTGCAAAATGAAAAATACAGGGGGGATGCATTGCTTCAGAAACGGTATTCCAGAGACTTTCTTGACCGTGAAATGCGTAAAAACGAGGGTGCAGTTCCTCAATATTATATTGTTGGGAATCATGAAGCAATCATTGATACAGAGATGTTTCAGAGAGTACAGGATGAATTGAAAAGAAGAGAGTCCAGGTATGGAAAATAACAAAAAGCTGAGGGTCGCAGCGTATGTGAGAGTATCGGAAGAGACAAAAGAAACACAGCGTTCTTTGCATGCACAGGAAGAATTTTACCGGAGACAGATAAATGAAAATGCAGAATGGGAGCTGGCGGGAATTTATAAAGACAACGGAATCTCCGGAACCGATATAAAAAGAAGAGAAGGTCTTGTCAGGCTTATAGGTGATTGCGAAGCCGGAAAAATCGATTTGATTCTTGTGAAATCAGTCAGCCGGTTTGCAAGAAATACGCTGGATTTACTCCGGATAGTCCGATATTTCAAGCAGCTTGGTGTTTCTGTACGGTTTGAGGAACAGAATATAGATTCTTTGACTGAGGAAGGAGAATTGCTGCTGACACTTATGGCATCGGTGGCACAGGCAGAAAGCGAATCCATCAGCGAAAATATAAAGTGGGCAATTCGTAAAGCCTTCCAGAATGGAGTCGGAAATACAAGACGCAGAACCTTCGGCTATCAATGGGTAGATGGGAAACTGACTATGATACCGGAAGAAGCTGAGGTAGTCAAACGGATTTTTGCAAATTACCTTTCAGGCGGTTCCCATATGAAAATAGCAGAGGAATTGACCGGAGAGGGCATCACATCCATCAATGGAAAGCCAATCTCTGTCAGTGCGGTCGGTAATATCCTGCGGAATATCACTTATACAGGGAATACCCTTCTTCAGAAGACGTTTATCAAGGATCCGATTTCCAAAAAGAAAGTGATGAACACCGGGGAACTTCCACAGTACTTTGTGCAGGACACCCACCAGGCCATCATTGACATGGATACCTTTGAACAGGTACAGGAAAAGCTTGCCCGGAATAAAGAAATGGGACGGTTCCCTTATAATCACACAGGTAAGAAGTATCCCTTCACGATGAAGGTAATCTGTGGCTGCTGCGGAAGGCACTACACCAGACAGCTTTGGAATACCAGTGAGAAGGGAAAAAAACGCCCGACCTGGGTCTGTACAGGAAAGAAAGCGGAGAAGTACAGACGATGTGCTTCCAAGAATATTCCGGAAGCAAAGCTTATGGAAGCCAGTGCGGCGGTGCTTGGCATCCCGGAATTTGATGAGGATATCTTTTTTGACAAAGTGGAATCCATCACGGTACGGGGAGAGCACAAACTGCTTTTTCGCCTAAAGGATGGCACAGAGGTTATCCAGCACTGGGAACATATCGCACAGAAAGCATCATGGACACCAGAGAGGAAAGCCCGACACGCAGCAAACCGTACTGGTTCTCCAGCGAAGACAAAGGGACTTCCTACATGACGGGCAGAAGCCCTGGGCATTGCTCAGATGACGGAATGAATTTTTATCAGGCAGATCGATCACGTGGTGGTGCATAGTAAAGAGGACATTCGGGTGGTGTACAGGGATGGTATTGAAAAAAATACAGGTTTTCTATCCAACAATATTGACGTATAAAAAACTTCGTGGTATTTTTATTTTTGGAAAAAATGGAAATTATTTAAAGGCAAACTTGCTGAAAAGCAGGGACGCAAAGCCAGAAGGGGCTAAAGTCAGAAAGTTTGACTATGTCAGCCGGTTGCTGCTATTTCCATATATTGAGAAGATATTAGAACGGAAGAGATCCCGATAACTTTTGTATGATATGGATATGTGGTTATAAAGAGATACAGTAGGGGCACTGGCAGATTTTGGCAGGTGTCCTTTTTGTATGCAAAAATGAGACGGAGTGAGGATTTTTATAAAATGGGAAATTACGAAGACAAAATATATTCTTTAGGTGAGACTGTGCCGGGACAGACACAGGCCATGTCACAGACCGTACAGAAAACACTGGAAAATAATGGCGGGGTAGGTATAATGACAGGATATTATGACCCGAACCTGTCTATTTTGTCTGTGAGTAATCTGCTGTTGCATAGTACAGGACATACATTCGATACTTTCATGAAACAGACAAAAGGCTCATTGAAAAACTTCTTTTATAATGAGGAAGATATACTGGATCGAGATCGTTTTTTGCAGCTTCACGGAGCAGGGGAAGCACAGATCCTTACAGCAGACGGTACAGTGAATAATGTACGGCTTTATAAAGAGGATGCGACAGATGAAGCGGGCAGACAAATCTGGGTTATGTCCTTACGGGTCAACTGGGATCATGTAAATTTGACACTGCTCAATGAGGCTATCTGTTCCGGATTCTGGTATTTTGACTGTGACGAAAACAGTGAGATTGTGAATGCAAACTGGAGCCATGAGTTCCGAAAAATGCTTGGCTATCATGATACTCTGGACTTTCCGAATAAACTGGAATCCTGGTCAGATCTTCTGCATCCACAGGATAAAGAAAGAGTAATGGCGCAGCTTCAGGCGGCAATTGCGGATAAGACGAACCAGATAAAATACCAGGTAGAGTATCGTATGAGAATGAAGGATA
>CAKRRG010000100.1 GCA_934394545.1 uncultured Blautia sp.
CTTCTTGATTCCATGGCCTATGAGAATATCAGGCTGCAGCAGCATACTGTAAATCCTGATTTTATTGAAGTGCTTCCTGGTATGATGCCTAAAGTAATCAGGAAAATCAGCAAGATGTTAAGAACCCCAATCATCGTAGGTGGATTGATCTCAGAGAAAGAATCTGTAATGGAGGCACTTTCGGCAGGCGCAATTGCAGTTTCCGCAACGAATCATGAGGTATGGAAAATGTAATCGATTTGCGGATCACCGCCCTTGCTTTTATCCTTATATCACGTTATACTATATGTCATAGGATTAATGGGAGGATTATACATATGAAAATCGCAGCAACATATGATAATGGAAATATTTTTCAGCACTTTGGAAAAACTGAGTTTTTTAAAGTATATGAGGTAGAGGATAATAAGATTATTTCCAGCGAAGTGATCGGTTCTAACGGATTAGGACATGGCGCTCTTGCAGGGCTTCTTGGCGAGCAGGGGATTCATGTGCTGATTTGCGGAGGCCTTGGCGGCGGCGCACAGACTGCTTTGAAAGAGGCAGGAGTGGAAGTCTGCTCCGGAGCAAAGGGAGATGCAGATCAGGCTGTGGAAGCTTATCTGAGAGGTGAACTTGTATCAACTGGCGCTAACTGTGATCACCATCATCATGAGGAGGGACATTCCTGCGGAGATCACGAGGAAGGCCATTCCTGCGGAGGTCATGAGGAAGGTGGCTGTGGAGGCTGCGGCGGTGGATGTGGTTCCAGACCTGTGATTACCGGACCAAATGTTGGTAAGACCTGCCGTACTCATTATAGAGGAACCTTTAATGATGGAACTCAGTTTGATTCTTCCTATGACCGTGGAGAACCGCTGGAGTTCATTTGTGGAGCTGGTCAGATGATCAAGGGATTCGATGAAGCAGTTGCCAATATGGAAGTTGGCCAGGTTGTAGATGTTCACCTGATGCCGGAAGAAGCATATGGATTGCCGAATCCAGATGCGATCTTTACTCTTGAAATCACACAGCTTCCAGGTTCCGAGGACCTTACCGTAGGACAGCAGGTATACCTGTCTAACCAGTACGGACAGCCTTTCCCGGTTAAGGTAACCGCGAAAGATGAGAAGACAATTACCTTTGATGCGAATCATGAGATGGCTGGGAAGGAACTGAATTTCAAGATTGAGCTTGTAGAAGTAAAATAACAAAATATAGGAATGGCGTGAGATGAGAGAGCCTGACAGGATAACTACACAGGAAAGTGTGGTTACTTGTCGGGCTCTTTTTCTTAAAGGAAATCCGAAAAGGAGTGAGTTTAAAATGTATGATGTAATCATTATCGGAGCTGGAGTTTCAGGAGCAGCGACAGCAAGAGAACTGTCGCGATATAAAGTAAAAGCGTGTGTAATAGAAAAAGAAGAAGATGTATGCTGCGGTACTTCCAAAGCAAATAGTGCAATTGTTCATGCCGGTTATGATGCCACGGAAGGTTCCCTGATGGCAAAGCTGAATGTGAGAGGAAATCAGATGATGGAGCAGCTTTCCAGAGAACTGGACTTTCCATTTAAAAGAAACGGTTCCCTGGTTGTATGTCTGCGGGAAGAAGATATGCCAAAGCTTCAGGAATTGCACCACAGAGGCGTTGCAAACGGTGTTCCGGATTTGAGGATTCTGAATGGTGAGGAATTAAAAGAAATGGAACCGAATATTTCGGATCAGGCTTATGCTGCGCTTTACGCGCCTACCGGTGGAATTGTATGCCCGTTCCATATGAATATCGCAATGGCTGAGAATGCAAACGAAAATGGTGTTGAATTTAAATTTGATACGGAAGTTAAAGATATTAAACCAATAGAGAAGGGCTGGGAGATTCATACAAATAATGGTGTTTTTCAGACCAGATACGTAGTAAATGCAGCCGGTGTTTATGCAGACAGACTTCACAATATGGTAAGTAAGAGAAAAATCCATATCACGCCAAGAAGAGGAGATTACTGTCTGCTGGATAAGAGTGCAGGAAATCATGTGAGCAAAACAATCTTCGCACTTCCTGGCAAATATGGAAAAGGAGTTCTGGTTGCCCCTACAGTTCATGGCAATCTGATTCTCGGACCAACTGCAATTGATATTGAAAACCGGGAAGGAACCAATACCACCAGAGAAGGGCTGGATCAAGTGCTTGAAAAAGCAGGAATGAATGTGAAAAATCTTCCCCTTCGACAGGTAATCACTTCATTCGCAGGACTTCGTGCACATGAAGACGGTAACGAGTTCTTGATCGGAGAACTGGAAGATGCAAAAGGATTTATTGACTGTGCAGGCATTGAATCTCCGGGACTTTCCAGCGCCCCGGCCATTGGCGAGATGGTAGCGCTGCTTCTGAAAGAAAAAATGGGGCTGGAAGAAAAAGAAGATTTTGTGTCAGTGAGAAAGGGAATCTTGGATCCGAAAACCCTCAGCAAAGAAGAATGGAATGCACTGATCAGAGAAAAACCAGAATATGGAAATATTGTCTGCCGCTGTGAAAAGGTTACAGAAGGGGAAATCATCGATGCAATCAGAAGACCTCTGGGCGCAAAATCCCTGGACGGGGTGAAACGCAGAACAAGAGCCGGTATGGGGCGCTGTCAGGCTGGCTTCTGTTCTCCCAGAACAATGGAAATTCTGGCAAGAGAACGAAAGGTAAGCATGTTTGATATTACGAAATCCGGTGGAGCATCTGACATTATCACGGATTATAATAAAGATTCGTTATAAAAGGGAGGCATTGAGGCATGAGAGCTTATGATATTGTTATTATCGGAGGCGGTCCAGCGGGACTTGCGGCAGCTATTTCCGCAAAGAAAAGCGGAGTTGACAGCATCCTGATTCTGGAAAGAGACAGGGAGCTTGGCGGAATTCTGAATCAGTGCATTCATAACGGATTCGGACTTCATACATTTAAAGAGGAGCTGACCGGACCGGAATATGCAGCACGTTTTATTGAACAGGTAAAAGAGCTGAATATTGAATATAAATTAAATACAATGGTTATGGATATTTGTTCACAGAAAATTGTTACAGCAATGAACCGGGAAGAAGGTCTTTTTGAAATTCAGGCAAAAGCGGTTGTTCTGGCAATGGGATGCAGAGAACGTTCCAGAGGTGCGCTTAACATTCCCGGATATCGCCCAGCTGGGATTTTTTCCGCAGGTACGGCACAGAGGCTGGTAAATATAGAAGGGTATATGCCAGGAAAAGAAGTTGTGATCCTGGGCTCCGGAGATATTGGTCTGATCATGGCAAGACGAATGACCCTTGAAGGTGCAAAGGTTAAGGTGGTTGCGGAGCTGATGCCTTATTCCGGCGGACTGAAGCGAAATATTGTTCAGTGTCTGGATGATTATGGAATTCCGCTGAAGCTCAGTCATACGGTTGTAGATATTAAAGGAAAAGAGCGCCTGGAAGGTGTTACGCTGGCACAGGTGGATAGTCATGGAAAACCCATTCCGGGAACAGAAGAAGAATACAGCTGTGATACCCTTCTCCTTTCGGTAGGTCTGATTCCGGAAAATGAAATTTCAAGAGGCATGGGTGTGGATATGAATCCTGTTACATCAGGTCCAAATGTAAATGAAAGTCTGGAGACAAATCTGGAAGGTGTTTTTGCATGTGGAAATGTACTGCATGTTCATGATCTGGTGGACTTTGTATCTGAAGAGGCAAAAGCGGCAGGAAGAAACGCCGCCAGGTATGTAAAAGCAGGAAAAGAGCAGAGATCAGAAGGAAAGGTAATTCAGATAAATCCGGTTGCAGGAGTCAGATATACGGTTCCGGGAACTGTTCAGGTAAGCCGTATGGACGAAAATCTTACGGTACGTTTCCGTGTGGGAGGTGTTTATACCAATTGCTATATCAGTGCTTATTTCGATAATGAGAGAGTAATCCACAAGAAACGCCCGGTTGTTGCACCTGGTGAAATGGAAGAGATTAAGCTGACGAAAGATATGCTTTTGAGATATCCGGATCTGCAGACGATCACAGTGAAAATTGAGGAGAACTAGGTTATGGAAGAGAGAAAATTAACATGTATCGGCTGCCCTATGGGCTGTCCTCTTACCGTGGTAATGAATGGGAAAGAGGTGGTGAGCGTTACAGGAAATACCTGTAAGCGAGGAGAGGTATACGCCAGAAAAGAAGTGACGGATCCAACAAGAATTGTAACCTCTACGGTGCGTGTGTCAGGGGGCAGCATTGATATGGTATCCGTAAAAACGAAGGAAGACATTCCGAAGGATAAAATTTTCCAGTGCGTAAGGGATCTGAAAGGAATTCAGATTCCGGCACCGGTTCACATTGGAGATGTGATTTTAACAAATGTGGCAGGTACAGGTGTGGATATTGTGGCTACGAAGAATGTAGAATAAATAATAGTTAAGTGCTATATTACAAAAAAAATACCAATTTATCAAGATAAAATGCTACCATGATAATGTAATAAATGAACAAAAAATAGAGAAAAAATAAGAAAATTTTATGCAAAATAGAAGGAAATCAAAGAAAAACAGAAGGAAATTCCATGTACTTATTCCAAAAACAATGGTATAGTCATGCAAGCAAGCGCTTGAGGTAATATTTTAACAAATGCAACAAAATGGAGTAGACAAGTATATGGAGGTAGCAATGAAAAAGATTTGTAAGAAGGGAATCGGAGTTGTATTAGCTGCAACAATGGCAACAACTGGTAGTATGACTGCATTTGCTTCTGAAGCAACGAAAGACGGTTCTGGTGCAGCTGGGATTTCCGGCGAGGTAGCATTAACAGAAGTAGATGGAAGTCAGTTCGAGGGCGAAGAATGGTATGATCAGAGAGATGTTTTCCGTGTAAATCGTGAAGATGCACATACAAGCTTTACATCTTTTAAAACAGTAGAAGATGCGAAGGTACGTAATAAAGAAAACTCACCATTTTATCAGTTGCTCAACGGACAGTGGAAATTCCAGTTTGCAGAGAATCCGGCAGGTAGAAACACAGAATTCTATCAGAACGATTATGATGTAAGTGATTGGGATGACATTACAGTTCCGGCTAACTGGCAGACAGAAGGCTACGATCATCCGAAATATACAGACACACGTCTGCCTTGGGAAGGCGTAGAAATACCGGAGCTTGGCGTAGCACCTGTGAAATATAATCCAGTAGGTTCTTACAGAAGAGATTTTACAACACCGGAAGATTGGGACGGAAAAGAAATATTTGTATCTTTCCAGGGTGTAGAATCCGCCTTTTATGTATGGGTGAATGGAGAACTTGTTGGCTACAGTGAGGATAGTTACACAGCAGCAGAATTTGACATCAGCAAATATCTGAATGCTCCTGGAGAACAGAATAATATTTCTGTACAGGTATATCGCTGGTCAGACGGAAGTTACCTGGAAGATCAGGACTTTATCCGTTTAAGCGGTATTTTCCGTGATGTATTTTTATTCTGCAAAGAGAAAGATGCCTCTATTTTTGACTTTAATTACACAACTGATTTAGATGACAATTATGAGAACGCAGTGCTCAATACAGAAGTGACTCTGCGCAGATACAATGCAGAAGATGCTGGTAAGAAATATACCGTAGAAGCAACTCTGTTCGATGCGGATCAGAATGAAGTATTCACCCAGTCTATGGGAGATGTTGCATTCAATGAGAATCAGGCAGAGCTTCAGCTTTCTGTAGATGTAGAGAACCCGAAGAAATGGTCTGCAGAGGATCCGAACCTTTATCAGCTTGTATACACCTTAAAGGATGAAGCTGGAGAAATCGTTGAGACAGCAGGCTGCAACGTTGGTTTCCGTGAAGTAGAGATCATCAATAAAGGAACAACGGAGTCACAGATCATTGTTAACGGACAGCCGATCATGTTCAAGGGTGTTGACAGACACGAAACATTAGGCGAAACCGGAAGACATATCACAGAAGAGAGCATGATCCAGGATATTAAGCTGATGAAACAGTATAATATCAATGCAGTTCGTAACTCTCATTATCCAAATGAGGCAAGATGGTATGAGTTATGCGACGAATACGGTCTTTACATGATCGACGAAGCAAACATTGAGTCTCATGGAGTAAATGATTACATTCCACAGAGTGACGAGGGATGGATCAGCGCATGTAAAGACAGAATGACAAGCACCATCGAGAGAAGTAAAGTTCATCCGTCTATTCTCTTATGGTCACTTGGAAACGAATCCTACAACGGATCCTGCTGGGCAGAGCTTGGTAAATTATGTAAAGAGCTTGACCCGACAAGACTTGTTCATTATGAAGGTGACAGAGACATTCCAGAAGTAGACGTATGGTCAAGAATGTATCGTCGTGTGAATAACCTGGAAGTAATGGACAAATACAAAAACCCGCTTGTATGGTGGGGCAATTACGGAACCAAACCGGCATTCCAGTGTGAGTATGCACATGCAATGGGTAACGGCGTTGGTAACCTGAAAGAGTACTGGGATGTTTATGAAGCATATCCAAACCTTCAGGGTGGATTTATCTGGGACTGGGTAGATCAGACAATCTATGAGCCAACACCTACAGACAAGATGCTTACCAATGCAGGAAAAGACATTGATGTTTATCTGAAGGGTGAGCTTTCTGAAGAAGGTAAAGATGGCAAAGCATTAGACGGATACGCACAGTGCTATAATGATAAAGCTCTGAACTTCAGAGGCGATTCTGCATTTACTCTGGAAGCATGGGTGAAACCAGAAGCAACAACAGAGACCAGCCCGATCATTACAAAGGGTAATGATGACTGGATGTGTACAGAGTCTTATGGTCTTCAGAGAAAAGTTGAGACAGACGAGGAGACGGGTGAAGCAACAGCTGATTATGTAGAGTTCTATATCTACAACACCAACTGGGATGATAATAACGGAGTTTATGAGAAGGTTTCCGCATCCATTCCAACACCAGAAGACTGGGCAGACAACTGGCATCATGTAGCTGGTACCTTTGATGGAAAAGAACTGAAGCTTTATATTGATGATGTAGAAGTAGCAACAGCTGAGACAACAGAAGGTGTTGCAGGTGGCGGTAATGCAGTTGGTATCGGTGCTGATATTACTTATGATGCACAGAATCCAAGTGTTCCACCTAACTTCAAGGGCCTCATTGACAACGTTCGTATCTACAAGACTGCACTTTCCGCAGATGAGTTAAAGGATGCCGGCAGAGAAGCAAATGATGACGCAGTTGTATGGCTTGATTTCGAGGAAACAACAGATAGAACATACAGCCGTGAGCAGTACAACAGCTTCGGTGGTGACTGGCAGGATATCCCAGAGGGAAATCCAAACAACAAGAACTTCTGTGCAAACGGACTTGTATCCGCAGATAGAACACCACAGCCTGAGCTTGTAGAAGTTAAGAAACTGTATCAGAATATCGGAATCACAAACAGAGATATCCGTCATGGAAAAGTAAACATTGAAAACAAATATCTGTTTACAAACCTGAACACATTCAAGGGTACATGGGAACTGATCGAAGATGGAAAACCGATCCAGAGCGGTGAGTTTACAGATGATCAGTTAAACATTGCACCACTTACAGAGGCAGTTCTGGAAATTCCATTTACAGAGCCTGAATTAAAGACTGGTTCTGAGTACTTTGTAAACCTCAGCTTCGAACTGAAGGAAGATACTTCCTGGGCAGAGGCTGGTCATGAAATCGCAAAAGAGCAGCTTGCATTACTGTATGACACAGGATATGCAGATGCAATTGATGAAGAAGCAATTCCGGCACTTAGTGTAGATGATCAGGAAGAGACAACTGTAGTAACAGGTGATGATTTCGAGCTGAACTTCAATAAGAAGGATGGCTGCATTACTTC
>CAKRRG010000101.1 GCA_934394545.1 uncultured Blautia sp.
GCAATGAAAAACCTGAATCTGGTTATTGATGCACCAATCATTATCAGTGGATATCTGGCACCTTATTTTACAGAAGATGACACAGATTATCTGCTGCGGCAGATCAATTCCATGACTCCATTTGAGCTGAAAGAAGAACAGATTCTCGTTGGAACTCATGGGCAGTATACTCCGGCCATCGGAGCTGCACTTTTTTATGTGGAGAAATTTATCCATTCGGTTTAACACTCAAAAATCAAGGCAAAGCATGTAATTACATATTTTTCTTGACAAAATTTTATCCCCTCTTTATAATTACCATTGTTAATTAACAGTGGTAATTATTTTTTTGTAAGGAGAAATACCTATGGATATTGAACTTATCAAGCGGATGATGGATGCCTGTTATCAGGGCAAGCGGATCCGGGATATGCTGCCGCCCCTGCCAGATGGAGTTGCATCTTCTTTTATTCAGTATCTGGATATCATTGAAAAGCTGGAAAAGCAAGGAAGCCAGGTGAAGGTATCAAATGTAAGTGACGCTCTTTCTCTTCCACGTCCCGGTGTAACTCGTACAGTGAAGGACATGGAAGCCAAAGGCTATGTAAAAAAGCTTGCATCCGCTGAGGACGGCCGGGTTACCTACCTGACTGTCACAGAAGCTGGAAAAGCCCTTTCAGAGAAGTACAATAAACAGTACTTTACTATCCTGTCCGGTTACGTAGACAGTATTCCAGAGGAGGACATTCTATGTACCATCCGGACCATGGAGAAATTTTATAAAATTATGTGTGAAAGGAGAATTGACCTTGACAAATCAAAAAAATGATTTTACCCAGGGAAGCATTCTGAAAAAGCTTGCCCTTTTTATGCTGCCGATTCTTGGTGCCCTTGTACTGCAGGCAGCATATGGTGCCGTAGACCTTCTGGTAGTTGGACGTTTCGGTTCTACATCCGGATTATCTGCCGTTTCTACCGGAAGCCAGGTACTGAACCTTGTTACTTTTGTGGTGACACAGTTTGCTATGGGAATCACAGTCCTCATAGCCCGCTATCTTGGCGAAAAGAAGCCTGAACGGATTGGCTCTGTTATTGGCGGTGCTGCAGTTGTTTTTACTGTTATTTCTGCCATACTTTTTATTGTAATGATTGCTTTTGCCCACCCTATTTCCGTGCTTATGCAGGCTCCTGCGGAGGCTGTTTCACTTACTACAAGCTATGTAAGAATCTGTGGAAGCGGTATTTTCTTCATTGTTGCCTATAACCTGCTTTCTGCTATTTTTCGTGGTCTGGGTGACAGTAAATCACCGCTTTTATTCGTTCTGGTCGCCTGTATTGTAAATATTTTCGGAGATTTGTTTCTGGTTGCAGGACTTCATCTGGATGCCGCCGGCGCAGCTCTCGCAACCGTTTTCGCACAGGCGGTCAGTGTAGTATGTGCAGTTATCATTTTGCTGAAAAAGGAGCTGCCCTTTTCCATCAAAAAATCCGACTTCCGTTTTAATTCCCAATGTAAACGTTTTCTGGGAATCGGACTGCCTCTGGCTCTCCAGGAATTTCTTACCCAGATGTCCTTCCTGGCACTTTGTGCATTTGTAAACAGATTGGGACTGGAAGCCTCCTCCGGATATGGGGTTGCCTGCAAAATTGTAAACTTTGCCATGCTGATTCCAAGCGCACTGATGCAGTCCATGGCCTCCTTCGTTT
The DNA here is from genome assembly GCA_934394545.1 of uncultured Blautia sp. Taxonomy (GTDB): domain Bacteria; phylum Bacillota; class Clostridia; order Lachnospirales; family Lachnospiraceae; genus Blautia_A. The sequence goes on from CAKRRG010000101.1 coordinate 1,687, forward strand.
CCCAGAACGTAGGCGCAGGAAAGCCAAAGCGTGCAAAGCAGTCTATGTTCACCGGAATCGGAGTCGGACTGCTATTCGGATGTCTGGTTTTTGTTCTGGTTCTATTGAAGGGTGATGTACTTGCCAGCCTGTTCTCAACTGATGCTGCTGTTATCCAGAAGGGATTTGATTACCTGAAGGGCTTCGCTCCTGAAACGATTTTAACAGCAATTATGTTCAGCATGGTTGGTTATTTTAACGGAAATAATCAGACCTTGTGGGTGATGTTCCAAGGCTTGTTTCAGACACTTCTGGTGCGGCTTCCAATGTCATATTATATGAGCATTCAGCCTGATGCCAGTCTGACAAAGATTGGCCTGGCGGCACCTGCTTCTACACTGGTAGGAATTTTGCTGAATACGGTTTTCTTTCTTTACTTCAACAAAAAAATCAGAAATAAACTTTGATTCAAAAAATGGCTGGCAGTTTTTAGCTGTCAGCCATTTTTTGAACTCTCTTATATCATGATATGAGTGTCAAAAGATCTTTTACCATTCATTTGATATTTTAGTATCCGATTTCTTTCAATATCCTGTCGATCATTCTGGCATTTGCAAGAGAAAATTCTTTCGTCACTGCCGGCATGGCTTCCCCTGCAATACATTTTCCAAGCTGTTCCACTTCCAGACTGTAATTCTGCGGAACAGAGATCTTCTTAATCTCTTCTTTTCCATCAAATGTACTTACCTGATAACTAAGCTCCCCGGCACCGTTAAATTCAAATACAACACCTTTGATCATTCCCTTTGTTCCATGAATTTCGAAACGGTCAATACGTCGGTCCTGATCTGTGGCAAGTACCATTCCACATGAAAATGCTGCCTTTTTGCCATCCTTATATTCCATCACTACAGATGTAAGCTTGTCTATATTTTCCTCAGAAAAGCTTGCCACTGCCTTGATCTTACTTGGTTCTTCCGGAATGAAACGAAGAATAAGGCTTGTATTATACACGCCCAGATCGTAAGTACTTCCACCCAGAGTTTCTTTTCTCATGCGAATATTGCCAGGATTGTAATCAGAGGTGATAAACAGAAAATCTGCAGATTTTCCGGGAAAACGGTACTGAAAAACAGTCGTTTTGTACCATGTTCTTTTTCTGTGGCAGTGACATAGGCAAGGACTTCCCTGTTGCCGAAGATCTTAGTGAGAACCCAGCGGACACTGGTATAATAATCACCGATCTTTTCATTGGAAAACGTAAAATCTATTTCAGCAGAAACAGGATATCTGCTATAGGGACAGAAAATGTTTCAAAATAAACCAAAAAATATTTATAAAGTCTACCAATCAGAGCTTTTTCGTTATATTTATTTTGTCGTACAGGGTCACTTTCCTTTGTAATGTTTTGTGCCAAATTCATTATACGTCAGAATGTCCTGTACGATATTTTTTTATGAAAAAGTTGTAAAGTGGTGTTGAGCTATTGACACTTCTTTAAACTCTGCACCATAATGTATACTGTGCATTAGATTTGCTAGAAAATTATTGAAATCTAGGAAGCTTATACTTAAAGCGAACTCCCCTCTTCTGAGTAAGGTTTACAAAAGCTTCCCCTACTTCCAAATCTAAGATATCCCAATCCTCAACTACATTTCCCTCGCGCTGAAGTATAATAGGCTTTCCATCATAATAGTTAGACAAGTTTTGATAGTTTGCCCCGAAACGTTCGGAAATAAAATTTCTAGACTCCAAATCCCATGTCTGAAAACAAAAGCTGTTCATAAATCCTGCGGCAATAACTTTTCCTTTTTCTTCTCCGTATGCATCATAAAACTGAGTTATACTTTGCAGACCAGCAACCACCTTAACACCTAGGCTTCTTCCAAAATTCAATGCATCCTGTAAATGTACAAGATTGGGAAGCAGACTTGCTTCATCAATAATAAAATATGTATTTCCTCTTCTTTCTTTTCTTCCACCAAGAGTTTCTTTTAAAGCAAGATCAAATAAGATTCGATAAATAGGAGCCAGTGTCATTCCAACACTTAAATCATATTCTACAAAAACTGTTTTCCCTTGTTTCTGCCTTACAAGTTCTCGCATGCTTATGTTTCCATTTCCATAATCTTCCGCGAATGGTCCTGAAAACATATCGTTTACCATGGAATTTATTTCTGCAATACCCCCCAATCCCTGGTTTCCTAACATATTACCATCTCGAGTTACGCCCAAATATGTAGTTGCACTTCTGAAATCTTCATATTGATACAGCATTTTATGGTAATCCACTGCTGTTGCTTTTTTTACAAAGTTAACAAAATCTGAAGTTGTCAATTCCTCTGTAATATTCTTAATTAATGTCGTTTTTACTCTCTTCTTCCTCATCTACCGCTTTCCACTTGCTTCCAAACATATAGTTCTCCTTTTCAACACATTGGTGTAGCTAAGCAAATTTTAATTCCTTATAGGTAAGGTACAACGCTTTGCGAAAGCGAAGACGGGATAAGAGACTATATGGAAGACCGTTTCAATTCCTTATAGGTAAGGTACGACATCCTAAAAAAGGATGCAAATATCCGTATGAAAAAAGACCGTTTCAATTCCTTATAGGTAAGGTACGACAACAGTATTTTCGCTGTTCTTGGATTTTATTATGGCAGATTTCGCCTGTTTTTGCAATCTTTTTCTAGAAAAAGTCGGTCGATCGATTTTTCTAAAATGGCGGTTTTCCTTGATTTTACACCATTTCTATAAATCGGTATTTTTCGCTTGGAGATCGACCGACTTTTTTATCACTGTACAACTTCTATTTTCAATAATACTTATACGGCTTGTAACTCTCATCTCTCAATAAAAAATTCTTATAGCTTTGAACTTCCCTTTCCAGTAACTGATAATATGATATTTCTTTACCTTTAACTGTAATCTTGCTTTTAAGCTTTTCTTCATACATTTGCAGGAAAATGTTCTTTCCCTCTTTCGACAAATATACTCCCATGTTTGAGATTTCAAAATCAGCAAAATCAAGATTCAAACTCTGGCTTCTCCTGTTGGTTGCATGCACTACTCCAAATCTGGGATCTAAGCCCTTTTTCCATATGATATTTAGAAAAGTATTATATAAAAGCGTATTCCCAAAGCTAATACATGCGTTTATCGCATCCTCCGGCGGACGTTTTGTACGTTTCTCATACAAAAAATCTGGATTTTCTAAAATGCCATTAAACGATGCATAATATAGCTGTCGTGCTTTTGCCTCTATAAGCATCATATCATTTACCGTAGACGCACGATTTATTTGCCCTGATATTATGAAGGCCTGCAATTTCCATTCTACGGGCAGTATCTGTTCTTATAGCTTCATCTATATAATTTTTACTTTGTACCAAAATTATTTCCGCAGACTTTTTCGTTTTCTCCGGCAAGAAGGTTCCAATAAGCTGACCATATTTATCAAAAAATGACACTTTTATTTCGCGATTACTAAGTGTCTGCAATACATTTGATGCCAGTGTCACATTTCCATATATGTTAAGCTGATCAGATACTTCAACTGGGATGTAATGTTTCTTTTTCTCATTTTCAAAAAGCAATCCGTAATCCTGGCGATTAATAATTCCATCAGATGTAATGTGGTACCTTCCGTTAATAAACTCCAGATTACTATTGTGCCAGTTTGAATACTGGTTCACACTTTTGTAAATATGTTTTCTGACGTCAACCTTATTATTTCGTATTAAAATATCATACCCTAAAATACTTCTGGTACTTACATCAAAAACTCCGCTTTTTTCTTTATTAACCGTTAGCTTCCTGCTTTTAAGCAACTCTGTTAATTCGCTATATACCTTTAGGGCTTTTTCATAAGAATCCATATAAACATAAATATTGTCTGCATAGCGAATCCAATTCAATTCACGTACATTTAATTCTCGATCAAATTCGTTTAAATAGAGATTGCTTAATACGGGACTGATTGCATTTCCCTGTATAATGCCCTACATTTTACGGCTAATTCTTCCTTCGAAAAATATATCACAAAATAAATACTGTTTTATAAGGTGTAAAACTGCTTCATCCAAAATATATTTTTCTATTTCCAGAATTAAATTTTCCAACGGAATTGTGTCAAAATAATAATTGCCAGTATTTTTCTAATTCGGATACATGCATTCCATCCGGGCCGCATCCATCATTCTTTGTTGTAAAATGCGCAAGTGCCAAATGCTGGTTATTCTTCGAGAGCATTTCATCAATTTTAAACATGTTCACCTCAAATAATATTTCGATTCTGTTATATTGCCTTCAAATACCGATTTCTGTATATGGATCAAGTACTTGCGGCATATTGTGGATCTCACACGACTAAAGTCACGTGCTCCTCAATCGCTTTAAGCGACAAGGCTAAATATCGGCGGATACGCCTGTAACTTAGGATATGCGCAGTCATGCGCTTTTTCCCATGCCAGATATGGCAGGTTCCCACACCACAGGTAGTCCGCTGTATATCTGCCTGTGTTTATGCTACTCTTAAAAGTTCCATTTCTAAAAATAATTCTCTTAAGTCAGCATACACACATGAGATCCTACGCTTTACTGAAGGGACTTTTGCCTCCAGCAAAGACCTTTCCGTTGCCGGAAGGGGTTTTAAGAGTTCACGGATAAAATATCTTGCTCCAATATTATAGGATGCCGAAAGATCACAGTTATATCTTTTTCCATTCTGGAATGTACAGAGACTGTGATTGCCCGGATCACGGACAACCGTTCCTGACCCATCATAGGCAAGCCTGCTGGTATTCCACGCACAGATCCTGGATATCCGCATCCCTCTCCTATGAGCCAGGTGTTCACATCTTTTCTGGATATCCCTTTTTCTCCACAGATGCAGCTTCTGTTTCTTTCTCCCGGATATCTTTCCTTTTATTTCCAGATACTCAAAAACGATCACATCCGCATGGTTTTCTTCCGCATATCCTGTGACTGCCCCTGCAATCTTTCTTCCGAGTTCTGTGTTAAGACGCTTCGCATAAGCCCACCTGCTTTTCACCTGTGCAGAGCCATGCTCCCGCTGGAACCTGCTTATCCGTCCCAGCACACGGTACATCCGGTCTTTTTCACTGGGAAAATCGATAAACTTTCTTCCCAGGACAGTTCCATCTGACCGCATAATGGTACAGACTGCATCCGTATTGAGTCCTAGATCCACACTGCAGATGACCTGTTCTTTTGCAGGTGTCTTTGTAAGCAGCACCTCTTCCGTATAAGAAAAACGCAGAAAATATTTACGATGCCTTTTTTCCAATACGGGGGCTGCAGCTTTTTTTCCTGCCCAGTTCTTTCTGAGATATTCCATATCTGTATGGCTGAGACTGACCCTGAACCATTTCCAGTCATGGCCGTCATAAAGTTTCAGGTACGCTCCATCTTTTTCTTCTGTATCTTCGCGGTACATCACATCACGGTAGAATACCGGCATGGCATGATTATCACACACCAGCTTCGGCCTGCCGCCTTTCTGATCCGTTTTTTTCCACAGTTCCAGCCTTGTCTTATATGAGGATACGCTTCCCAGGGCATGCTGGATAGCTGCCCTTCTGAGATAAGAAGGCATCTTGGGAAAGCGCCGGTCAAAATCAAATCTTGCCTGATTCTTTTTCGTGGTATGTACCAGATGTTCTGCCGTGTTGAAACGTTTTTTAGGTTCCGTGATCACTGCCAGTTCATCCCATATCTGAGCATAAATCTCCGTCAGGCAACTGACTGCGGAACGATAAATATCCAGTGTCTGGCGGATCGGGATATTCTGTTTTCGCAATTCTACGCCATAACTGGATACTGTCTTCATCTTTTTCATCTTTCTGCTTACCGTTTTAAAAACTGCTTCTTTCAGGTTTCTGTTTTTCTTTCTGCCCTTCGATGTAAGAGCATACCTGTTCTCTGCTCCTGTCACTCACTGTTACTGCACAATAAGATGGATTCCACAGATGCCCTCCCCAAAGTTCCTTCTTCAATTCTGGATGCACAAGAAACATCTGCCGGGCAATGTTCCCCTTCATGATCTTGATCATATCAGAGATATAAAACTGTGGTCTGCAGTCT
>CAKRRG010000102.1 GCA_934394545.1 uncultured Blautia sp.
TTGATCTGGCATTTCCGGTGTATTATGAAGGTTTTGAAGGCGAAGCAATTCGGTTGCTCAACGAAAACACAGTCGAGACTGTGTGCCTCTTGTCCAGAAAAGCCCAATAAATCAAAGGTATTCACGCAATGAGGCAGGATTTATTTAAATCTTTTCTGGAAATAAATATGCACACCAGTAACGGCATTGCATAATGAATAGGAAAAGTATAACGCGGGTTTAAGCTGTGCTATAATGAAAAAAACATATAATGAGGAGAAGAATATGAGTATTCAGAAAAAAACAGAAAAAAGCACTGTGGATTTGTTTAATGCGCAGTATTCGAACTGTCTGAAGGGTGTGGCAGTAGTGATTCTTTTGTTTCATCATTGCTTTTTGAATAAAGAGAGATATGCAGGATATACACTGAAATTGCTGTTTCCGGAGTATTATCTGAATTATCTGGCAGCCTTTGGGAAAATCTGTGTTTCTCTCTTTGTATTGGTAAGTGCTTATGGACTTACTAAGAAAATGATGTCTTTGGATAAGAAATCAAATATATCATATATGGAAGGTTCCAGAAATGTTATTTGCACAAGGCTTGTAAAATTGCTTGGAAACTTCATGTTTGTATTTTTATGTATTGTTCTTGCATGCAGTGTACTGAGTCCGGGAAAGCTGCAGAATTGTTATGGGACGAAATTTCCGGATAATGCAGAATATTTTCTTGTGGATATGTTCGGCCTTGCGAATTATCTGGATACACCTTCTTTGAAGGCTACTTTTTGGTATTACGGTCTTGCAATTTTTATTGTCCTGATCATACCTTTATTGTTTTTGCTTCTTAAAAAGATGAATGGATTTATATTTATAGTATTTATGACTATTATAAACTTCTTTTTAGAATTTCATGATGCAAATATACGCCATTATTTCCTTTGCATTGGAGTTGGAATGGTATGTGCATATACAAATTTGATAACCCGTGGAGTGCAGTATAAGTTTTCTGATTCTGAAGTAAAGAATAAAATAATCAAATTTATATTGGAATTTATTTGTGTTTTTGTTTTGATGGTACTTCGAGAGGGCCCATTGAAGGGGCGGTTATATCCGGTGTGGGATGCAGTGATTCCTGTTGTGGTAACGCTATTTTGCTGCGAATTCATCTTTTCGGTTTCTTTGTTTAATAAAATTTTTCATTTTCTTGGAATTTACTCAGCGGGAATTTTCCTAATCCATAATTTTATCCGTACAACATGGTTTGGAGACTTCACCTACTCATTTGGATACCCGGTAGTAATTACGCTTGTTCTTCTGGCGGATTCTCTTCTTGCATCTATATTTGTAGAACTTTTGAAAAAGCTTATGCATTTTAACCAGCTGATAGGTAAGATTACAGATAGATGGAGAATCTCCTGATAAATCGAAAAAAGAAAGGAATACAAAAAATGACAATAAAATATGAATTCAGAGATATTCTTCCAGAGGAGAGTATGCAGGCAGTTAAAATCGAGCAAATCTGTTTTCCGCCGAATGAGGCTTGTTCTGAGAAGAGTATGAAAGAGAGGATAAAGAAAACGCCAGAAACTTTTCTGGTAGCTGTAGACAAAGAAACTGGAAGAATTGCCGGATTCCTGAATGGAGTTGCAACCGATGAACAGGTATTCCGGGATGAATTTTTTACAGATATCACACTTCATGATCCAGATGGAAAAAATATTATGCTTCTGGGACTTGATGTGCTTCCGGAGTATCGTCATCAGGGGCTTGCGCGGGAAATCATGGCACGTTACGTAGCCCGGGAACAGGCGAAAGGGCGGAAATGCCTGTATCTGACCTGTCTGGATAATAAGGTAGAAATGTACAAAAAGATGGGCTATAGAGATAATGGAATCTCCGGTTCTGTATGGGGAGGAGAAGAATGGCATGATATGAGTCTGGAAATTTGAGAAGAAAAGGATGTATACGAGGTAATGAATATGGAAAAAACAAGATATTCAATTATGTTCAGCAGTATGACCGGTAATACAAAAATGTTGGCAGATACCATTCGCAAAATTCTGCCGGAAGAAAATTGTGATTATTTTGGCCCATGTAAAGAAAATCCGGTATCCGAAATGCTTTATATTGGTTTCTGGACAGATAGAGGAAATGCAGACAAAACAACTCTGGAATTAATAAAAAGTCTTAGAAACAAAAAGATTTTCTTGTTTGGAACTGCCGGGTTCGGTGTGGATGAAGGATATTTTAAAAGAATCCTTAATAATATTAAAGAAAACGTGGAACCGGGCAATCAGATCATTGGGGAATATATGTGTCAGGGTAAAATGCCGCAGTCTGTGCGAGAGCGCTATGTAAAGATGAAAGAGCAGCCGGATCATAAGCCGAATCTTGATATGCTGATCGCAAATTTTGACCATGCTTTATCTCATCCGGACGCAAATGATCTGGAAAATCTCAGAAAAAAAGTTCTGGAATCCTAACATAAAAAATCGGAGTCTCCTATCAATCTGAAAGAGGACTCCGATTTTTTGTATAATTCGGTTAAATGGCATCCAATGCGTTAGAAATATCAGCAATCAGATCTTCTTTATCCTCAAGCCCAAGGCTGATACGGATCAACTCAGCAGGTACGCCGGCTTCCAGCAGCTGTTCATCCGTCATCTGTCTGTGAGTAGAGGTGGCCGGGTTCAGGCAGCAGGTTCTTGCGTCTGCCACATGAGTTTCGATAGCACCCAGATGTAAGTTCTGCATAAAAGTGGAAGCAGCCGCACGGCCACCCTTCAGGCCGAAGGAAACAACGCCGCAGCCACCATTTGGAAGATATTTCTGTGCTCTTTCATAATATTTATTGGAAGGAAGTCCCGGATAGTTTACATAAGCTACCTTCGGATGTGCTTCCAGAAATTCCGCAACAGCCTGTCCGTTCTCTACATGCTTGGGCATACGGACATGCAGGGATTCCAATCCCAGATTCAGGATAAATGCATTATTGGGGGATTGTACGGAACCAAAATCACGCATAAGCTGTGAAGTGCATTTGGTAATAAAAGCACCCTCTTTTCCGAATTTCTCAGCATATGTAACTCCGTGATAGCTTTCGTCTGGTGTACAAAGTCCTGGATAACGGTCTTTGTGAGCCATCCAGTCAAATTTACCGCCATCAATAATCGCACCGCCCAGTGCTGCACCGTGTCCATCCATATATTTGGTAGTGGAGTGAGTGACAATGTCAGCGCCCCATTCAATCGGGCGGCAGTTAACCGGTGTAGGGAAGGTGTTATCTACCATAAGAGGAACCCCGTGTGCATGAGCAACCTTCGCAAAAAGTTCAATATCCAGGACAGTAAGTGCCGGGTTGGCAATTGTTTCACCGAACATGACTTTTGTATTTGGCTGAAAGGCTGCATTTAATTCTTCCTCGGTGGCATCTGGGGAAACAAAGGTGGCTGTGATTCCCATTTTTGCCATGGTGACGGCAATCAGGTTAAAGGTTCCGCCATAAATGGAGGAAGAAGCTACAATGTGGTCTCCACATTCACAGATGTTAAACAGGGCAAAGAAATTTGCAGCCTGTCCGGAAGAGGTAAGCATAGCGGCTGTACCGCCTTCCATGGCAGCAAGCTTGGCTGCTACGTGGTCACAAGTAGGATTCTGAAGACGGGAGTAAAAGTAGCCTTCCGCTTCAAGATCAAAAAGCTTTCCCATATCTTCACTGGTGTCGTATTTAAATGTTGTGGACTGAATAATTGGAATCTGTCTTGGCTCACCGTTTCCAGGTTTGTAACCTGCCTGAACACATTTGGTTCCCATTTTATAATCGTTCATAATAGCCTCCTCATCTGGTAAAATAAGCTTCCTGTGGACAGATGTTCGCAGGAAGCAGTCACATGAGAATATAGTATCATTTTTGCACAAAAATGGCAATCGAAATAATTAATGATTTGTTTTTATTGTTGATATTGTTTTTACATGATAAAATGATGATACCAGGGTCAAAATTTACAGTTAAGGGTGTGGCAGTTCAATGAGTAAAAAAAATAAAACAGAAAAAGAGAACCTGAATACAATTTATATATCAGAACGACTGAGAAATTGTATGCAGCCTGTTTCCCAATGTGCATTGACAGCTGTCATTGCGCCAATGGGATATGGGAAAACAACTGCTGTAAACTGGCTGCTTGCAGCCAAAATAAAAACAGATCACGCTGCAGTAATTAAAATAAGCATTTATTCAGATAATCTTTCTATATTCTGGCGAAGTGTACAAAAAGCTTTTGCTTTTGCAGGACTAGACTTTCTTTCAGAGTATGAATGTCCTTGTGATGAAGCTTCAGCTGTGTATCTTACAGAAACATTGTGTCATTTTCTTGCGGGAGAACAGGAATATTATATTTTTATAGATGATTTTCATTTGTTAACAGATGATCGTGCTTCCGGATTTCTCTATATTCTTGCAAGCCGCCTCCCAGGCAATGTACACCTTATAGTTGCCAGTAGAAACCGCTTTTTGCCAGGCTCTGCAATTGTGCGCTTGGGAAGCAGGCTTTATCAGATCCAGGAGGATGTTTTACGCCTGACAGAGGAAGAATTAGCTGCTTATATTCATCGATGTGGCACTGACTTGAGCAGCAGGCAGCTTGAAACACTTTTTCATACCAGTGAGGGATGGTTTTCGGCTGTATATCTGAATTTGTGTTTTTATGCAAAAAATGGAGAATTGCCGGATAACAATGCAAATATATATGAAATGTTTGCAGAGTCTATGTTGAAGCCACTTCCAAAGGAGCAGCAGGAGTTTCTTAGCACAATGGGACTGGCCGATGAGTTTACAGTAGATATGGCAAGGATGATCACAGGACGTGAGGATACGGAATCGATACTTTTGAAGCTTACAGAACAGAATGCATTTGTAACACGTCTGAGCAATGGAAAGTATTACCGTTTTCATCATATGATGAAAGAATGTGCCCAGCGTGTTTTTTCGGGAATGGATTGGGAGAAGCAGGACAAATATTATAATCGCTACGGTATCTGGTATGAAAAACAGAACATGTACCTTCATGCATTGTCGGTATATGGGAAGTGCAGGAACTATGATGGAATGCTTCAGGTAGTAATGAAAGATGCAGGAATCCTTCTGGCCTCCCTGAAACCTGCGGATGTGCTTAAGGTCCTTTCAGAGTGTCCGGTTTCAAAATTAAAAGAGTATCCACTGGCCCTTCTGGTTCTCATGCGAAGCATGTTTAACTGGAAACAGATACCGAAAATGTTGGAATTAAAAGAACTGCTTATGCAGTCTATTCAGGAGCATCCGGATTGGTCCCAGGAAGAAAAGGGAAACCTTTTGGGAGAATGCGATTTAATTATGAGCTTTCTTATGTATAATGATATTTCCAAAATGAGCCAGTTTCATCGCAGTGCAAGTGCACAGATGTCCCGGACTGCAATCAGTATCCGGCGGGAAGGAGGGTGGACATTTGGTTCCCCTTCTGTTCTTATGATGTTTCATCGCAGTTCCGGTAATCTGGATAGGGAATTGGATGAGATGCAGGAATGCATGCCTCATTATTATAAAGTTACAAACGGACATGGACAAGGAGCAGAGCGTATTATGCTTGCAGAGGCAAGATATTTGCAGGGACGTTTCGTAGATGCCCAGATCAGCCTGGAAAATGCGTATGCCCATATTGAAGGCAATGGGCAGGAAAATATAGCTCTTTGTTGTGATTTTTTAATGTACCGCCTTTCCCTTGTTATGGATCATAAGCCGGAAAAGAGCTTTCAGGACCGCTATGAAGAATTACAAAGAAAACATAATACTTCCTGGAGAAATATGTTTGACAGCATCAGTGCTTATTACCATGCTTTGACAAGGGAGAATGAAAAAATTCCTGCATTGTTCCGGGAACACAAGCTTTCCAGAGTGAATTTTCTGGCTCCTGGGAAGCCTATGATGGAAATGATCGAGAATCAGGTTTATCTGGAGCAAGGAATGTATTCAAAAATAGCCGGAAGAAATGAAAAACTGCTTGAGATGTGTGAAAATATGCATTATGGGTTGGTGGCTTTATATATACAGATCCAGACCGTAGCTGCCTATGAAAAACTGGGAAAGAGAGTAGAAGCCAGAACTCTTTTAAGAAAACTCATCAACGAAGCTGTGCCAGATGGGCTGCTCATGCCCTTTGCAGAAAACTACTGCTATTTGGCAGGGCTTTTGGATAGCCTTGATGGGGAAAGAGAAGAATCATTTATAGCACAGATCATAAAACTAGGAAAAGCTTTTGAAGAAAAATGTATACGTATTCGAAATGAGAATACGTACCCGGATATTTTTGCAGATCTTACAGAGCGAGACAGAAAGATCGTTCAGTACATAAGTGAACGTCTTAGCAACAAAGAAATTGCAGCAAGGTTATTTCTCTCAGAAGGAACGGTAAAACAGTACGTTAATCAGATTTATTCCAAAATTCAGATCACCGGAGATACACGGATGAAGCGGCAGCGTCTTTTAGAACTTCTGCAGGAAAAAACTAACCACTAGTTAATTGGAGTTTCAAGAAATCCATTATATACTTTATGTATGATGGATTTCTTTATGTTCATTATGATGCTGCAAGAAAATGAAGGGAGGAGGAATACAGATGAAGAGAAAGGTATTTACCGCAATTATGATTCTGGCAGTTTTGGAAACTGCTTTTGGAGTGCTGCCATGTAATCTGATTTTCGCAGAAGAAACGGAATATGAGCAGGAAGAGATGGATGTAGATTTTTCCAGGCTTTCAGGCATATGGCGAAATGAAAATAATTCCGACAGAGAAACCCTTACGCTGACGGAAGATGGATTATTTGTATATCAACTGGAAGAAAACACCGTACAGGGATATTTGAAGTATACAGATGAATATGGAGACGGGAATGGCAGATATGACATGTTCAACAGGGTTGGGAATTGGATTGACGGATTTTATCTTGATTCTGAAACCAGTCTTCATATGGGAAATGTGGATGGCGCGATTTTTTACAAAGAAGAAAAGGAAGATATGGATACAGCTGAACCTGAAAATAATTCTGGTTATGTACTCATGTCATCAAAAAGGTATACTGGTTTGCAGCCGCTTTATAATGACTCCAATTGGGAAGGCGGCTATTTCTACTCAGATATGACTGCAGACGGAATGACAGTAATTGTCAACTGCAGTGCAAAAAATGAGGCTGTTTTGGGCGAAGATGAGAAGACGGTCAGGAAAAATTTTGCGGAATTTGTCAGCACCTGTGAAATAGCAGATTATAAAGAAAAGAAAAGCAAAAAGCTTACAAAAAAATTCAGTTATCCGGTATATAATCTAAGCTTTACAACAGGCGAAAATGAAGATACCTGTCTGTGGAAAATGGTTTATATCCAGACGGATGACCATACTTATGGCTATGCGTATAAGATGGATATCGACTGGGCAGACGAAATGCTGGAGGAGTATAAAGACGCAGTTAATTCTTTGGAATTGACAGAGATACTTAATACAGACAATGCAGACACAGGCACAGAGTATGATCCAAGTGCGGAAGGAAAGAGCCTGGAAGGATTTATTGCATATTTTGACAGCTGGTATCAGTATGGGGACCTTAATGCAATGAGTATCAACCTTTATGGAGAAGGAACCTGGGAAATTTACAATTCCAGAAATGCAGATGGAAGCGGCGGATATCTTTTTGATAATGGAACGTTTGAAACTTCCGGAACTACGGCATTGCAGCTTTTTTCTTCAGATGGAAGTTA
>CAKRRG010000103.1 GCA_934394545.1 uncultured Blautia sp.
GATAAAGTGAAAGCATTCGTAAACGAGATCAGCAAATTTGACTGCGACTTCGACCTGGTATCCGGAAGATATGTGATTGACGCTAAGTCTATCATGGGAATCTTCAGCTTGGATTTATCTAAACCGATCGACCTTAATATCCATGCTGATGGAGCTGCTCTTGACAGCGTTATGGAAATCATCAACAAATATACAGTTGAATAATTACGAATTCGATTGCTGAGGAACTGCGAACAGTTCCTCATTTTTTTGTGTCAAAATGTTATTTACTGGATTTCAATTACTTCCGTAGTTCTAAGAGCTTCCTCCATCAGTTCATCAATCTTCTCTGCCAGCTTTTCTTCTGACTTACGTATTACATTCAGATTCGGCTTTGTAACCGGATGCTTTGCAACGAAAATAGTACAGCAGTCTTCGTATGGGAGAACCGAGGTATCATAGGTTCCGATTTCCCAGGAGCGCTCTACAATTTCCTGCTTATCAAATCCAATTACCGGGCGATATACGGGAAGTGTGCATACTTCGTTGGTTGCTGCAAGGCTCTGAAGTGTCTGGCTGGCAACCTGTCCAATGCTCTCTCCGGTAATAAGACCAAGGCAGTTGTCTTTCTTTGCAAAATGTTCTGCGATCCGCATCATATACCTGCGCATGATAATTGTTAGTTCATCATGCGGACACTGATCATAAATGTAAAGCTGGATATCCGTAAAGTTGACTACATGAAGTTTGATCGGTCCGCTATATTTTGCCACCAGTTTCGCCAGGTCTACCACCTTTTGTTTGGCACGCTCACTGGTATATGGCGGAGCATGGAAATAAACAGCCTCAATCTTAACGCCTCTCTTTGCGATCATATAGCCGGCTACCGGACTGTCGATTCCGCCAGAAAGAAGCAGCATTGCTTTTCCATTGGTTCCAACCGGCATTCCGCCAGGTCCCTTGATACTCTTGGAATAAACATAAATTTTCTCACGGATTTCCACAGAAACAGTTAACTCTGGCTGATGTACATCCACCTTTGCTTCCGGAAAAGCATCCAGAATACTTTCACCTATTCTTGCACTTACTTCCATGGAATTTACCGGGTATGACTTTCTTGCCCGTCTTGTATAAACCTTAAAAGTTCCATTGTAATCCGGATGAACATTTTTCATATATTCAACTACATCTGCACGTGTTTGTTCGAATCCATTATCCTCGTAGATTACAACCGGACAAATATAAACAATACCAAACACCGTCTTCAATGCAGCTACCGCCTCATCAAAATCATACTCTTCCGGGCAGAACACATAAACACGTCCCTGCTCCTTCACAACGCGGTAATCTCCTTCAATCTTAGAAAGGGCAATGTTCATCTGCTTCACCAAGGCATCTTCAAACAAATATCTGTTCTTCCCCTTGATTGCTATTTCTGCGTATTTTATTAAAAATGCGTGAAATATCATTTGGTTTCCTCCTATTATATATACTATGACGTCGGGGTCAAAAGCCCCCGACTATGATACCTGCGGATTGTTTCGTGCGTTGCATTAATGTCTTGAATATTTTCTCAGCATAGGGAGCACCTGTCCGATCACTTCCAGACAGTAATCTACTTCTTCAAATGTATTTTCCTCTGAAAAACTGAATCGCAAAGTGCTTTCTCTCTGGGCAGGTTCCATTCCCATTGCGCTTAAAGTTCCCACAGCTTTACGCTTATGACTGGAGCAGGCGCTTCCTGCAGAAACGTAAATTCCTTTTTCTTCCAGTGTATGAAGAAGAACTTCACTTCTTACCCCCATAAAGCTTGCGCTCAAAATCTGGGGCGCACCTTCCTGCAATTCCATTCCATTAAGCCGAACATCCGGCAGCTTCAAAAAGCCATCTGCCAGACGCTCTTTCAGCTGGTACATATGCTGGATTTTCTCATCAAAATCTGTGTAAACCATATTTGCAGCAACTCCCATTCCTGCAATTCCCGGAACATTGTCAGTACCGGAACGCATTCCGGCCTGCTGTCCCCCTCCCAGGATCTGTGGCTGGACTTTCGCCTTCTCATTAATGTATAAGAACCCAACGCCCTTCGGGCCGTGAATCTTATGACTGCTTACTGAGAGCATGTCAATTCCCAGCTTTTTCGGATAAATACGGTATTTGCCAAATGCCTGAATTGCGTCTACGTGATAAAGAGCTTTGGGACTTTTTTCATGAACAAGTTTTGCGATCTCTTCTACAGGCATTACTGCTCCCACTTCATTATTCACATACATAGTCGATACCAGAATGGTATCCGGACGAAGAGCCTTCTCCAACGCATCCAGACGCACAACGCCTCTGTGATCTACAGGTACGACCGTTACCTCATATCCCATCTGCTCCAGACGTTCTACAGGCTGTCCTACAGCAGCATGCTCTACAGAAGTGGTAATAATATGATTTCCGCTTCTTTTATTGGCATCTGCTCCGCCAAACAAAGCCAGATTATTAGATTCTGTCCCTCCCGAGGTAAAGATGATCTCTTTTTCATTTACTTTGAGGATTCTGGCAAGTGTCTGTGCGGATCCACGGACATATTTCTCTGCTTCCACGCCTTTTAGATGCATTGCAGATGGATTCCCGAAATCCTCTGTCATTGTTTTTACTACGATTTCTGCCACCTCGGGATAACATCTTGTGGTGGCTGAATTATCAAAATATACTTCCATTTCTTATTCATCCTCTTTTTCCAGCGTAAACATGAGAATAGACAGCATGGCCATGCCGGCTGTCTCTGTACGCAGGATTCTTTTTCCCAGTGTAACCGGTTTCATACCAGCATCCATGGCTGCCTGTATTTCTTCCTCCTCGAAACCGCCCTCCGGTCCGATAAAAATACCAATTGACTGATCCGGCTTTATAGAAGAAATCATTTCTCTGGTTTCTTTCATGCCTCTTGCAAGCTCGTATGGAACCATAAGAACATCCAGTTCCTTTGCAAATGCAAGTGCCTCTTTCCAGGTCATGACACTTTTCACTTCCGGAATCATCATACGCTTGGACTGCTTCGCTGCGCTCTCAGAAATCTGCTGCCATCTGGCTGTTTTCTTCTGGGCTTTTTTTCCATCCAGTTTCACTACACAGCGCTTCATCTCCACCGGTACAACAGAATAAACGCCAAGCTCCACAGCTTTCTGGATGATCAGTTCCATTTTGTCCCCCTTGGGAAGTCCCTGAAACAGATAAATCCGATTCGGAAGCTCATAACCAGCTTCCTCTGCCTCAAGAATATGAAGAATGGCACAGTCCTCCATAAATTCATCTATGGTACAATGATATTCTTTCTCACTCCCATCACTGATCCAGACTTCCTCACCAATGCGCATGCGCAGTACATTTTTCATATGGTTCAGATCCGTTCCTGTGAGCGTAATTTTTGATTCCTCTTCCTGTATCTGATAAGGCTCTACAAAAAAGCGATGCATACATTATTCCTTTCTGGCTGTTACAGACACCCATTCTCCCTGATGTGTCACCTCAACCAGCTGAAGACCTGCTTCCTTCACAGCCTGAACAACTACCTCTTCTTTCACATCCAGAATACCGGAAGTGATATAGTACGCACCTTTTTTCATCTGATTTACGATAACTGGTGTCAGCGGAATCAATACATCTGCCAGAATATTTGCCGTTACAATGTCATATTTCTCATATCCCACAGTGTCCTGGACTTCTTTGTCATCAATGATATTTCCAATGAGCATGTCAAAGGTCTCCTCTTTAATGTCATTGGCTTCTTTATTATCCGCAACCGCCGGGATCGCACAAGGATCAAGATCGGTTCCCACAACATGGGCAGCGCCCAGCTTCAGCGCTACGATTCCAAGGATTCCGCTTCCGGTTCCCACATCCAGCATATTGGTATCTTTTGTCACAAATTTCTTCAGCTGACGGATCACAAGCTGTGTAGTCTCATGCATACCAGTTCCAAAAGCGGTGCCAGGATCAATATGAAGGATCATTTTATCCTGATCCTCTTCCTTCACTTCTTCCCAAGATGGAACAATGAGAATATCATCTACATAAAACTGATGGAAATACTCCTTCCAGTTATTGATCCAATCCTTGTCCTCTGTCTGGGATTCTGTAATGGTACCCTCTCCTATATCCATATAACCACGCACTTCTTCAAGAACGGCGCGTACTCGCGCAAGGACAGGTTCCACCTCTGTATCCTCTTCCAGATAAAAATTCAGATAAGCGATTCCGTCATCAGCAGGACCTTCCGGCATGATATCCACAAACATCTGCTCTTTATCTGTCTCAGTAAGAGGCTGCTTATCCTGAATCTCCACGCCTTCAACTCCAACATCTGCAAGTGCAGAGATAATAACGTCTTCTGCTTCCGTTTTTGTCTTAATGGTAAAGCGATTCCACTTCATACTTTTTCTCCAATCTTATGAATTTTCTGTTATTGTTTTCCTTCTCTATGTTCAAAGATCCTAACCACCCAATTATGCCGCGTTCCCTTCCGGTAAAAGTTCCAGAAAAGCTCAACAAGTATTAACGCTGCCACTGCATCTACAATATAATGCTGTTTTAACACCTGCGTTGAAATAATGATCAGCACCGCAAAAACCAGGGAAAACAGCTGATACCATTTTGGTACTTTTTCAGAACCGGCCACTCCTTTCCAACACATCCAACTCACATAACAATGAATAGATGGAAGAAGATTAGATGGATCATTTCCACCATCCAGGGAATAAACCAGCATGAGAAGCTTCTCTGAAATAGTATTCCCGGCAATTTCCGGTCTTATATTTGTGGTTGGTACCAGGATAAAGCAAATAAAACAAATGAAATGTATGGTCAGATCGGTTGCAACAAACCGATAAAACCAATCCTTTCCACGCCTGGCAGCAAGCGCATATCCTACCGCCCAGAATGGAAACGCCAAAATGTAAAACCAGATAAATACTGGCAATACAGGAACTGCCCGGTCAAGTGCTGTTGTAAAATCGTAATGATATCTGTTTGCTGTAAGTATGCTGCTTCCCGAATAGATCAGGCTGTTTACAACAAAAATCGTCAGCAGCGGCGGGATTGACCATACGGGAATATATTCGTTAAGTATGTTTTTTATTTTCGTTTTCAAGTCAATGCTCCTTCCCGGATTCTTATGGCTACCCTTTAATATACAATAAGTAACAAAAAAAGAAAAGAGGATATCTCCCCTTTTCTTTATTCTTTTATGAAAAACCTCACATTTACTCTTCAAATGTCTCTTTTAATTTGTCCATGAAGCTTTTTTTCTTCTTTTCAGACTTCTCCGCACCATCATTGTTCCCACTTGCAGGACGATTTCCACAAGCTTCATCAAACTTGCGGAGAGCTTCCTTGGCCTGTTCATTCAGATTCGTCGGAACCTGGACAACAAGTGTTACATAATGGTCACCACGAACATTCTTATTACGAAGAGAAGGAACACCTTTGCCCTTCAGACGGATTCTTGTATCTGTCTGAGTTCCAGGCTTCACATCGTAAAGAACATCTCCGTCTACTGTATTCAGTCTTATCTCTCCGCCAAGTGCAGCCTGCGCATAAGTAATCGGTGCTGTAGAATAAATATTCATATCCTGTCTCTGGAAGATCGGATGACGTCCTACATTTACCTCTACCAGCAGATCACCTCTTGGGCCGCCGTTGGTACCAGGTTCACCTTTGTCACGAATGCGGATACTCTGGCCATTATCAATGCCAGCTGGAACAGATACTTTAATCTTTTTGCGATTTGAAACATATCCTGTACCGCGGCAATCCGGACATTTGTCCTTAATGATCTTACCTGTACCATGACAATCCGGGCAGACCTGAACATTACGAACCATACCAAACATGGACTGCTGGGTATAAACGATCTGGCCTTCCCCATTACATTTCGGACAGGTAACCGGTGAAGTGCCGGCTTTCGCACCACTTCCGTGGCAGGTAGCACACTCATCCTTCAGTGTGATCTCAAGCTCTTTTTCACAGCCAAATACAGCTTCCTCAAAGGTGATATTTACACGGGCACGCAGGTTTGCGCCTTTCATAGGGCCATTATTGGTACGTCTGCGGCTTCCGCCGCCAAACAGATCTCCGAAAATATCTCCGAAGATATCTCCCATATCAGAACCGGAGAAATCAAAGCCGCCGAAGCCGCCTGCTCCGCCACCGCCGCCGTTTTCAAAAGCGGCATGACCAAACTGGTCATACTGTCTTCTCTTGTCCGGGTCACTTAAGATGCTGTAAGCCTCTGTTGCCTCTTTAAACTTCGCTTCAGCTTCCTTATCTCCCGGATTTACATCGGGATGATACTTCTTGGCAAGCTGACGATATGCTTTTTTTAATGTAGCGTCATCGGCGTTTTTGTCAACGCCCAGGACTTCATAGTAATCTCTTTTATCAGCCATGATTTCTTTTCCTAACTTTTTTGTATTTGGTCATCTATGAAAAGCACCAGCCGGAGCTTTCCAGTAATATGTTTTCCACCACCACTGCCCGGTCATGAAGCATGACCGGGCTATGGATTTGCGCTCCGAAAAGACGGAACTGATTATTCATTTAATTAATTAAACCTCTTTGTAATCTGCATCTACAACATCGTCGCCGTAGCCTGCTTCGTTACCACCCTGGGAAGCTCCTCCCATGTCCGGTCCCGGACCAGCCTGGCCAGCGCCACCCTGTGGATTCTGTGCTTCATACATCTTTGCAAAAAGCTTCTGAGCACTTTCCATCATTTTCTCCTGAGCTGCTTTGATCTCAGCGACCTGAGCATCTCCAAGATCTTCTGTATTTGTATACTTCGCAAGGATATCCTTTAATGCATTTAAGTCAGCCTCTACGGAAGCTTTGTCATTTGCATCCAGTTTATCACCTGCTTCTTTCAGTGCATTCTCAACCTGGAATACCATAGAGTCTGCATTGTTCTTTGTATCAATTGCCTCTTTACGTTTCTTATCCTGAGCTTCGAACTCAGCAGCTTCTTTAACAGCCTTGTCAATATCAGACTCGGACATGTTAGAACCAGCTGTGATTGTAATGTGCTGCTCTTTGCCAGTTCCAAGATCCTTAGCAGATACATTTACGATACCGTTGGCATCAATATCAAATGTAACCTCGATCTGCGGAACACCACGACGTGCTGGCGGGATTCCATCCAGACGGAACTGTCCAAGGGACTTGTTATCTTTCGCAAACTGGCGCTCACCCTGTAATACGTTAATGTCTACAGCGGTCTGATTATCTGCTGCGGTAGAGAAGATCTGGCTCTTCTTGGTCGGGATTGTTGTATTTCTCTCGATCAGACGTGTTGCAATACCACCCATTGTCTCGATGGACAGAGAAAGTGGAGTAACATCAAGAAGAAGGATGTCACCTGCACCAGCCTCACCGGAAAGCTTACCACCCTGGATAGAAGCACCAAGTGCAACACACTCATCTGGGTTCAAGGCCTTGCTTGGCTCTTTACCAGTTAACTGTCTTACTTTATCCTGTACAGCCGGGATACGTGTGGAACCACCAACCAGAAGCACCTGACCAAGATCAGAAGCTGTAAGGCCAGCGTCAGAAAGTGCACGGCGAACCGGCTCTGCTGTTTTCTCAACAAGGTCATGTGTAAGCTCATCAAATTTAGCTCTTGTAAGGTTCATATCAAAATGCTTCGGTCCTTCAGCTGTTGCTGTGATGAATGGCAGGTTGATATTGGTTGTTGTTGC
>CAKRRG010000104.1 GCA_934394545.1 uncultured Blautia sp.
AATGGGACAGTTGCGTGGGACATAGCCGGAAACCGGAATGAGTATGAGTGTATTGATATTGATCCCATGACGATTTTTGAATGTCCAGTAGTTCCGGATTTTCCTGAAGCAAATCCAGATCAGGGCAGCAGTGAAATAGGAAATTCGGAGATATAAAATGCGTAAAACCGTCAAATTCGGCAACAAACCATGCAGATAATAAATTGAGCGAATGTCAAGCCCAAAGCCGCAGAGCGGTGCGAAAGCAGGCTTTACATAAGGGAAATTTGTTATAAGGTGGGGGAGATTTATGAAAATAGAAAATAGGAGTGTAAACAAATTATGGAAATAGAAGAGTGGGAGAAAAAGGGACTAGATCCGGCAGTTATCCCACTGGTGAAATTTTTTAATGACAGTGGGGTAAAAACTTATATGTCGTGCCAGGGGGCATAATCAAACCAATATGTCAATGTTCTGGATTCAGTTTGATAAATCAGTTACGGAAGAAGATATATTAGGATTTATGAAAAAGCATCCTGGGAAATATGCTTCGTTTTTCTCAAACGGCAGATTTGCAAAAAGACTGATGGGATTTCATAGTGTGCCAGATGGTACATGGAAGAAAGAAGAAAGCTGGAATTATTTTGCCGCAACTGTTGAAGCTGCCAATAGAGATTTTTTGACATGGCAGAATGATGGAGATGATTGGAAAGGGACTGACGGAAAGGAATTCCAAGAGTTAAGAAACAGGTATATGGAGCGAAAAAAGGCGGCTTTTAACTGAATAAAATTGCAGTTTTATTGACTTTGAAATTCTCCTTGATAATTGGATAGTGTGAGGGTGGAGGATGGGTGTTTTGCCCATTGAGAGAATGAGGCGGTTTGCCCCATGACAGCTTTTGTAAACAGGCAAAGTAAAATATCCTGTTAAAGGGAAAAACTCCCAACCAATAGAAATTTGTCCAAGCATAGGAGTTGACCTCGATAGACTGGTTTATCCAGTCTATCAAGGTCTTTTTACTTATAAGAAAAAATGAAAAATTAATAGAAAACGATGCCAATACAGGAGGCGGATAAAAATTACTTTTCTAATTAACCGGGATGATGTTATAATGAAGTAGACAAAAATAATTGCATACATTTCATATAAAAGAGGGGGATTATCCAAGGATAATGAACCATGAAACAGAATATTGCAAAAACAAAAAGGAGTGTGATCAGATGTTATCTTCAAAAAAGAAGCTTCCAATCGGTATTGAGAATTTTGCGGAAATAAAGACAGAAAAATTCTATTATGTAGATAAAACAAATCTGATCAGGGAATTGCTAGAACGTTGGGCGAAAGTAAATCTTTTTACCAGACCGAGAAGATTTGGAAAGTCTTTGAATATGAGTATGTTGAAATACTTTTTTGAGGTGGGAGATAATAAAAGCTTTTTTCAAAATACCGCAATTGCCAACGAAACTTCTCTTTGCGAAAATTACATGGGGAAATTTCCGGTGATATCTATTTCACTGAAAGGAATAAATGCGGAGAATTATGAGAAATCCTGTGCTATGGCAGCACAGGTTATTGGTGGAGAAGCCAGACGATTTCAGTATCTTCTGGAAAGTAAAAGACTTACAGAATACGATAAAGAGACATATCGGCAACTGCTTGACAGCAATATGAGCGAAGCCCTCTTATGCAGCAGTTTGAAAATACTGTCAGAGCTTCTGGAAAAACATCATGGAAGCAAAGTGATTTTGCTGATTGATGAATATGATGTGCCGCTAGCGAAGGCATTTGAAAGAGGATACTATGATCAGATGGTATTGTTCATCCGAAACTTATTTGAGTATGCATTGAAAACCAATGACAGCCTTAAATTTTCTGTTCTGACCGGATGTATGCGGATTTCAAAAGAAAGTATTTTTACAGGTCTGAATAATCTGAAGGCCTTGTCGGTAACAGAGGTACAGTTCGATGAATATTTTGGATTTACAGACCATGAGGTTAGAGAAATCCTGGAATATTACGGGCTCTCCCAGCATTATCAGGAAATGAAAGAATGGTACGATGGATATGAATTTGGAAATATGGAGGTATATTGTCCCTGGGATGTGATGAACTACTGTGATACATTATTGTCAGATCCGGAAGCAAAGCCAGGAAACTATTGGATCAATACAAGCAGTAACGAAGCGGTGAAACGTTTTATACAAAAGTCTGATAACAAAGCAGCCAGACGCGAAATTGAGAGATTGATTGCTGGTGAGGCAATTGCAAAAGAAATTCATCAGGAACTGACTTATAAAGAGATGTATAGTTCCATCGAGAATATGTGGAGTGTGTTGTATACTACTGGATATCTTACCAAAAGGGGAAAGCCAGAAGATAATACGTTTTCCTTGGTGATTCCGAATATGGAAATCCGAAAGATTTTTACAACTCAGATTATGAGTTTATTTACAGCAAGTATTTCAAAAGAGAGTGCCAGATTGGATGAATTCTGCAGTGCTTTGGAAAATGGACAAGAGGAGATGGTACAGAAAGTGCTGAATGATTATCTGAGAAAAACCATCAGTATCAGAGATACTTTTGTAAAAAAGAAACTGAAAGAAAATTTTTATCATGGAGTACTTCTTGGAATTTTAAGCTGCAAGGA
Organism: uncultured Blautia sp.; assembly: GCA_934394545.1. Taxonomy (GTDB): domain Bacteria; phylum Bacillota; class Clostridia; order Lachnospirales; family Lachnospiraceae; genus Blautia_A. The sequence continues at coordinate 2,628 of CAKRRG010000104.1, forward strand.
AAGCTGGAGCGTTTCGTCCAATAAAGAATCTGGAGATGGGTATAGTGATATTCTGGCAGAAAACGAGGATGGGGAAACTGGTATTGTAATTGAACTAAAATACGCAGATGACGGCAATTTGGAAAAGGCCTGCGAAGATGCACTTGCACAAATTGTAGATAAAAGGTATGAAGAGGAATTTCTGGAACAGGGGATTACACAAGATCACATTATAAAATATGGCATGGCATTTTATAAGAAACGATGTCTTGTAAAAAAACATTAATTGTTTATAATGTAAAACAAAGGAGTGTGAAATGCAGGACGAGAGAATGACTTTTCTGTGTATACTGATCCGGAAACAGAAGAGCGTGCAATTAAACCACATTCATCCTTTCGGACAAAACCGAAACAGCGCAAAGAGTAAAAGTCCCCCACCCTACCTATACCATGGAAAAAGGCATTTGTCACAGATGAAATTACAGTAAGCTTTGAGAGAAACTCCGGTCCTACGGTTAGCTATGCAGAGGGAAAGCATACCATAGCTAATTTATACCGTGATACAACAGAAGCGGAACGAGTGGAGTTGATTGACGGACAGTATTACAGAATGCCAATGGTAAATACCTTGCTCAGAGGTAATCAAAAAAGTAACAAAAAAGAGTTCGAAGCAAAAACTCCAAACCCTTGATTTTACTGCGGTTAATCGGGGCAACAGGATTTGAACCTGCGACCTCACGGCCCCCAGCCGTGCGCGCTACCAAGCTACGCCATACCCCGCAACAAATGTTATTCTAACAAATATGTTCTGAAAAATCAACTGTTTTTTTCTGAAAACTGAAGTTTCGTTTCTTTTTGCTTTAGTAAAGCGGACATTCCAGATCCGCTTTGCTACTTGCTCATGAACTCAGTCGCTTCGCGACTTATCTGCGTTCAATTTATTAACGCTTTATAACGTCAAAATACTAATTGACAAACGTCTATAGAAATGTTAAAGTAATAACCACAGAATATTAGAGAAATGCATGGATAAGGAATAGTATACAGCAACTGGAACGCAGAGAACTGTCGGGTGGTGCGAGACAGCAGAAGGAAACTGTAGAACTCGCCTTGGAGCAGCTGTTTTCAAATTGCTTATTAAGCAGGATAGTGAGCAAGAGTAGATACAGACGGAACTCCTCCGTTAACAGGAGAGGATATAAGGAGTGATCCCGTATCCGTAAGTGTATGAATTCGATATTCATAAAATAAGAGTGGTACCGCGTAGGGCAGTTGTCTTCCGTCTCTTACATTGATAGAAATGTAGAGAGGAAGATTTTTTTTATTTTAAAGGAAATTACTCCGTAATGTTCCAATAAAGCAAAAAACGCTCCGCAAGGGTGCGACCAGATGTATTAGGAATTATGCTTAAAGAAAAATGAAAATATGGAGGAAATTTAAAAATGATGAATGCAAGCAAGTACAAAAAACAGTATTATCTTCCACCGGAAACTTGTATGGACTGGGCGAAAAAAGATTATATTGAAAAAGCACCTACATGGTGCTCTGTAGATCTTCGTGATGGTAATCAGGCACTGGTAATTCCAATGAGCCTGGAGCAGAAGATTGAATTTTTTAAACTTCTTGTACAAATCGGATTTAAAGAAATTGAAGTAGGCTTTCCGGCTGCATCAGAAACAGAGTACACATTCCTTCGCACTCTGATTGACCGTAACCTGATTCCTGAAGATGTTACCATTCAGGTATTGACTCAGGCAAGAGAACACATTATCCGTAAAACCTTTGAAGCAGTAAAAGGGGCGCCAAAGGCTATTGTCCATGTGTACAACTCTACTTCAGTTGCACAGCGTGAACAGGTATTCAAGAAATCAAAAGAAGAAATCTTAAAAATTGCAGTAGATGGTGCAAAATTGTTAAAAGAACTGGCAGAACAAACAGAAGGGAATTTCCAGTTTGAGTACAGTCCGGAGAGCTTTACGGGAACAGAGCCTGAATATGCGCTTGAGGTTTGCAATGCAGTTATTGATGTATGGCAGCCGACACCAGATAATAAATGTATTATCAACTTACCGGTAACGGTAGAACATTCCATGCCTCATGTTTATGCAAGCCAGGTTGAATATATGTGTAAGCATATGCTTCACCGTGAGAATGTAATTGTATCCTTACATCCTCATAATGACCGTGGCTGCGGTGTAGCTGATTCTGAAATGGGAATTCTTGCCGGAGCAGATCGTATTGAAGGAACTTTGTTCGGAAACGGTGAGCGTACAGGTAATGTTGACATCGTTACATTGGGTATGAATATGTATTCCCAAGGTGTAGACCCGAAGCTTGATTTTTCCGATATGCCACATATTTGTGAAGTTTATGAGGAATGCACAGGAATGACAGTAGGGGAAAGAAGTCCATATAGTGGAGCTCTTGTTTTTGCTGCGTTCTCAGGCTCTCATCAGGATGCTATTGCAAAAGGCATGCACTGGATTGAAGAGAAAGACCCCAATCGTTGGACGGTTCCATATCTGCCAATTGATCCCACGGATGTTGGTCGAAACTACGATGCAGATGTTATCCGCATTAACAGCCAGTCAGGTAAAGGCGGCGTAGGTTATATTCTGGAGACAAAATATGGCTTGAATCTTCCTCCGAAAATGCGAGAGGCAATGGGATATACAGCGAAAGGTGTTTCCGATCACCTTCACAAAGAACTTCATTCAGATGAAATTTTTGAGCTGTTTAAAAAGACTTTCGAGAATGTGGTACAGCCATATAATGTTAATGAAGTTCATTTCCAGCAGAAGGATGGTGGAATTGTCACAAAAGTTACTTCTACATTTAATGGAAAAACAATTACGACTGAGGCCTTTGGAAATGGTCGTCTCGATGCCGTAAGCAATGCTTTGAAGAAGGCATATGAACTGAAATATTCTCTGGAAGTATACCAGGAGCATGCATTAGAGCGCAGCTCCAGTTCCAAGGCGATTGCGTATGTGGGAATTAAGAAACCGGATGGCAGTATGGCATGGGGAGCAGGTGTAGACCCGGATATCATCCATGCATCCATTGATGCCCTTGTAACAGCGATTAATAATCGGTAAACCAGTCGAAAACCATCGATGAAAAGTAATTGACGAAAGGGTAAAAGAAGAATATAATCAAGTCCATAAGAAGGGGAGAAATATTCACACCTAAGATTAAGAAGGGGACAAATAGAAACAGGCAAATTTATCGAAAATGTTACATAAATTTTTGGTAGAAATGGCTTGATTTTAATTGTTACCCTTCTTTTTTTCTAATATTTCATGAAAAACAGGATGCATCAGCAAAAAAAACTTGACAATTAGGCGGTTATTAAATATAATTTTCCTATAAATTACAGAAATGTTACGAAATAAATAATTTAAGAAATCAAAACATAACAAAAGTGCAAGGAAAGAAGACTATGAAATTAAAAGGAAGTTTACATTATGTAACAACTTGCAAGGGCAGCGACCAGAGGAAAAAGAATGGAAACCCTCTTGTACATAATTTTGTAACGCTTAGCGCCTGCGCCGCGTTGGCAATGATTTTTGCAGTAGGCTCAAAGGTGGTTGATTCAGCTCCCAGAAGCCAGGTGTATGCGGCCTCAGATGAGAAGAATGAATCAGCTGGGCTTTGGATGGATTCCGGAATTGTAGATTATGATCTTCCTACTGGAATTGCCGGCATGGTAACCAGTGTGGCAGATACTCCATCAGCAGGAACTTCTGTTACGCGGATCGGAACCTCCTGTGAACGGGTCATGGTGGGACAGCGTGTTAAGAGAGTAAAGGGAAATGCAGACGAGCTGAATGTAGGTGATTCTATGGCTGATACTGTAGAAAGCCTTGATGCAGCTGCGGTATCCATGTCTGCTAATCCTAAGATGATGACAGACACAGACTATGATAATCTGCTCCATATTGTGGAGGCAGAGGCCGGAACCGAGGATATTAAAGGCCGTGTTCTGATAGCGAATGTAATCATGAACCGCCTTTCCCATGATGAGTTTCCGGATACTATCTCAGGTGTAATCCTGGATCAGAGAAACGGAATTCCTCAGTTTTCTCCGGTTTACGATGGAAAATTCTATGAGGTAACCGTAACGGATGAGACCAGGGAAGCTGTGAAGCAGGCTTTGGAAGGTACGGATTATTCAGAGGGAGCGCTTTTCTTTATTCAGCGTTCTGCTGCTGAGAAGCAGAACGTATCCTGGTTTGATAAAGATTTAAAAAAATTATTCAAGTATGGTGTTCACGAATTTTACACCTATCCAGATGAAACGGATGTGCTAAACAGCGGAAGTGATTCTACAGCAGATGAAACAAACGTAGTTCAGATGGTAAAAAGATAGAAATCATAAATAAAATTTATTACTTAACATTCTGTAATAAAAGGCAAAAAGCTATCTGGCAAATAAAATCCAGGTAGCCTTTTTTAATTTGGTGTTGATTTAGCACGGTGAAGTATGTATAATACCTGTAAAGTCGAACTACGATAAAAAAGAGACGGCTATTCTTAAGGCAGTATTGCTTTTTAGGAAGCTGTCCCATAATAATAAGCGAAAGGCAGGAATAACAAATGCAGGTAATGTACCAGAGCACCAGAGGAAAAGGAGAACCGGTAACCGCTTCTCAGGCTATTTTGAAGGGACTTTCTGAAGATGGAGGG
>CAKRRG010000105.1 GCA_934394545.1 uncultured Blautia sp.
TAATATGCAAAGAGCAATTCTGCAAGTAAAAGGAGCTGTAAAGCGATGATAAAAGAAACATTCAGCCCGGAGGAGACCTTTGCCTTTGGCAAATGGATCGGGGAAAATGCCCTTCCGGGACAGGTATATACGCTGGTAGGAGATCTTGGTGTGGGCAAGACTGTTTTCACCCAGGGGGTGGCAGAGGGACTTGGCATTACAGAGCCGGTAAATAGTCCTACTTTTACCATTATCCAGGAGTACGAGAGTGGCCGTATGCCTTTCTATCATTTCGATGTGTACAGAATCGGGGATATTGAAGAGATGGAAGAAATCGGCTATGACGATTATTTTTATGGAAATGGGATCTGCCTTATTGAGTGGGCGAATCTGATCGAAGAGATCCTGCCGGAGCATATGATAGAGATTACCATTGAGAAAAATCTGGAGAAGGGCTTTGATTACCGAAAGATCACAGTAACCGGACTTCCGGAGTAGAATTTCATAATCCCTGCGAAGTGGGGAAAGTAAGGAGAATAGATGAAGATTTTAGGTCTTGACAGTTCAGGAATCGTTGCTTCCGTTGCCATAGTGGAGGATGAGAACCTGATCGCAGAATACACGGTAAATTACAAGAAGACACATTCCCAGACACTTCTTCCTATGTTGGATGAACTGGTGAAGATGACAGAGCTGGAGCTGGATACGATCGATGCCATTGCGGTGGCAGCAGGGCCGGGTTCCTTTACAGGACTTCGTATTGGTTCTGCAACAGCGAAAGGGCTTGGTCTGGCACTTCAGAAGCCGCTGGTGGAAATTCCTACGGTGGATGCCCTTGCCTACAATTTATATGATGCCAGAGCTTTGATCTGCCCGATCATGGATGCAAGAAGAAGCCAGGTATATACCGGAATCTATAATTTTCAGGAGCATAAGCTGGTGACTGTGGAGGCTCAGATGGCAGTTCCTATGGCTGAGCTGATTGAGAAATTAAATGCAAGAGGAGAAGAAGTGATCTTCCTTGGAGATGGTGTCCCTGTTTTTGCTCAGATGATCCGGGAGAATCTGAAGGTGCCTTATTCCTTTGCACCGGCTCATGTAAATAAGCAAAGAGCAGCTGCTGTGGCAGCTCTTGGCGAGATTTATCTGAAAGAGGGCAAAGAAGTGACTGCTATGGAGCATGTACCGGAGTATTTAAGGGTTTCCCAGGCAGAGCGTGAGCGTGCACAGAAATTACAGGAAGAGAAATCTGTTAAATAGGAGAAGTTATAGTATGGTTCTTCGTGAAATGTTAGTAGAGGACCTTGATCAGGTTATGAAGATCGAGAACGAACTGTTCTCCCCTCCGTGGACCAAGGAGGGATTTTTCACCTATCTTACACGGAAGGATGCCATGTTTCTGGTGGTGGAAGAGAAGGGAGAAATCCTGGCCTATTGTGGGCTTCTTATGGTTCTGGATGAAGGTGATATTACGAATGTGGCGGTACGTCCGGACAGACAGAGAGAGGGAATCGGCCATTTCCTTATGGACAGTCTGCTCCGCCTTGCCGGTGAGCAGGGGGTGACAACCATCCATCTGGAGGTTCGTGTGGGAAATGAAACTGCCATCCGTCTTTATGAAAGAATGGGATTTACAAGAGATGGGATCCGTAAGAATTACTATACGGACCCCATGGAAGATGCTTTGCTTATGACCCGCCATCCCAGCTGACTAAGGAGCAGAAGCACAGCTGCTAATAAACTGAGTATGAACCCAAGTGATTTACCGGGCGCATGGAATTCAATCTGGATTTCATGTGCCCCTTTTTGTAGTGGAAAACCAAGAAATGCTTTGTTTACCTGTACAGGTGTAACTTCTTTTCCATCTACGTAAGCCGTATAACCTTTGGAAAAGGTATAGGAGGCTACGAAATATCCATTCTCCGGCATATTTATGGTGCCGTTTAAGATTTCTTTTCCGGAAGTTCTGCCATCCTGAAACGCTGTCACACCCGGATGGGAAAGGGCGGATAAGGGAATGGTATAGGCGTGTACATTTTTTATTTTGTAGTCACCTTTGGAATAGGTAATATCCAGAGCCTCCAGTTCCTCATTGGAGGATACCATATAGGTAAATGTGCCATTGTTGTTCGGGTAAGGTGCTTCAGAGCCGGAAAGCCTGTTGCGGATGCCATTTATGATAATGGACATATCTTTTTCACCATCATATTCCACGTTGAAAGAAATAAGCAGTATGGTTTTGCCAGGCAGTGCTTCCGGTAATTGGCAGCGGCGTGTTTCACTGCTTTTTTCTGTTTTATGCCGGAAGAAATCTTCTGGCAAGGAGTACTCCTTCATCTGGGAGGTATATGGCTCCTCTGAGTCCGTTAAGTCCGGTACAATAGTACGGTTTGTAAGGGTATCCAGAGTTTGCGGGTAAGAAAGCCTATCGTATTCCTTTTCCGATAACAGTGCAGTACTTCCGTACGCAATCGGCAGTACATTTTTATTCTCTGCAAGCACATGTCCTTCTTTTTCCTGAAGAACTGTGTAACCGGCAGGAACTTTATTTGCCTTAGTCTGAATATACCGTACACCCATCAGGTATTCCTGAAAAGGATTGGCGTCTGCAGTCATGGCAACGCGGTTCCGGATGCTGATGGGCATTTGCAGAAGATCGTATAACAGCTTGTTGTAAGTACTGTTGGATATAGAGGAATACAGGGTACTTTTGTTCTGGTTCCCTTGGATCACATAATTGGTATTATTGGAAGGATGTTCAATGATATCGAAGCGGGCCTGGGGATTTTCACAGCAACGCTCCAGATCCTCCTGGGAAAAATAATCTCTGGACTCATCGGCTATAGTGGCATAATGCTCTGTCTGTCCTTTTGCTACATAAAGCATGGCCGGGACGGAAAGTAAAAGGATAAGTCCGCAGATATTTGCCGGCCAGCATTCTATGGGTATCCGGATCCTTTTTTCCTCCATAAAAATTCCTATAGAGACACAGATCAGAAGCAGGATCAGATCTGCGGTAATAAGATGCCGTACCTGCTGATTGTGTAGAAAGAAAAGAAGCTGTACGATCACAGGAATGCCGCAAACCAGGGCAAGGGGCAGACTGTGGCGTATTTTTCCAAGGCGCAGTCCTTCCAGTGCCTGTGCCGTAAGATAAAGGATCAGAGGCAGAAAGGGAATGAGACATTTGGGACGTACATATAAGGTGGCGTTTAAAATCCAGTAAAAAATGTCAAAGAACAGCAGTACAAAAATAGCAATTGCCAATTTACGCGTCTTCTTTTCGCGGATACACAGGAACAGGGCATACAGAGAGAACAGGGTAAGTCCGCAGCCGTAGGGACTATAAAGAATGCTGTCCAGTGTAGGATTTACTCCCAGAATCTTCAAAAGGGAGGTGGAAGCACCGGTGTCTTTTTGATTTCCGAGAATGGCCAGCCCGGTAGGGAGTAAAAGAAACAGGTTCATAGCAACCGCAAAGGATACATCCAGAATATAGTTCCACCATATTTTATGCTTTTGCTTTTTCTTTCTTTTATCTGAAGTGTTTTTCAGATAATCCGGCAGCAGGTGGCAGATATAAAGGATGCATGCCACGAAGCAGGAGGGAAAAAAGTAAAAGCTGTGCAAAATACAGAAAAACAGAGAAACGATCAGGCCAGGGTGGGGGCGGAAAGGATATACGCCCTGTTCTTCCGGCGTCAAAATCCGATCCAGGCAAAGAAATGCCAGAAGGAGAAATGGCAAATAATTCACAAACATAATCTGTCTGTGAGCCTGGAAAAAGCAGTTGGCACTGAGATAAAAAAATCCGCAGGCAAAGCCGGTAAAGTCAGAAAAGCCTTTTCTGTGCAGCCAGTAATAAAGAAGTCCACCGCCAAGGAGTATCTCCAGCACAGCATATCCCTGGATAAACCATTCTATTTCCACATGGGGAAAAAAATAGGAAATCAGCACATCCGGGCGCATATATCCATAATAAGAAAGAGAAAAAAAGTTGGTTCCTCCGCCTAGTCCGGTGAAATCAGGGAAGAGATTTCCTGTTGCATAAAAATTCTTTCGCATATAGTCGGCAATGGTTACATGCTGGGAATACCAGTCTGTTTCAGATCCAAACCAGGAACCGGACGGAATCAGGAGCCAGATAAGGATGCTGCCGGCTATCAAAAGAAGCAGCAGTGTGAGAACGTTCCTCCAGGTGAATTTTTCAGGTTTGTTGCAGAAAATCATAATAGATTCCTTCCTGCTGCGTAAATGTAAGCAGCAACACATTAATCTTTAATTGGATATGAAAACATATTGCAAGCTATTTGTCAAGTTAAGTTCTGGCTTTGCACAGGGAATCTAAGGGGAAAGCAGGGAAAATACTTGTTTTAAGAAACTGCTTGTGTTAAACTTTCCTGGTACATCAGTTACAAAAATGTTAAATGAAAAGAGGATATTTATATATATGTTAGATGTTTGTCTGGTAGGAACCGGAGGAATGATGCCCCTTCCAAGAAGGTGGCTTACAGCTCTGATGACCCGGTATAATGGCAGCAGTCTTCTTATTGATTGCGGCGAGGGAACCCAGGTAGCAATTAAGGAGAAGGGATGGAGCTTTAAGCCTATTGATGTGATCTGCTTTACCCATTATCACGGAGACCACATCAGCGGACTTCCGGGGCTTCTTCTTACAATGGGAAATGCAGAGCGTACAGAACCACTGACTCTCATTGGACCGAAGGGACTTGAGAGAGTGGTGAATGCTCTTCGTGTGATTGCGCCTGAGCTTCCATTTGAATTGAAGTTTATTGAGATTAATGGACCGGAGCAGGTATTTGAGATTGATGGTTACCGGATCACTGCCTTTCGGGTAAATCATAATGTGCTTTGTTATGGTTATTCTCTGGAAATCCTTCGCCAGGGGAAATTTTCCCCGGAGCGCGCCCGTGAGCAGGGAATTCCACTGAAGTATTGGAATCCTCTTCAGAAGGGGCAGACCATGGAAGAGGATGGGGTAATTTATACGCCGGATATGGTTCTTGGTCCGGCAAGAAAGGGATTGAAGGTTACTTATACTACCGATACCCGTCCTACAGAGTCGATTCTGAAACATGCACCGGGTTCCGACCTTTTTATCTGCGAGGGTATGTACGGTGAGGACGATAAGCTTGATAAGGCAAAGGGCTACAAGCATATGACCTTCCGCGAAGCCGCAACTCTTGCGAAGGAGGCTGATGTAGGCGAACTGTGGCTGACACATTACAGTCCATCTCTGATACGTCCGGATGAATATATGGATATGGTGCGGGAGATTTTTCCTAAGGCTTATCCGGGAAAAGATGGAAAAACAATGGAAATGAATTTCGAAGAGGATTAAAAAATGAAAGATACATTCATTCTTGCAATAGAAAGTTCCTGCGATGAAACGGCTGCATCTGTTGTAAAAAATGGCAGGACTATATTATCAAATGTGATTTCTTCTCAGATTGCCCTTCATACTTTATACGGGGGCGTTGTGCCGGAAATCGCATCACGTAAACACATTGAAAAGATAAACCAGGTAATCGAGGAGGCACTTTCTGAAGCAAATGTGACCCTGGATGACCTGGATGCCATTGGGGTTACTTATGGCCCCGGGCTTGTAGGTGCTCTTCTTGTTGGTGTGGCTGAGGCTAAGGCAATTGCTTATGCCAAGAAGCTTCCCCTTGTAGGTGTTCATCATATTGAGGGACATGTATCTGCCAATTATATTGAGCATCCGGATCTGGAGCCTCCTTTCCTTTGTCTGATCGTGTCCGGCGGACATACCCATCTGGTAATCGTAAAGGATTACGGAGAGTTTGAGATATTGGGCCGTACCAGAGATGATGCAGCCGGAGAGGCCTTTGACAAGGTTGCCCGTGCTATTGGTCTGGGTTATCCGGGCGGACCGAAGGTGGATAAGCTTGCACGTGAGGGAAATCCGGATGCCATTGTTTTTCCGAAGGGAAAACTGGGAGACTGTCCATATGATTTCAGTTTCAGTGGTGTAAAGTCTGCTGTGTTGAATTATATTAACAATGCCCAGATGAAAGGGGAGGAGATCAACCGTGCGGATCTTGCTGCTTCCTTCCAGAAGTCTGTGGTGGATGTTCTTGTGGAGCATACGATGCTTGCAGCTAAGGATTACCATATGGATAAGATTGCCATTGCAGGTGGGGTTGCGTCCAATGGGGCATTAAGAGAGGCTATGACGAAGGCGTGTGAGGAGCGAGGCTATAGTTTTTATCGTCCGTCACCTATTTTTTGTACAGATAATGCGGCAATGATCGGTGTTGCTGCTTATTACGAATATAAGAAGGGAACACGTCATGGCTGGGATCTGAATGCAGTTCCCAATCTGAAGCTGGGAGAGAGATAATGGAGCAGGGCAGATGTACGGCAATCGTTCTGGCAGCAGGCCAGGGGAAAAGAATGCATAGCAAGATACAGAAGCAGTTTCTGGAAATCGGAGAGAAGCCGGTTCTGTATTATTCCTTGCATTGTTTTCAGGAAAGTCCGCTGATCCGGGATATTATTCTGGTCACAGGGGCGGATATGATTTCCTATTGCAAGGAGGAAATTGTAGAAAAATATGGGTTTACCAAGGTAAGCAGGGTAACAGCCGGTGGAAAAGAACGTTACGATTCTGTATATGCCGGGCTTTTGTGCTGCCAGGATACGGATTACGTGTATATTCATGATGGAGCAAGACCTTTTATCAATGCGGATATCATTCAGAGAGGATATGAGGCGGTGAAGGATACCGGTGCCTGCGTGATTGGAATGCCGTCCAAGGATACAGTGAAGCTTGCGGATTCATCCGGATATATTAAAGAGACGCCAGATCGAAGAATTGTATGGAATATTCAGACACCTCAGATTTTTTCCTATAATCTTATTCGTGAAGCCTATGAAAGCATACATAAAAAGGACATGACGGGTGTGACAGATGACGCAATGGTCGTGGAACAGGAGACCGGTACCAGGATTCTTCTGGTGGAAGGATCCTACCAAAATATCAAGATTACGACGCCAGAGGATCTGACGGTTGCAGAGGCTTTTCTGAACCGAATTTTCGAAAAAGATTGAAAAAAATAAAAATTCTTGTTGACACAAAAGGAATTTGATGATAGAATACGTTTTGCACTGACAGAGACAACCTCTTGAATGAAGGACAACTCCTGATGTGCAGAACGGTTTTATTTGATAATTATATATGGAGAGATATCGAAGTGGTCATAACGAGGCGGTCTTGAAAACCGTTTGTCCGCAAGGGCGCGTGGG
>CAKRRG010000106.1 GCA_934394545.1 uncultured Blautia sp.
GGCTTCTGCATCCCGAACCTCCTTAATAAATACATCTTTTGTCATAACTTTGTCTTCTCCTTTTGTCCAGCTGGATTTATATACGTTTTTGTTTTACACTAATTAGATGCATGTACAGGCAAATTGGTTCTCGTAATAGCAGATTTTTATAAATATTTACTTGTCTCCCGTAGGAACTGCCCACCCAGCCTGAATCCTTTGTATCACGCTGCCATCGCGTGCATCGATCGTAAGGAGTGGAACACCTGCATCATCCATCGTCACGTCTCCCATGACCAGTCCATCCTCCCCATTTCCGTACTCATACTCTGGTTCTTCGGATGTCCATGTTCCATAAAAATCCCACACTGGGATCAGGACTGCTTCGGTATCGCTGCCTTCACTGTCTGGCATGCGCATATAACCCAGCTGTACCTTTGTTATGGTTATCTCCGCGCTCTGTGCATCAATGGACGGATAACGGTAGTTGCTTCCTCCATCGACAGCGATCATCCGATTCTTGTCTTCTGTCATGACCTGCAAAGTGATCGTTTTTTCAAAGATATCCTTGACCTCATCAAAAGGAAGTAAGAACAGCCTCTCATCGGAAGCATTCGATGCTTCTATGGGATTTCGGTGCAGAAAACTCTGAAGTGTCCCACTGCAAAAGTCCATCGTCAGTACTTCATTTTCCCATCCTTCAGACTGTCCTTCATGAAGTGTTCCGTCCTCATTTTCCCATTCAAGAGCCTGCTCATTAACAGGCAAAGATGTGTCTCTCACATAATTAACCGGGATTCCATCTATCATCCGTTCAAAAATAAAATCATCTTTTTCCAGAGTAGTGTTTCCTTCGGTAAGTTCTTTTGAGGAACTTTCAAATATCTCCCAGTCCCCGGAAACAAGACTTGAAACCTTGTCCTTTGCTTCTTTTTCAGACACTTTTCCGCTTCCTGCTTTTATATAATTTTGAAAGCGCTCTTCCCTTTCTTTTTTCTCGTTCGATGCCAGGGTCATATCTCCACAATCATCAAAGATAAACTTCGCTATCCGAAATTCGAGTTCCTCCACATCAGACTTCTGTTCACTCTTTACATAGGAGTACTGATAGGTCAGTCCATCTACCGTATACGTCCCCGCCTGTTCATTCTCGTTGTTCTCTTCCTGCATAGGCTGCCCTTTACCAAATGTATCTTTTATCTTGTTCTGTTCTTCTTCAGGAATCGCCAATCTTTTTACTTTTTTTAGACAGATTGCATCTACATCTGGCACTTTTACCGGTGCATCCGCTGTCAGGGTGAACTTCATCGGATTTTCTTTATCCTCTCGGTCCGCTGATCTTAGGTCTGCCTGAATCGTTGTCTGATAAGTTTCCGGTGCCTCTACCTGTTCTGCAACTGTTTCCTGAACTGTTTTCTTGTTCTCCTCTTTTTTCTGATCTGTTTCATCTTTTTCTTCTACAACAGCAGACTGGACAACACGGTCACATCCTGATAGCGCCAGAAGATTCATACACAGGACGGCTCCCATAAACATTTTTATTTTCTTCATCCTTTTTCCATCCTTTCCTTTCGGTATTAAAAAAGGTACCCTCTTCTTATAAGAAAAGAGTACCATATTGCCTTTCCAATGTATTCATCAAAATGTAAACAACTTGTAAATCAGAAGACAGCCCTTACCGTTGTCCCCTCTCCTGGCTTACTTTCAATCTTCAGGGAGCCGCCATGGATCTCTGCCAACTTCACACAGAGTGCCAGTCCAAGCCCGGAGCCGCCTTCTTTACGGCTTCGCGACTTATCCACCATATAAAACGCATCTGTGATCTTTTCCAGTTCTTCCTCTGGAATCCCCATTCCGGTATCAGATACCTCAAAGATCTTTTTTCCGGATTTCTCATATGCCCTTACCAGAATACTTCCGCCGGCTTCCGTGGCCTTTAGGGCATTGTCGATCAGATTTACCAGAAGGCTTTCCATCAAGGCAGGGTCCATCTTCATGGAAAATGTCTCGTATTCCATTTTTAGCTGCACCTTTTTCTTCTCGGCCTGTTCCTTTTCCATATCAATAACGTTCTTTAAAAGTTCACCTGCCGGAGTCATTTCCATCTGTATGGCGTGGTTCTGATAAAGTCCCAGCAGCTGCAGCATTTTCCCCGAAAGGGCTTCCAGACGTTTTCCCTCCCGGTTGATATGTTCCAGTGCCCGATCCTTCTGTTCATCCTTTAGTTTTACATGACGCAGGGTATCTGAATAACCAATAATGGATGTTAACGGTGTTCTCATCTCATGGGAAAGCGCGCCCATGAGCAGTTCCTGTTTCTCCGCTACCTCTTGCAGTTTCTCCATCCGTTCCACAGTCCTCTTCATCATCATGTAGATAAAAAGACCGGCGATCAGAAACACTGCCAGATAGATTCCCGCAAACCAGACAGCGGTCTGTCTCAGCTCTGCAAAAAGCCCTGTGACTTCCCGGACAGAGAGGACTTCGTATCCTTCCGGTTTAGATAAAGCTACTTTTTGAAGAAGAAGGTATTTCTTGCCCAATTTCTGTATCTTGTAAGCATATGGATCATTTTCATTCTTCAGGCCCAGATTTTCAATCCCAACCACTTCATAATCTGTCAGATTTTCAATGGCCGCATTGCTTTTCTTATCGATCAACGCCATGCCCGTCCCACAGCATTGTTGAAACTGAAATCCCATATAAGCTTTCTTTCCGGTCTCTGACATCTGCTCATATTTGCTGTTATCCCAAAATTGTTCCAGAAGTGTCTTCCCATTTTCCAACTGTCTTCCGTAGGTCTCAGCTGCATTATTTAAACTTCGTTTTCCTGTGACATAAATGCTTAGTACACCAACTGGAATCAGCGCGCACAATAAAGTAATCAGCATAAGAAGTACAGTTCTTTTCCACAGCTTCATACCTATTCCTCCAGACGGTATCCAAGCTTCGGAATCGTCTTGATCTCGTCATAAAGTTCCAGTTTTTTTCTAAGCTGTCCGATATGAACATCTACTGTCCTGCTTTCCCCCAGGTAGTCTTCTCCCCAGACCCGTTTTAACATTTCTTCCCTTCCGAGGGCAATGTTTTTATTTTGGAGGAGCAGCACAAAGAGGTCATATTCCATTGGTTTCAGATTAACCGGAATTCCGTCTTTTAAAACCTGATGACTTTGCACATCCACCATAATATTTCGGATCGTCAGAACTTTCCTGGCCCGTCCGGTCCTCTCCAGCACCTTCTCAATACGTACCAGAAGTTCCAGCATCTCAAAGGGCTTTACCATATAATCTTCTGCACCCAATTTTAGTCCTTTTACCTTGGAAGCGACATCATCCTTTGCGGTCAGGTAAATCACTGGAAGACCTGTTGTTCTAAAATCTTCCATCAGTGCAAACCCGTCTTTTCCCGGCAGCATGATGTCCACTACTGCCAGATCTGCATCCTCATGCCATAAGAGCAGACGCTGGGCTTCTTCCCCATCATAAGCTGCCACAGTCTCATATCCTGCCGCTTCCAGGTTCATGCACAACAATTCTGAAATTGCGCGGTCATCCTCAATTACCAAAATTTTATTCTTCATTCCTGCTGCCACCTCTGGTACTTTTTCTACAGTATAGCTTTTTTTATATCTCACGTCTATATGTATGGATATCTTATCCCTTTAACCCTTTAATTATCTAATAGCATCTCAGGAAGCACTTCCATAACCTGATTAATCACTTCCACAATCCTCTGCATATCCATATTCTCTTTTACATCAGAACTGTCATTCACATTCAATCCCTCCTGCCAGTCCTGAACAACAGAAACTGCCGAGATATCCACCAATGCAAATGGATAATGATCACTGTTGGTTGCCATTGTCAGGTAGAATCTGTCACTGGATGTAAATAAATCTGACATGCTGTTTTTATTTAACTCGGCCAGTTTTTTCAGTCCCTCATCGTCATACTCTATATCATCTGGTCGTTTGTTTCCTTCGATCATCGCCATATAACCCAGATCACTTTTTTCTGCGATGGTATCAATATTTATTACTCCGATGATCTGCTTTCGTTCGTCCTCAGTCAGATTTCCAACGTACCATCTCGAACCCAGCATATATTTCTCTTCGCCTGAGAACAGGATGAATTTTATATTATAAGGCATCTCTGTATCTTTTAAAATCCTTGCCAGTTCAAGCACTGCTGCCACTCCAGAACCATTATCATTGGCTCCTACAGAATCTTCTGCACTGTCATAATGGGCACTTATGATCAGATTTTTCGTCGTATCCGTGGATGACTTTTTTGTCACAATAATGTTTTCACCAGCGCCGTCAATAGTTGCATTTTCGGCTGTTGATGCCAGAAATACATCCGCCTGTGAGGAACGGCGTATTGCATTCTCATTGTTTTCATCGTTATATTCAAACTTCTGACATTCTATCTCATCATATCCCAGGGCATCAAAATATTTGATGATGTATTCCTTTACATTCTGGATCGCATCAGAATTTATCGGATGCGGTTCAGAAGTAATCTCATCAATGATCTGCTCAATATTCTGTTCCGAAGCCTGCATTTCTGTGCCAGTCTGTGTAACACTTTCCGCCATCGTCTGGATTGGTGTTGTTACGGATATAGCCATAGTTAAGGCAAATATGATCATCTTTTTCATCTGTTCGCTCCTTCCCACTGACAAACTCTATTTTTCTACAGTATCCCTTTTTAATCTGTGCATCTGTATTTCAAAAATGCCTGTGAACTCTTATTTCTTTTTATTCTTCTTAACATATACCAGCAGCAGTATAAAGAAGCAAAGGTTCAACAGCCCTCCAATTATTTCAAAGATACTTCCTGCAACCGGATGATAATATCCCAGGACTACTCCACTGAATATTAACAGTTCCCCTACTCCAATCAATGCAATCCATATTTTCTTCATCACTCAGTTCCTCCTTACTTTCTTTCATTTGATATTGATCCGTATCTTCTCTCCAACAGCTTTCCATTCAGAATCATCTGCTGCATCATAGACTTTGCCTTCTTCTTCGGCATAGGTGTCGTCATCTAAATCGTACCTTTTAATAACATTGTTTTCTATTATATCATCGGATTTCAGATAAAGCTGTAATTCCAGGTATTCGCTGTCAGGATTGGGAATCTCCGGTCTTTCATCATCTCCTGCACTTCCATAAGTTCTCCAGAAATCTGTCTTGAATTTCCAGTTACGACTTATGGCTTCCGTTTCTGCATCATCCTTCAGCTCATACCGCACTTTATTTCCTTTGCTGTCCGTTCCACGCAACTCAACTTCATACTTCTGGAACAATTTTTCCGGCACGTCTGCCAAGATACTGCTCTGTAACCTGTTCAGGAAAATATCTTTCAGTGTCACCGTACCTTCTTCTGTCTGGACAGAAATATTTTCCAGTTCTTTATTCGTTGTCTGCTTCAGGATTTTCTCACGCGAAATATTGAAATCAAATGTAAATTCTGCCACGGATTTTTCCCAGTCATCATAGTCAAACGCATTGAGTACAAGATGCACTTCCGGATTTTCTCCGATATCTGTCGGTGCATGAAAGCGGTACTCCTGTACACGGTCATATTCTTTTTCATCGTTGTCAGCATCTGCGTCTAATAAATCATCTACAGCATAAGGAGAATACTCCGCATTCATATATTCATCCAGTTTCTGTCCGTTTACTGTGGTTTTACCCATATCAAGTGTGATTCCCGTATTCTTAAAAGATGAAATCTTCGCAGATTTCTCCTGCTCATTCTTTTTGGAATTATCAATTTCTGCATGCACCCTGAACAGCAAAACACCCTCATCCAGAACAACTTCTTTTATGTCTGCAGTAATCCCATGATCCGTCTGGGAAATGTTTAAAGCTTCCGTATATGGCTCAATTTCCTTTTGAAATCCCAGAGTTTCTCCTATGGATAAAGCAAGATTTTTAATCGCAGCCTGTACTTTCGGATTCGATAAAACCGTTGAAATCAAAGCCAGGATCACACAGGCAGCCGCCAGTTTGCTCCAAAATGATGCTATCCAGACATTTTTCTTACCTTTCCATTCTCCCTCTGATTCACTGATATACTTCGGATCAATATTGCCAAATCCTTTTGAAAAATCGAATTTCTTCATAAGTGTTTTCCTTCCTTTTTTAAGATATTCAACAACTTTTTCCTACTCCGATACAGGTTCATTTTCACACTTCCGACAGACATCGCATGCCTTCGCGCAATCGCTGAAACGGAATCAAAAAACCAGTACCTCCTCACAAAAATATCTCTGTCCTCTGCGTTCATTTTTCCAAGAAAATCATTGATGATCTCCAGCAGTTCTTTCTCCGCCAGCTGATCCTCAATAGTATAAGTAACACTTAACTGATCCATTTCTCCCAGGACATCTGCCATGTGCAAATCCGGGCGCCTGTTGGCATATTTTTTGCGCAGGCGGTCAATGCTTAAGTTTCTCGTGATCCTGCCACAAAAATATGATAACACGGAAGGCTTCTTCGGCGGAATCAGCGACCAGACCGAAAACCAGGTATCATTCAGGCATTCTTCCGAATCTTCTTTATTTGTAAGCAGATTCCAGGCAATCTTGTAACAGTACGGATGATACTTGTCGCTCAATGCTTTAATCGCACGTTCATCCCTTATCTCAAACAAAGATATGATCTCATTGTCTTTCATTTACGGGTTGTCCTCCTCGTTTTGTGTTTCGAAAGGAAATTTCCTACTCATACTATATATCGTAAAAAAGCCTGAATGGTAACAAAAAAATTTAAATTTCTTTTAAAGTCAGAAAAAGTCCATCATCTGAGGTCATTGCTCCCCAGATAATGAACTTTTTCTATTAATGCTTCGTCAAACGAATGCTATTATTTTACCTTTTTCCGAAATGCAAAATATTTTACTGCAAACTGT
>CAKRRG010000107.1 GCA_934394545.1 uncultured Blautia sp.
TACATGGCAGAAGAGCTTTCTGCTGCATTTGAAAAAGCAGGATACGATTCATCCTATGGCAAAGTAGGCGTTTCCAATCGTCCTGACCTTTGTGAATATCAGTGCAATGGTGCTATGGCAGGTGCCAAGGCATATAAGAAAGCACCGTTTATGATCGCAGACGATGTTGTTGGCAATCTGGCAGACTCCAAGGTATTTTCCATGAAAGAAATGGTTAAGCCTGGATTTATCAATCTGAAAGTCAGCGAGGAATTTCTTGCAGATTATCTGAAAGAGATGGAGAAGGATGAGAAGCTTGGTGCAGATACAGCCAAAGAGCCGAAGACCATTGTGATCGATTACGGCGGACCGAACGTTGCCAAGCCTCTTCATGTAGGTCATCTTCGTTCTGCAATCATTGGCGAAAGTATTAAGAGAATCGGCCGTTTCGTAGGTCATAAGGTAATCGGTGATGTTCATCTTGGTGACTGGGGACTTCAGATGGGACTGATCATTACAGAGCTGAAGCACAGACAGCCGGAACTGGTATATTTTGATGACAGCTATACAGGAGATTATCCGACAGAAGCACCTTTTACCATCAGTGAACTTGAGGAGATTTATCCGTGTGCAAGCGGCAAATCCAAAGAGGATGAGGCATACCGTCAGGAAGCACTGGAGGCAACCCATCTGCTTCAGCAGGGTAAACCTGGGTACATGGCTCTTTGGAACCATATTATGAGTGTTTCTGTTACAGACCTTAAGAGAAACTATGCGAATCTGAATGTATCCTTTGACCTGTGGAAAAAGGAATCTGACGCTCAGCCATACATTCCGGACATGGTAGAGATGATGAAAGAGAAAGGCTTTGCATATGAGGATCAGGGTGCTCTTGTAGTAGATGTGAAGGAAGAGACCGATACGAAAGAGATTCCGCCATGTATGCTTCTGAAGTCTGACGGAGCTTCCCTTTATACCACTACAGATCTTGCCACTATTGTAGAACGTATGAAGCTGTTCCATCCGGACGAGATTCTGTATGTTGTTGATAAGCGTCAGGAGCTTCACTTCATTCAGGTATTCCGTTGTGCAAGAAAGACAGGCCTTGTAGAAGAGGATACCAAGCTTTCTTTCCTTGGATTCGGTACCATGAATGGAAAAGATGGCAAGCCGTTTAAGACAAGAGAGGGCGGTGTTATGCGTCTGGAGAACCTGATTGCTGACATTGATGAGGAAATGTTCACTAAGATTGTGGAGAACAGAAGTGTTCGCGATAAGGACGCCAGAGATACTGCTAAGATCGTAGGGCTTGCAGCAATCAAATATGGCGATCTTTCCAATCAGGCTACCAAGGACTATATTTTTGATGTAGACCGCTTTACTTCTTTTGAAGGAAATACAGGTCCGTATATTCTTTATACAATCGTTCGTATCAAGTCTATTCTGAACCGTTATATGGAAGCTGGCGGCAGCCTTGAAGCAGGTGAAATCCTTCCGGCCTCTAACGGAAGCGAGAAGAACCTGATGCTTCAGCTTAGTGGATTTGGAAGCATGATCGAGAGTGCATTCGAGGAGAAAGCTCCACACAAAATCTGTGCATATATTTATGAGGTTTCCAATGCATTCAATAGCTTCTATCATGAGACCAAGATTCTCAGTGAGGAGAACCAGGCGCAGAAGGAATCTTACATCCGTCTTTTGCAGCTGACTAAGAGAGTCCTTGAGACAAGCATTGATCTGCTTGGATTTGAAGCACCGGATAAAATGTAATAAAATAACCAATCTGCAGACTGTTTCTGGCGGTCTGCAGATTACCATTGGCTGTTTTTTGTTATAGTTATAATTCTGAATATTTTCTTAAAAGCCCTGCTTTAAGCAGGTTTTCATCATCGTAATTTTTATTTCTTATTAGCCGAGCTTCATCGGCTGCATTCACTATTTATTGTTACCGCTAAAGGGTTTTGTTTTTGTGCAGAAAAAGAGGTGGTTGTTATCAATCTTACAGGAATGATCTTAAAAATGCGCTACTGTGTTCTGGAACAAGTCGGTTCAGGAGGTGAGGGGCATCTATACCTTGCAAGAGATATGGAACTGGGAAATTACTGGGCAGTGAAGGAACTGCCTATCAGGAAAAAAAGGGAGGCCAGGCTCCTGCGTCTTTTGGAGCATCCATCTATCCCGCGTATGGTGGACTACGTGGAAAATGAAGAGAACTGCTATCTGGTGATGGAATATATTCGTGGAAAGTCTTTGGGACAGCTGTGTGAGGAGGGATACAAATTTTCAGCTGAGGAGCTTCTTTTTTATGGTGATACCATTCTCCAGGTGCTGGAATATCTTCATAAGCAAAAGCCTCCTGTTTATTATGGGGATCTGAAGCCGGACAATCTTATGCTTTCAGAGTCTGGAAAATTGTATCTGGTTGATTTTGGCAGTGCAGTGTTTGGGTTCGGAGATTTCAGACAGGTATGTATGGGAACGGAAGGCTTCGCAGCTCCGGAGCAATATGAAGGAATCGTAAATAATGCCAGTGATCTGTATGCTCTGGGAAAGACGATGCAGGCTCTGGTGGGAAAGAGATGGCCTTTGGTTTTGTGGAAGGTTCCCGGTCTTGGCCGGTTTATTTATAAATGTATTCAGCCTCAGGAAAAGAGAAGATTTCAAAGTGCTTCCCAGGCGAGAAAGATGCTTTCCGATATAGGAAAAAGAAAAGGGCAGACAAGGAAAAATATAGGGATAGCAGTTGGAACTGCGGGAGTTTTGTTGGCGGCAGGCATGCTGATGGCAGGTCAGGAGAGCAGGGTTACTTTCCAAAGTGTATTGACAGAGGTAACAGAAGGGTATTATGAACTGGCAAAGGAAGAACAGTGGGAACAAAGGAAAGGCAGTCCTGCGAAACTGGAGCAGGTGGAAGCAGGTTTACAAAAAATGCAGAAGGAATATAAAGGAGATGACGAACAGAGAAAATTGCTCTTGCTTCTGGCGGCGAATGCAGAACTTTCACAGGAGTGGGAGCGGGCAGCAGTCTATTATGAGCAATTGCTTTTATACGCACCGGATTATCCGGAAGGATATGGAAAATATGGGCTGTTTCTCTTAAGGAGAGGACAGAAACGTTCAGCCAGGAGACTTCTGGCATTATATAAAAGCAGTGGCGCCGGAAAGGACGCTTGTGAAAGTGTGAAGCTTTGGGAGGAGAAAATGAATCATCTGGAGGGTGAAGAAAAATGAAAAACGGACGAAGGTGGGTAATGGGAGCTATAGCAGCAGGGGTGTTGTGCGGCAGCTGCAGACAAGGATATGCCGGGGAATTTGGGGGATTTGATATTGATATTGGAGCCGGGGAGGAGATCTTTGATAACTGGGAGGAAGAGCCGGAGGAAAACGTAGAAAAGCCAGAAGTGAGGGAGGAAGAGCCGGAGGAAAACGCAGAAAAGCCAGAAGTGAGAGAGGAAGAGCCAGAGGAAAACGCAGAAAAGCCAGAGGTGAAGGAAGAACCGAAGGGGGAGAAAGAAAAGCTGGAGGTGAGGAAGGAAGAACCAAAGAGGGAAGAAGGAAAACCAGAGGTGAGGAAGGAAGAACCAAAGAGGGAAGAAGAAAAGCCGGAGGTGAGGAAGGAAGAACCAAAGAGGGAAGAAGGAAAGCCGGAGGTGAGGAAGGAAGAACCAAAGAGAGAAGAAGGAAAGCCAGAGGTGAGGAAGGAAGAACCAAAGAGAGAAGAAGGAAAGCCGGAGAAGAGAGAGAGGAAGCAAAAGGGAAAGAAGAAAATAAAGCAGAAGACAAGTAAGAAAGAGAAGGTAAGGGATGCAAATGATAACAGGAAAAACAGGTTTACCGCCCTTGGTACAGTATGTACCGCTATCGGTATGGCAAAGCTATCACCTGAACTTCAATACTATAACAATAATGATGAATATTTTGAAAAAACACAAGCAGAGAAAGAATATAGTAACAAAACAATATATTTTCAACATGAATGCGCAATCCCGGAGGGGGAATATCCGAAGATTAAGATTGTAAATACGAAAGAGAAACAAGATGTTACGATTCTGTCTGTGCGTTTAAATCAAGAAGAGAGCAGCTGGTATCTGGAAGGAGACACACTTGTTCTGGAGCAGCCGGTTACGGAGAAGAATAATGTTGTAGAGTTAATTGCATTGGCAGATGGAAAAATGCTTATCTCAATGCCAGTATGGGAATTTTGTTATCTGGACGATATAAAAAAATAATGCTATAATTAACCGAATCAAAGGGGTCAAAAAACTTTTGCCCCCAACATCACGACCATACAGGAGGCAAAAAAACAAATGTATAAAGCCATTTTATTTGATCTGGACGGAACTCTTACGGACTCAGGTGAGGGAATTACCAAGTCCGTACAATACGCTCTGGAGAGAATCGGAAGACCAGAGCCGGATCTTCAGAAGCTGCGTGTTTTCGTAGGACCGCCTCTTCTGGAGCAGTTTCAGGAATATGCAGGAATTGATGAGAAAACAGCCAGAGAAGCTGTAGAAATTTACAGAGAGAGATATGCACCCATAGGAGTCTATGAGAATGAACTTTATCCTGGAATTGAGGAAATGCTTTCCGGTCTGAAAAAGAGAGGATACAAGCTGGCAATTGCTTCTTCTAAGCCAGAGAATTTCGTGAAAATCGTGGCAGAATATTTTCATATCGACTCTTATTTTGATGAAATGGTAGGAAGTGAGCCAGATGGCCAGAGGACAAATAAGACAGAGGTAATCGAAGAAGCCTTGAAACGACTGGGAATTTCTGAACACAGAGATCAGGTTATCATGGTGGGTGACAAAGAGCACGATGTATTTGGGGCACGAAGAGCAGGAATTGAGTGTATTGCTGTATCGTATGGATACGGAACCAGAGAGGAACTGGAGAATTCCCATCCGCTAAAAATCGTAGATTCTACAGAGGAGATTCTGGATTTTTTCGCCTAAGCCCCAGGAGAAAACAAAGACGGATTGCCATGGTATGGAAGTGGCTGTATCCGGTTGGAATCCACTTTGGGATTTCCCAGATCATATCTTATCTGGGCGTCTATCTTCTGGTGCAGCGAACAGGCGCAGATATGAGTGCTTATTACCAACAAGTTCTCATGCTTACAGGACTGACCGGAATTTTGGCAGCGCTTCCCTGTATGCTGTTATATCGGGGAGATTTTTTTAGAAGGCAGGAGGGCGGAATATTAAATGCTGCTATAAATCCTGTTCCTATAAATGCTGCTTCTATTAAGTTGTCTGCATCAGGCAGTCCTCTTCACTTTTATAAGATTTTGGGATTTCTTATAACCGGAGCGTTTCTTGGTCAGTATGGAAATCTTCTTGTGGGGCTTTTCCAGCAGTACTTAAATCCGGAAGCCTATCAGGAAACGCAGTCTTTGGTTTCTCAAGGGAAAAGTATCTGGAGCCTGATCTTCTGGATGGGAATCGTAGCACCCTTTGCAGAGGAGGTTATTTTCCGCTGGATGGTTTACCTGCGTATGCGAGATAACATGCGCGTGTTCACAGCTGCCTTCTTGTCCGGGCTGGCCTTTGGAATTTATCATATGAATCTCCTGCAGGGAGTGTATGCTGCTATTATGGGATTGCTTTTTGCGCTGGTCCTGGAGTGGAGCGGGAACCTGTTTGCCAGCGTGTTCCTTCATATGGGAGCAAATGTCTGGAGCCTGCTGGTCAGTGATGTAATGTTATATATGCTGGAGCATACAGGAGCTGCTTCCGTAATCACTTTAAATGTGTTTCTTGTTTTTCTTGGAGTATTTGGAATCTGGAAATCTTATAAGGATTATCAGAAACGGGGCAGAACAAGACTGATTTAACCGAAGCAAGTAAGTCCCCTGCTGACCCGAATCAAGTAAGTTGAAAAGACTTTTTTACAGAAGTCCGTGTATTGAACGCTTTACACGGAAAAACTGTGGAAGGGTCTTTTTTGTTTATAAATATTTAAGAATTATACCTCTTGTATTCAGAGGACAGGTATGCTATCTTAACTGTATTAAACGTATTAATACACTTAGAGAGGAGGCAGACCGCTTATGATCGTTTTGGATTATCAGGACAGAAGACCTCTGTATGAGCAGGTGGAGGAGAAATTTCGGAACCTGATCTTAAACGGTGCCCTGGAGCCCGGTTCCCGGATGCCCTCAGTACGGCAGCTGGCAGTGGAGCTATCCATTAACCCCAATACTATCCAGCGAGCTTATATGCAATTGGAACAGGAAGGACTGATCTACCCGGTTAAGGGAAAAGGGAATTTCATTGCAGATAACGAAGATGTGCGAAAGCTTAGTATAGCTTCTTACACGAAGGAACTAAAGGCTCTGATCCGGAAGGGGAAAGCCATGGGAATGAATGAGGAGGAGCTGATTTATATTATCAGGGAAAGCTACAAGGAGGAGAAGCCATGATAGAAGTCAAAGACTGCAGCAAGGCGTTTGGTCCTGTCAAAGCAGTAAATAAAGCAACTCTGGACATCGGGGACTGTGAGGTGTTCGGACTTGTGGGCAGTAATGGTGCCGGGAAAAGTACCCTGCTTCGCATGATGGCAGGAATTATGAAACCGGATGAGGGAGAAATCCAGATCGATGGAATGCCGGTATATGAGAATGAAGATGCTAAGAAACTGTTTTTCTATATTTCAGATGACAGTTATTTTCCGGCAAATTATACAGCCAGAGATATGGTAAGCTTTTACCGGAATTTTTATCCACAGTTTCGGATCAAGCTTTTTCATGAATTGATGGAGCAGTTTCACCTGGAGGAA
>CAKRRG010000108.1 GCA_934394545.1 uncultured Blautia sp.
TCATCAAAACCACCGTTGAACGCATAGAGCAAAGTCTTTGCAAGGTTTGCACGTGCACCAAACAGCTGAATCTCTTTTCCTGTTTTTGTTGCGGAAACGCAGCAGCAGATGGAGTAATCATCTCCCCACTCCGGTTTCATAACCTCATCGTTCTCATACTGGATGGAGCTGGTGTCGATGGAAATCTTAGCTGCATATTTCTTGAATGCAGTTGGAAGATTCGGGCTGTAAAGAACAGTCAGGTTCGGCTCCGGACTTGGTCCCATGTTTTCCAGAGTATGAAGGAAACGGTAGTCTGTCTTTGTAACCATATGTCTTCCATCCAGGCTTGTGCCGCCCACTTCCAGAGTAACCCAGGTAGGATCTCCGGAAAACAGCTGATTGTATTCCGGAATACGGGCAAATTTTACCAGACGGAATTTCATGGTCATATGGTCGATCAGTTCCTGTGCCTCAGATTCGGTAAGGGTACCGTTCTGAAGGTCACGCTGAATATAAATATCAAGGAAAGTAGAGATACGTCCAACACTCATTGCGGCACCGTTCTGAGTCTTAACAGCTGCCAGATAGCCGAAGTACAGCCACTGAACTGCCTCTTTGGCGTTTCTTGCAGGTTTGGAGATATCATATCCGTAAACCTTTGCCATCTCTTTCATTCCATTAAGAGCTCTCAGCTGCTGGCTGATCTCTTCACGCATACGGATCACATCATCGTACATGTTTCCACAGCCAGCGCGGTAATGAGCCACCTTTTTCGCCTCAATGAGACGGTCAATTCCGTAAAGAGCTACACGGCGGTAGTCACCAACAATACGTCCACGGCCATAAGTATCCGGCAGACCGGTGACAACGTGTGTTTTTCTTGCAAGACGCATCTCAGGAGTATACGCGCCAAAAACAGCGTCATTGTGGGTAGTTACATAGGTTGTAAAAATTTTCTTCAGTTCCGGATTGATCTCATATCCGTAAGTTTCAGCTGCCTGAACTGCCATACGGATACCACCGTAAGGCATAAATGCACGTTTCAGTGGTTTGTCTGTCTGCAGACCTACGATCTGCTCCAGTTCCTTCATATCCTCGCTGATGTAGCCAGGTCCATATGCGGTAAGTCCGGAAACAACTTCTGTTTCACATTCCAGAACGCCGCCTTTTTCACGTTCTTCTTTCTGAAGCTTCTGGACATGATTCCATAACTTCTGAGTACGCTCTGTAGGATCAGCCAGAAATGATTCGTTTCCATCATATGGAGTATAGTTTTTCTGGATAAAATCGCGTACATTGATCTCTTCCTGCCAGATTTCACCACGAAATCCGTCCCATGCGCCATTGCTGTCAAATTTTCCAGGGGCTGTCATTGGCATTGTTTGGATCCTCCTTATTTGATAAACTTAACTTCTGGATAAATTGCCTGTTTAGCGGCTTCTTTTCGCTCATTGAAGATAACCTTGTTCTCCTCGAACAGGTTGCGTCCCTGTGCATCAATGGATACGATCAGCGGGCCAAACTCTTTTACTTTATTGCACCATAAGGTCTCTGGCATTCCAAGCTCGTCCCAGTGATGCTCCGCGATCTTCTCAACCTCCGTAGCCGCTACTACTGCACAGCCAGCTGGGAATACACAGTGGATTGCTCCAAACTCTTTGCATGCACGCTCTGTGTTCGGACCCATTCCACCTTTTCCAACGATCACTCTTACCCCGGTAAGCTTGGTAAATTCATACTCAAATTTTTCCATACGCATGGAGGTTGTCGGTCCAACGGAAACCATTTCGTAGTCATCCTCTGTTCCCTCGATCTTACGAACGATAGGGCCAGCATGGAAAATAGCTTTGTCCTTGATGTCATATGGAAGCTCTCTTCCGTACTCAACCAGACGGCGGTGTGCCACGTCACGGCAGGTCATCAGATCTCCGTCCAGCCATACGATATCGCCGATTTTGATGTCAGCCAGGTCTTCTGCACTGACTGGTGTAATAAGAACTTTTTTATCTCCTCTGATTTCGATCATGATTTTTCCCTCCGATTATGCGTTGAATTTCCATGTGGAATGTGTATCACAGGTTACTGTAAGGTCAGAATTTACGATCAGGTGACCGCGGCGGTGTGACCAGCAGCCTACATTTACTGCTACACCGATTGTAGATGGATGACGGGCTGTATTCTCGATATTAACACCCATTACAGAATATTTTCCGCCCATTCCCTGCGGTCCAAGGCCGATTGCATTGATTCCGTCTTCCAGAAGCTTCTCCATTTTTGCTGCATTTGCATTGTCATTGTGAGAACCGATCGGGCGCATAAGTGCTTTCTTGGAGTTGAGGGCTGCTGTCTCTACAGATGTTCCTACACCTACACCTACAAGAAGCGGAGGACATGCATTCAGTCCGTAGGTTGTCATCTGATCAAGAACGAAATCGGTAACACCTTCATATCCTGCGCCTGGCATAAGTACCATAGCTTTTCCTGGAAGGGTGCATCCGCCACCTGCCATGTATGCATAGATTTCACATTTGTCGCTGTTTGGAACGATATCCCACCATACAGTCGGAGTTCCTTTTCCAACGTTTCTCTTGGTGTTGTACTCGTCGAAGGTTTCTACAGAGTTATGTCTTAATGGTGCTGCGAAAGTAGCCTGTACAACTGCTTCTTTCAGAAGAGCTTCCAGCTCATTGATATATGGGAAATTAGTTCCGCATTTCAGCCAGAACTGAAGAACTCCTGTATCCTGACAGCTTGGACGGTTCAGTTCTACAGCCAGTCCCTGATTCTTTGTCATTGTCTCATAAAGTACTTTTGGAAGCGCTGCGCTTTCCTGGGAGCCAAGCTCTTCCAGTTTTGCTACTACGTCGTCTGGTAATTTTTTTCCAATGTGGGCAACAAAGTCTGCCACCATGTCTGTTAATACTTTAACTCCATTTTCCTTAGTCATGATTTACCTCCTGATTATTAAATGGTTTGGCATTTTATTTTTGGTTATTTATCTAAAGCAGTGATTTACCGCTTTATATCGTATTGTTTTTCTTCTCACTCCTTAGAGCCTGTTTGAAAAATCATTCCCGCAATCTGCACGCCCCACTTTGCGGGAGATTTCACCCGAATTCGGTTGCCGTAGCCCGCTACGGCGCCCTCATCCGGGCGAAATCTCCCACAAATTGTGACGCACATCTTGCAGAAAGCCTTTTTCAAACATGCTCTAGGGATAGAATGGGAAAAGAATGGGCAGCAGAATCATACAGATTGCAAAGGATACCAGAATCAACGGTAAACCAGATTTTACGTAATCCTTGAATTTATATCCTCCAAGACCTACTACCATAGTATTTGCAGGCATTCCAATGGGTGTTGCATATGCACAGGAACCTGCGATTACGGTTGCGATAACAACGGCTCTTGGATCTGCTCCAAGATTGTTTGCCAGGGAAACGGCAATTGGAATCATCAGTGCAGTTGTGGCTGTGTTTGACATAAAGTTTGTCAGTGCACAGGTTACAATGAAGATTACCAGAAGAAGGATTACCGGATTCGGCTCTGCCCCCAGAAGTCCAACAAGCTTGTCTGCAATCAGCTCACCAGCACCGGTTGTATCCAGAGCTTTTGCCAGTGCAAGAGAACCACCGAACAGTAATACTACTTTCAAATCGATGGAAGCCAAAGCTTCTTTTTCTGAAAGAACACCTGTCAGCACCAGAACAATTGCTCCGATACAGGCGGAAAGCTGAATACTGATTCCGATCATTTCCTCGAAAATCATTGCAAGGATTACAAGTATCAGAACCACCAGAGATACGGTCTGTTTCCATTTCGGAACACTGCTGAAATCTTTCTGATCTTCAATTGCTACCCCTGCTGCCCCCTTTCCATCTGGAAGAAATCTGTATCCGATAAATACGAAGTAGAGGATTCCCAATATTAACATTGGAACTCCAACTGGTGCATACATGAAGAAGCTTGTGGAAAGCCCCATTTCCTGAAGTGCATTTACCCCCATCAGGTTTCCAGGTGCACCGATGATAGAAAGATTTCCGCCAAGTGCTGCTGCAAATACCAGTGGCATCAGAAGGCGGCTTCTTGAATATCCGGATTCATCGGCGATTCCACAGACCACAGGAATCAGAACTGCTGCTGTACCTGTATTGGATAAGAATCCAGACATAGTTCCAACGATCACCATGATTGCAATGATCAGTGTTCTTTCTGTTCTGGCAAATCTGGTAACCAGACCTCCAATTTTATTTGCCATTCCTGTTTCAAATAATGCCTGGCCGACTACAAACATGCCGACACAAAGGATTACGTTGCTGTTTACATACTGTGAAAACGTTGTAGATGCATCCAAAACTCCGGTGAGTGTCAATCCAATCGCACAGATTGAAGCAGTAAGTCCAAGTGGAATTTTTTCAAGGATGAAACTAATGATCGTAAACACAAGAAACAGCAGTGTGATTGTTTGTTGAGACATTTGTAAATCTCCTTTCACTTCTTTTTCTTTGTATTAATCTCTCTTGAAAGGTACCGGCCGTGCACGTTTCCTTTGATGAGTTTATTATAACCTTTGCACATGTAAAAAAACAAATTAATGGACTGTATGTCCCCATAAATATTTTTTATAATCTCATTTTTGGGAAATGTTTTTTGTGCAATATTGCCATATGATATTGAATTTTATAAAGGTATGTGGTATTTTTTAAGAAAAAACGAATTAGAATTAGGGGTACTTATATTATGACGCTCAACCAATTACGCTACTTCTGTACGGCAAGCCGCTGCCACAGCATCACCAAGGCAGCTGAAGAATTATATGTCACCCAACCCACCGTGTCCGTGGCAATCCGTGATCTGGAAATTGAATTTGGTATCAGCCTTTTCTATCGAAAAGGAAACCAGCTGATTCTGACCCAGGAAGGTGAGGAACTTTACGAAAAAGCAACTTACATTCTTCAATATTGCAACGAACTTCAGGCAGACTATTCCAGCATGGCAAGAGTAAAACCACCTCTCCGTATTGGAATCCCGCCTATGCTTAGCACCGTATTTTTCCCAGAGCTTCTTATAGCCTTTCATCAGGAATATCCGAATATAGCCGTTGTACTGGAGGAATATGGGTCTGTCCGTGCCTGTAATCTGGTCCAGAACGATACGCTTGATCTGGCACTGGTAAATATGGAACAGTATAATATTGACAAATTCCATAACGCTGTTCTGGCCAACGACCAGATTGTTTTCTGTGTAAGCAATGATCATCCACTGGCAGACAAAGAAGTGGTTACGATCAAAGAAATGTCAAAAGAATCCTTGATTTTTTTCAATGCTGATTCTGTGCAGAACCAGCTTATTAAAACACGCTTTGAAATGGAAGGCTACACCCCTAACATAGTCATGCGCAGCAGCCAGATTCATACCACACTTCAGTTTGTAAAAACCTGTAAATACAGCTGCTTCCTCTACTCAAGCATGATTGATAAATTTGTCTCCTTCGGTATCACTGGGATTCCACTTAGCTCCCCCATACACATAAAGATTGGAATGATTTGGAAAAAGGGAAAATACATCAGCGGTGATATGCAGAAGTTTTTGAACTTCACCAGAATGTACTACCGGGAACATCCCCTGACTCAAAAGCTTTCAACACCACGAAGTTGATTCCCTTTTCCAAAATCCACTACTATAAAAACCAGGATTTACAAAAAAGATACAGACCCACAGTAATTACTGCAGATCTGTATCTTTTTTATTCAAAAGTTCCGGTAAATTTCCAGACCATGTCTGGTTCCTCAGGAAGGTAAGTTACATTAGGGCGCCAGGTTGCAATAACCTTATCTTCTGAATTTACCCATAAGCAATATTCTTCTTTATAAGAAGTATTTATAAGTCCTACAGACAGATACAATGCTTCTTTATCCATGGCATAAGCCACACTGTGATATCTTTTTGTAAAATCCTCTGAATAAAGATCATTGCGTTTCCATGCTTTGTAGCCAGCATAAAGTACTTTCTGTTCACCATTTATGATTGCTTCAATTTTTACTTGATAGCCCTCTTTCGTAATCACTGCACTCTCGATCTTTCGCGGATTTTCTGTAAAAAGAATCTTTCTGTCAAACAATTTGACAGCTTCTTTTCGTGCAGTTCGATATGCCCCCTCCGGCTGAACGAGTGACAGGCTGCTTATCTTAGCCCGAAGTGCTTTCTCTGCTGTCTCCAATTGTTCCTCTTTGCATGGCTCCAAAACTGCTTCCTTTATATACTTCAAGCAAATATCTGCTGCAAGATATTCCCGTGCACCAGCTGTAATTCCGATTGCCACCGGAAGATCGCGGAAACAGATCAGATACTGGCCAAATGCACCTTCAGCTGCAAAAATTTCTTTTCCTGCTTTTATATGATAAGCATAGTGTGTCAGTGCTTTCTTTTCATCTCCCGGAATTTCTACTCTCATTTTTCCCATTTCTTCAATCCACCAGGCCGGAACAAGCTGTTCGCCGTTCCAGTTTCCCTTCTGAAGCAGAAGCTGTGCCAATGTGGAAATCTGTGGTGCAGTCAGATACATTCCCCATCCACCGGTGTTATGTCCTTCCGGACTTGTCAGCCAGTTGATTTGGCCAAAGCCAATTTTATCAAAAACTCTCTTCTG
>CAKRRG010000109.1 GCA_934394545.1 uncultured Blautia sp.
TAACAACCCGATGGTTGGTGCTACTGTTGCTGTAGCTGTTTCCGTTGAGGAAGCTGCTAAGGCTGGTAAGTTCTGATCATATAAATTGTAAAAGCGTTGAAAGTGCCGTAAACTCAAGGGTTTACGGTACTTTTGTTATTATCGGGATTTCTTGCAAAACAGCATGAAATGTACAACTGCTTCTACAAAAAAGAAAATTGACAAATGTTTCAGCGTGACATATAATATATTTAACAAGGGAGTTGGAAGGTGACTGCACTTCACCCAACCCAGCGAAATAATTAGCTAAAAAATAGCCGTTGATCTCGCAAAAGATTAGGACGGCTATTTTTTATGTGCATATGTAAGTATGACTACGATTAAATTAGCAAAAATCAGCTAGCCAGATTTCATTGACGAAAAAGAGATTCTATGGTAAAACTTTACTATGCCAATACATTACAGGAGGATGACCCAAAATGGCTAAAGAAGCAAAGACAAATGCAATGAGAATGCTTGACAGGCAGAAAGTAAAATATGAGACAATCGCTTATGAGTGCGATGAGTTTGTTGATGGAATCCATTGTGCTGACATTACAGGAGCACCCTATGA
Source organism: uncultured Blautia sp. (assembly GCA_934394545.1). Lineage (GTDB taxonomy): Bacteria > Bacillota > Clostridia > Lachnospirales > Lachnospiraceae > Blautia_A. The sequence continues at coordinate 593 of CAKRRG010000109.1, forward strand.
GCAGTCTTTTAAGACACTTGTGATGGAAGGGAAGAGCGGTGGTTATTATGTTTTTGTAGTCCCTATTGAGAAAGAAGTGGATCGAAAAGCGGCTGCTAAAGCAGTGGGAGAGAAAGCAGTGGACATGATTCATGTGAAAGACATTACGAAAATTACAGGTTATGTGAGAGGCGGTTGCAGTCCGATTGGAATGAAGAAACCATTTCCGACTGTATTTGATGTTTCTGCGGGAGATTTTCAGGAGATTTACGTAAGTGGAGGCAGAATTGGTCTGACCTTAAAGGTACCGGTAGAGGATTTACTGAAGGTAACGGGGGGCAAGCTGGCAGAGATTACGGCTGACCAGGGAGAATGATAGGTTGCAACCTCTTTCTTAATGAGAAAACAAGCTTTACAAAAGAAAAAATCAATATGTTATACTATATATAAATATAAAATGCTTCTGATAAGGGGTTGGGAAGCTGAAACTAACAGAAATTTATTATAATTAGCCCATTATAGGAAGGGGCAGCAAGGAGGATTTATGAGAGAAGGGAAGAGATTTAAGAAATTGTTGATCGGGCTTGCGGCTACGGCTATAACGATGATGTGTGCATTGCCTGTATCAGCGGCAACTAAGGCATTTACGCCAATTACTATTAAGTCAGGGAAGTGTCTCCACCTGATGAATACTGACATTCAGGGGAACCGGATTACCAATTATACCTACCGGATTCAGCCACAGAGCGCCGGAACCAGATATGATGTTGTGTATGCATATGGCGGAGAAGCGGTGGCTATGAAGAATGCCCGCACAGATTCCGGTGAAATTACGAATACTACTTATATAAAGAGTACCAGTTCCTCTAATCAGGGAATGATTGCATGTATTAAAGTAACATCTGGCTCTGCTAAGCTTAGTGTGAAGGTTAATACCACCAATACAAAGAGTAAGCTAACAGCAGTTCGCCAGAGTAAAAAGCATAGTCCATTGAAGGCTACCAAAACGATCGAGAAGGGTCAGTGGATTAAGATGACGAGAACGGAAAGTAATATTTCTACGTTACCCCTTATTGTTGCTGCGAAGAAGGGTGCATCCATAAACCGTAGACTGAATGCTGCAACTTATGAGACCTATACCTTTAAGTCCAGTTATAATTTATGCAGACGCTATACGAATAAGAAGCGTGTCGCTTCCTACAAGCGTAAATATATTACCACTAATGGAAGCGTTAAATATCATTTCATGCTGATTCCTCAGAGTTCAGCTGGCAGATCTTATACAGGAGTTCTGACGACTAAGAAGGGAAACGTAACTTATTATTATCCGTCTGATTTCATTAAAATAACGGGATTTGCAGGAAACAGCAAAAAGTAAGAACGCTAAGAAAATAATGGCGACTTATTATAAAAGCTCCTCTTTATCGGATCAAATCTGATAAAGAGGAGCTTTTTATAAAGAAAAATTATTTGCATAAAAATACAGAACTTAGTTGTCCTGTGCGTCTTCTTCGGTGATCTGGAATACGTGACGCTTCTTAGCCATTTCATCACTGGCAAGATACTCATCATAAGTAGTGATCTTATCAATCATAGTACCGTTTGGAAGAATTTCCATAATGCGGTTTGCGGTTGTCTGTACGAACTGATGGTCATGGGAGGTGAAAAGAATAACACCAGGGAACTTAATGAGACCATTGTTAAGTGCCGTAATAGATTCCATGTCCAGATGGTTGGTAGGCTCATCCAGAATGAGGATATTTGCACCGGAAATCATCATTTTAGAAAGAAGACAACGAACCTTCTCACCACCGGAAAGCACCCGTACACGCTTCACTCCATCTTCACCTGGGAAAAGCATACGTCCAAGGAAACCTCTTACATAAGTAGCATCTTTAATTTCAGAATACTGTGTCAGCCAGTCTGTGATCGTGAGATCATTATCAAACTCTTTTGTATTGTCCTTCGGAAAATAAGCCTGTGTGGTTGTAATTCCCCACTTGTAATTTCCTTCATCTGGTTCCATTTCACCGGTAATGATCTTAAAGAAGGTCGTAATAGCCTGTTCATTAGCGCCAACGAAGGCAACCTTATCATCATGTCCAAGAGTGAAGGAGATGTTATCCAGAACTTTCACTCCATCGATGGTCTTGGAAAGGTTTTCCACCATAAGAACTTCGTTTCCGATTTCACGATTAGGACGGAAATCAATGTAAGGATATTTACGGCTGGAAGGACGCATATCATCCAGCTGGATTTTCTCAAGGGCTCTTTTACGGGAAGTTGCCTGCTTGGATTTGGATGCATTGGCGCTAAAACGGGAAATAAATTCCTGCAGCTCTTTAATCTTCTCTTCTTTTTTCTTGTTGGCTTCTTTCATCTGCTTGATCAGAAGCTGACTGGATTCATACCAGAAGTCGTAGTTACCAGCATACAGCTGAATTTTACCATAATCAATATCTGCAGTCTGTGTACAAACCTTATTAAGAAAATATCGGTCATGGGATACTACGATAACTGTATTATCAAAGTTGATCAGGAATTCCTCCAGCCATTCAATAGCAGGGAGATCCAGATGGTTGGTTGGCTCATCCAGAAGAAGAATATCCGGGTTTCCGAAAAGCGCCTGTGCAAGGAGAACTTTGACCTTCATGCTACCTGTCAGATCGGCCATCTGTGTATAATGGAATTCAGTGTCGATTCCGAGACCATTTAAAAGGGTGGCAGCGTCGGATTCTGCTTCCCATCCATTCATTTCCGCAAATTCACCTTCCAGTTCACTGGCACGGATTCCATCCTCGTCTGTGAAATCTTCTTTTGCATAAATGGCTTCCTTTTCCTTCATGATTTCATAAAGACGAAGGTTACCCATGATAACAGTGTCAAGAACCGTATAAGCATCATATTTAAAGTGATCCTGCTGCAAAAAAGAGAGACGCTGTCCTGGTGTGATCACAATGTCGCCATTGGTTGGTTCCAGCTGACCGGAAAGAATCTTCAGAAATGTAGATTTTCCGGCACCATTCGCACCGATGAGACCGTAGCAGTTACCCTCTGTAAATTTGATATTAACATCTTCGAAAAGAGCTTTCTTTCCAACTCGCAAAGTAATATTGTTTGCTGAAATCATAATTTCCTCCTATTAATACATTATCCTGATAAATACACATATAGTATTAAGTATAGCCGATTTTCATTTTATCGTAAACTGGCAATTTTGCAACAATTATTTCCTGTTTAAAGGCTGTTTTACAGCAGAAACATAGAGAAAGTGGGAGAAACCATGAAACATCGCACTTTACAAAGAAAAATACCACTGTTATAATTGCTCATACAATGAAAAATAAGGGCTTTTAACTGGAGGAAAAATTATGCTGAAGAAACAGATTTATCTCACCGGTTTTATGGGAACCGGGAAAAGCACGATTTTGAATGGCTTGCATGAGCTTTTTGGCTTTCAGAAAATTGAGATGGATGAGCAGATTATTCGGGAACAGGGAATGAGCATTTCAGAGATTTTTGAGAAAAAGGGCGAGGGATATTTTCGTGATCTGGAGACAGAACTTGTAAAAAGGATCTCTGATATGGATGAAGTTGTTGTATCCTGCGGGGGTGGTACTGTTATGCGCCAGTGCAATGTGGATGCAATGAAGAAAAAAGGTGTTATTATTCTTTTGACAGCAACTCCTCAGACTGTTTATCAAAGAGTAAAGAATAGTCACAACAGACCGCTTCTGGAAAAAAATATGAACCCGGAGTATATTGAACAGCTGATGGAAGCAAGACGTTCTAAGTATGAGGCGGCCGCAGATTATATAATACAGACAGATGATCGCACTGCAAAAGAAATTTGCCTAGAAATAAATAAACGTCTAAAATATGACGATAATCGAATTTGATGTGAAACTAATGTTAAAATATTTAAATAACTGTTGAAAAACAGGCAAATAATTGTTATAATTTAGACTGCTTGGGAGGGGAAGAAACGAAACACTTAAGTGTTCTGTAAGGAGAAAGGTATAGATATGTTTATTACAAGAGAGTGCGATTACGCAGCAAGAGTTCTTCGGGCACTATCAGGGGAAAACCGCCTTAGCGTTAATGAAATCTGCGAGAGGGAATCCATTACCGCTCCCTTTGCCTATAAGATTCTAAAGAAACTTCAGAAAGCAGGTATTGTAAAAGGATATCGTGGTGTCCATGGCGGTTACGCCTTGAATCAATCACTTGGTGAATTGACACTGTATGATGTATACAAGTCTATTGATCCGGAGCTGTTTATTATTGAGTGTATGTCTGATGGCTATGAATGTCCTGCAGACGGAAGAGGCGACCATCTTCCGTGCTATATGCACCGAGAATTATGTGAAATTCAGCAAGGTGTATGGGAAATGCTGAAGAGAAAGACTCTTCAGGAGATTTTTATGCCAGAGGCTTAAAAGAATAGAGGTTTCCGTAAACGGTAAGAAGTTATGCCGGTCAGACTCCATGTTGGAAGGTCTGACCGGCTTTTGTATGTGATAATATACAAAAATCAAAATGGACATCATTGGAAGATTATGCTATAATGTCGTATGGACTTTTAGACACATAGTGTCTAGAAATATTATTTTCATCATACCTTTAAGGAGGAAAAACAAACTATGGCAAGAAAGATGAAAACCATGGATGGTAACCATGCAGCCGCTCATGCATCATATGCTTTTTCTGATGTAGCTGCAATTTACCCGATCACCCCTTCATCTGTTATGGCTGAGGCTACAGACGAGTGGGCAACCCAGGGAAGAAAGAACATCTTTGGACAGGAAGTACAGGTAACAGAGATGCAGTCTGAGGCTGGTGCTGCTGGTGCAGTACACGGATCTCTTGCAGCTGGTGCCCTTACTACTACCTATACAGCATCCCAGGGTCTGTTACTGATGATCCCGAACCTTTATAAGATTGCTGGTGAGCAGCTTCCAGGTGTGTTTAACGTATCCGCACGTGCACTTGCTTCTCATGCACTTTCTATTTTCGGTGATCATTCTGACGTTATGGCCTGTCGTCAGACAGGTTGCGCAATGCTGTGCGAGTCTTCCGTACAGGAGGTTATGGACCTTACTCCAGTAGCACATCTTGCAGCAATTAAGGGAAAAGTTCCATTCATCAACTTCTTCGATGGATTCCGTACATCTCACGAGATCCAGAAGATTGAGACATGGGATTATGAAGACCTGAAAGATATGGCAGATATGGACGCTATCCAGGCATTCCGTGATCACGCACTGAATCCGAACCATCCATGTCAGAGAGGTTCTGCTCAGAACCCAGATATCTTCTTCCAGGCAAGAGAAGCATGTAATCCATATTACGATGCTCTTCCGGCAGTCGTACAGGAATACATGGACAAAGTGAATGCTAAGATCGGTACAGATTATAAGCTGTTCAACTATTATGGAGCAGCAGACGCAGAGCACGTTATCGTAGCTATGGGTTCTGTAAACGATACAATCGAAGAAACAATCGACTACTTAATGGCAGCTGGCAGAAAAATCGGTGTTGTTAAAGTTCGTCTTTACAGACCATTCTGTGCACAGGCTCTTATTGATGCTATTCCTGAGACAGTTAAACAGATCACAGTTCTTGACAGAACGAAAGAGCCAGGCGCTCAGGGTGAGCCTCTGTATCTTGATGTTGTTGCTGCTCTTAAGAACAGTAAATTTGACGGCGTTAAGATCTTCTCCGGACGTTACGGACTTGGTTCCAAGGACACAACACCGGCTCAGATCGTAGC
>CAKRRG010000110.1 GCA_934394545.1 uncultured Blautia sp.
TGCAGAACAAAGACAAAAGATGAAGGAAGGAACTTACTATGGACCATCATAAGAAGGTACAGACCTCAGAAGCTTTCATAAACAGTGCATTTCTTGCAGTGTCAGGAGGATTTCAGGATGCCTATACCTACTTCACACGCGACGGCGTTTTTTCCAACGCTCAGACCGGAAACGTGGTACTGATGAGTGAGCGGTTTATGAACGGCGAAGTGAAAGCAGGATTGCACTATCTGGTTCCCCTGACCGCATTTTTCCTTGGAGTGTTGGTAGCAGAGCGAATTCAGGACAAATTCCGTTATGCGAAACGCCTTCACTGGCGCCAGGGAATCCTTCTGGTAGAAATTATCCTGCTTTTCCTGGTAGGCTTCATACCGGGGAATATGAACGTATTGGCTACCACTATGGTATCCTTCTCCTGTGCACTGCAGGTACAGACTTTCCGAAAGGTGGAAGGCAATTCCTATGCCAGCACCATGTGCATTGGAAACCTGCGAAGCGGTACGGCAGCTCTTTCCGCTTATATGCGTGAAAGAAAGCCAAGACTGCTTCATCAGGCAATGTGTTATTTTGCCATTATACTTCTGTTTGCCATTGGCGCAGGAGTGGGAGGCAGACTTTCTATTGCATATGGAGTGAGGGCCATCTGGGCATCCAGTGTTTTGCTGCTGATCAGTTTTCTGCTTATGTTTATTGAGGAAATTGAAGAGGCAGAGCATCACTGGCAGTAAAAAATATATATGATACCAGTAATACAGATCTTATAAAGCGGAATCTCCAATTGGGGGTTCCGTTTTTTGTGCTAGAAGAAAATGCATTCTAAAGCAGAGTTGTCCGCTTTGTTATATAAGAACTCTTGAAATTGCAATTATAAAAATATGCTTGACAAAAACACAAATCTAGTGTACTATTCAACTATGACAGTGATACAAAAAGGAGGGAGTCATGGAATACAATTCATCGCTGCCGATTTATCTCCAGGCAGCAAATTCTATAAAACGGGATATTGTTACAGGCAAGCTGTCTCCGGGAGAGAAGCTCCCATCTGTCCGCGATCTGGCAGTAGAATATACCATTAATCCAAACACAGTCAGCCGTGTATATAAGGAATTGGAGCAGGAAGGTGTCTGCTTTACCAGACGGGGAATGGGAACCTTTGTGACAGAGGATTCGGGAAAGGTGCAGCAGCTGAAGGAAGAAATGGCTGGTGCGCTGATCCGGGAATTTCTGGAAGGAATGGAGCAGCTGGGTTTTTCCAGAACGGAAGCAATCAGAATTCTGGAAGAGACGAAGTGATGACGAGGAGTGTAAGAGAATGATTTTAGAGAGCAGAGAAATAACGAAAAAATACGGCAGTAAGACTGCTGTGAACCAGGTGCCATTAAGTCTGGAGGCCGGACTTGTATACGCCATGTTAGGTCCTAACGGAAGTGGTAAGACCACCTGGATGAAAATGGCTGCAGGTCTTGTTAAGCCTACTAGCGGAGAAATTTTATATCAGGGAAACCCTGTTGGCGTCCAGAGTAAGAGAGAAATTGCCTATATGTCCACGGAGCCTTATTTTTACAGCTGGATGTCTGTAGCTGATGTTGGGAAATATTATGAAGATTTTTTCCGGGATTTTTCTATGGAGAAATACAATGAAATGATTTCACGTATGGAGCTTACCGGGGATATGAAGGCGAAGAAGCTGTCCTCCGGTATGATGGCGAAGCTGAAGATTGCGGTTACAATGGCGCGTGAAGCTAAGATATATTTGCTGGATGAGCCACTTAATGGTATTGATATTCTTGCCAGAGAGCAGATCATGAAGACCATTCTGGAAGCCATTGCACCGGATGTGACACTGGTGATCTCCAGTCATCTGGTAGACGAACTGGAGCGTGTGGCGGATGCTGCCATTTTTATGAAGGATGGTCAGCTGGTCGAGCAGTGTATGATAGAAGAGCTTCGCATCCACCGGCATAAATCAGTCGTGGATCTGTATCGTGAAATTTATGGACATGGAGGGGAAACCGTATGTTAAAGTTAATGAAATATGAATTTCGTAAAACCGCATTTTCCAAATTAATCCTGCTGGTGATCACCGCAGTGGTTGAAATTGCTTTTTTGTTGGGTGTATTTCTGGAAAAAGACAACCTGCTTGCAATAGGAGTTGCACTTCTTTCCATGTGTGCTGTTGTGGGTGTTTTTTACATTGGGCTGGAGAGTGTGATTGTTTTGCACCGAGATCTGAATACCAAGCAGAGCTATATGCTGTTTCTCACCCCGAAGAGCAGTTACCAGATCCTTGGTGCCAAGGTTCTGGAAAATGGTATCTCCATTGCTTTAACTGGTGTGTTTTTTGCTGCGTTGGCAGCCATTGATGTGACTGTGGCCACACTTTACATTGGTGGAATGAAAGAACTGATGGATCTTGTAAGAACCTTTCTGGAGATAAACTGGTCCTTTAGCTTAAATCCGGCAGAAATTGCCCTTTACTTTTTCGGACTTCTGGCAAGCTGGATTGTCTACATTGTAAATGCAGATCTGGCAGTGATCTTATCCGCCAGTGTTCTTGCAGGGAAAAGAGGCAGTGGTCTGGTATCCTTCCTTATTTTTGTGATTTTGTCCACGTTGCTTGGAATGGTTCTGGATTATATTCCCTCTCTGGCAAGCATTGAGCTTACCTTTGTACTGTATATAGCAGCTTCATTTGTCATGGCAGCCGTGCTGTATGCGATCAGCGGCTGGATCATGGAAAAGAAACTGAGTGTGTGACTTTCATATATGGTGATGTCGCCGACAGGCGACATGTCCGTTTAGGGATCGCCTGGAAACAGGCGGTCTCTTATTGGTTTCAACAGCGATAATATTTATACTATAACTTGTAAATTAAGGATACAAATGTTAAAGTAGAGATATAAATGTTTGGGAAAGGAGACCTGCTGTAATATGAAATCGGTTATTTCAATTGGAAATCAGGATTTTGGTTCTATCAGAGATAATAAGTATTTCTATGTGGACAAGACTGATTTTATCCGCGAATGGTGGGAGAATGGAGATGTGGTAACACTGATTACCAGACCCCGGCGTTTTGGGAAAACCTTGAATATGAGTATGCTGGAATATTTCTTTTCCAATCAGTATGCTGGATGTGGCAGATATTTTGAAAATCTGCATATCTGGACGAATGAAAAATATCGGGAATTGCAGGGGAGCTATCCTGTTATTTTTATCAGCTTTGCCGCTGTAAAAGGAAAAACATATGAAGATTCAAGAATGGGAATCATACAGATTCTTTTAGATTTGTATGCGAAATATGATTTTTTAAGAACATCTTCTGCATTAAATGAAAAAGAAAAAGCATATCTGGATTATATAAAAGAAGACATTTCTGATTCTGTAGCAGGGCTTGCGCTTTATCGGCTGGCCTTATGCCTGGCGAAGCATTATGAAAGAAAAGTGCTTATTTTTCTGGATGAATATGATACTCCACTTCAGGAAGCCTACGTAAATGGGTATTGGAATGAATTAACAGCGTTTTTGCGTGGACTTTTCAACTCGGCTTTTAAGACAAATCCATATCTGGAAAGAGGAATTCTTACAGGAATCACTCGAATATCCAAGGAATCTATTTTTTCTGATCTGAATAATCTGGAAATTGTTACAACAGGTTCGAAGAAATATGAAACGGCTTTTGGCTTTACGGAAAAAGAGATTGAACAAATTCTTACTGAATTTGATTGTAAAGATAAGTTAGAACAGGTACGTTATTGGTATAATGGATTTCACTTTGGCAGTCATACAGATATCTATAACCCATGGTCGATTACCAAGTTTCTGGATACCGGGAAGTTTGAAAATTTCTGGGCAAATACCAGTTCAAACAGTCTGATTGGAAAGTTGATCCGGGAAGGTTCTTCGGATATTAAAATAGAAATGGAAGATCTTCTTGCAGGAAAAACAATTGCGTCACCAATAGAAGAGGAACTGGTATTTGATCAGCTTCAGGAAAGCGATTCCGCAGTTTGGAGTCTGCTTCTTGCTTCTGGCTATTTGAAAGCAGACCATATTCCGGAAAACGGAGAAGAATTGTACCTTCTTTCTATTACGAATCATGAAGTGCGAAACATGTTTCGGAAAATGATCCGCGGCTGGTTCCAGAAATCCAACGTGCGTTATAATGATTTTATTAAGGCGTTGCTGGTTGACGATATAGATTATATGAATGAATATATGAATCAGATTTCCCTTCAGACTTTTAGTTCTTTTGATACTGGGAAAAAGGCTTCGGAAGAGGCAGAACCTGAGCGGTTTTATCATGGATTTGTGCTTGGACTGATCGTAGATCTTGGAGGAAGATATCTGATAACCTCTAATCGGGAAAGTGGTCTTGGAAGATATGATGTAATGCTTGAGCCAACAGATAAGACTGAAAAAGCATATATATTTGAATTTAAAGTTCGGCAGGCTGCTAAGGAGAAGTCTTTAGAGGAAACCGTGGAAAATGCTTTAAATCAGATTAAAAATAAAAGATATGATCAGGACTTAAAAGCCAGGGGGATTCCTGAAGAGAATATTTATCATTATGGGTTTGCCTTTGAAGGAAAAAAAGTGCTGATCAGAAAGGATGTATAATACAAATGAAACAATGTATGGATTCTGCGAACCTGCATCGCAGGTTAAAAAAAATAATCGGTCAGGTGCAGGCCATTGACCGTATGATCGACGAGGATGTTCCTTGTGAGGACGTGCTCTCCCAGATCAACGCTGCTAAATCTGCTCTCCACGGATGCGGGAAAGTGGTGCTAGAAGGCCATATCAAGCACTGTGTCCGCGATGGCATCGAACACGGTGATGCAGATAAGACCATTGAGAGCTTTACGAAAGCAGTGGAACGTTTTTCCAATATGAGCTGATAAGTGTCTGCGTTCGTTATTTTTACTGAAATTTAACCGAATTAAGTTAGTCCCCTGGGTGGTTGAGAAAAGCAATAAGCCGTGGGTGGGGACTTGCATGACGGTGAAAGAAAAACAGAATAGATAAAAATTAATATAGTACTTGTAAATCAGCACTGACAATGTTACTATTATAAAAAGCATATTTCTCATATAGTTCATGGCATATCTGCCATCTGATTCATCTAATTGCATTTCAGAAATTCATGCTTTGAAACTCATTAAAATTCAAAAAGCAGGAGTTCTGAAAGCAATTGCAGGATAGTAGGTGCAAGTTGTATTTTCTGACTCCTGTCCTAAAAGGAGGACCAGCCTATGGTAAACAGAAACTACAAGGATACTATATTCAGAATGCTCTTTTCCGACCGGAAGAACTTGCTTTCGCTTTACAATGCGATTAATGGAACATCCTATGAGAACCCGGAAGAGTTGGAGATTGTGACGCTTGAGAATGCTATTTATATGGGAATGAAAAATGATCTGGCATTTATCATTGACACGAATCTTTTCCTGTATGAACACCAGTCGACTTACACACCAAACATGCCCCTGCGGGATCTTTTCTACATATCTGCAGAATACCAGAAGCTGGTGAATCAGAAGTCTCTGTATTCGTCAGCATTGCAGAAAATTCCAGCACCGAATTTTATTGTGTTCTACAATGGGATGGATAAGAAAGAAGATAGATGGGAGAACTGCCTGTCAGAAGCGTACGAGAATTTATTCGGTGAGCCGAAGCTGGAGCTAAAAGTAGTAACTTTAAACATTAATGAAGGCAGAAACCATGAATTATTGGAGCAGTGCCAGATCTTAAGAGAATATGCAGCATATGTAGCACTGGTACGTAAATATGCGAAATCCATGGAGCTAGAGGCAGCAGTGGAAAAAGCTGTAGACAAATGTATTCATGATGGAATTCTGGAAGAATTTCTTCAAAGGAATAGAGCGGAGGTTATCGCGGTGAGTATATTTGAGTATGACAAAGAAGAGGAAGAACGAAAGCTGAGAAAAGCAGAATTTGAGGCGGGGGAACTGAGTGGAATAGAGAAAGGAAGGCAACGGGAAAGACTGGAAATAGTGCAGACATTAGTGGAAAATGGAATGTCTGTTTTGGAGATTGCAAATATGCTTAAAGTCAGTGAAAAAGACGTTCTGGAAATGGTGAAAATGAAATAAAAGGTATAAACTTGTAACATAAAGAACAAAAGAACAGGGTACATTTTACTAAGCAAATCATTGGTACATATTTTTATGTGTCGTTTTGCTTATGAAATGTACCCTCTTTTTTATGCCCTGAAAAAAATTCTCAATTAAAAACAGAAAAGCTGAAGTTTATCAGCTTGACAACATATACCCCTATAGGTATAATG
>CAKRRG010000111.1 GCA_934394545.1 uncultured Blautia sp.
TTCTGTTATACGGAATATGAGTTCAATATTATTAAGGACGAAGTGAAGCGTTTCAGAGAACTTGGTGCCCAGGGCGTGGTAATCGGGATGCTGAAGCCGGACGGAACCATGGATATGGAGCATATGAAAGCACTTATGGAAGAGAGCGGTGATATGTCGGTAACTCTTCACCGTGCTTTTGATGTATGCAAAGACTGGGAGGAAGCACTGGAGCAGTCCGTGTCTCTTGGAATCAATACCATTCTGACTTCCGGACAGCATAACAATTGCGTGGAAGGAATGGATGTGCTGAAGGAGCTTCAGAAGAAAAGCCAGGGACGCATCCGTATTATGGCAGGAGCAGGAATCAATGCGCAGGCAATTTCAGAAATCCACCAGGCAACCGGTATTCAGGATTACCATATGACCGGAAAAATCCTGATGGACAGTGAAATGAAATACCGCAAAGAAGGTGTCAATATGGGACTTCCATGTCTCAGTGAATTTGAGATATTCAGAACTGATGAAAATGAAGTTCGCAAAGCGCGAAATGTAATTGATAAATTTTAACAGGAGGATGCTATGTTTCTGAAAGAAAATAGAGAAAGAATTGAGAAAGAGTTTGATAGTCTGAGGGAAACGCTTAAGGATCGAAAATATCCCATGGATGAAATTACAAGAAGACTGGAGGAATGTGAGGACTCCATTGGCCTTGCAATGAAATATCTGTATATTACCGCACCTTACAGTGATTTTGCCAATTATCCCTTTGATACGATTCTGCAGTTTGCAAAGCATGGTGTATTTCTTTATGAGAATCTGGAATCCGTGAGAAATCTTCCGGAAGAACTGTTTTTGAATTATGTGCTTCAGCACAGAGTAAACGAGGAAGAAGTAATCCCTTGCAGAGAAGAATTCTGGAATTTATTAAAAGACAGAGTCAGTGGAAAAAGCCAGATGGATGCGGCAATTGAGGTGAATTTCTGGTGCGCAGAGGAAGCAACCTATCACAGCGGTGACAGCCGTACTCTTGCAGCATTAACCGTATATAAAAGAGGCTATGGAAGATGCGGTGAGGAATCTGTACTTCTGGTAAATGCACTTCGAAGCGTTGGAATTCCTGCACGTCAGGTTTACGTTCCAAGATGGTCCCACTGCGATGACAACCATGCATGGGTCGAGTTATGGTGTGACGGAAAGTGGCATTTTACAGGTGCCTGCGAGCCGCTTATGATTCTGGACAAAGGCTGGTTTACCAGTGCATCTTCAAGAGCTATGATGGTACATTCCAGATGGTTTGACAGCAAGCTTCCTGAAACAGAGAATATAATTGGCAAAAAAGATGCAGCTGCCATGCTGAATCAGCTTGAGCGCTACGCAATCACGAAAACCATTACGGTGAAGGTTACTGATCCGCAGAAAAATCCTGTGAAAGGTGTGAAAGTCTCCTTCCAGATTTTAAATTATGCAGAGTATTTTTCCGCTGCAGAGGTAGTAACAGATGAGAACGGCTGTGTTTCTCTTGTAACAGGACTTGGAACCGTGCGTGTCCAGGCTTATGACGAAAAACGTCAGCTTTTCGGATCTGATGATATGGATGTGAGAAACTGCGACAGCCTTGAAATCACTTTAGCTCCGGTGGGTGAGCTTGGAAGCGGAGCAAAGGAGTGGAAATCTGTGGATGTCATTGCTCCGGTGGATGCACCTGTGAATACTGCAATGCCAACAAAGGAGCAGAAGGAAGAAGGAACAAAGCGCTTAAATGAGGCCAATGCCATCCGCAAAGCGAACAAAGAAAACTGGGTAAACCCTGAGAAGCTTATTTTCCTCCAGAAAACAGAAGATGCAGATCTTCGAAAGGCTATGATGGAGCAGCTGTCTGAAAAAGACGGAACAGACTGTATCTGCAGCGTTCTTGAGGAGCATCTGGAGTACGCAAAAGCATATGCGGGAAAAATGGACGACGCTTTATTTATGCCATACATACTGAATCCACGTATTGAGGATGAGGTTCTGCGCTGCTACAGAAAAGGCATTTTGGAATATTTTACAGAGGAGCAGAAAACTGCATTCTGTGAAAATCCAATCAGCATTTGGAATTATATCCAGGAAAACATAAAAGAATATTCCGGTCACGAAAGAGCTTCCGCAATTACAACCCCATATGAATGCCTGAAATCAGGACTTGGAACAGTACGTTCCCAGAAGGTTCTGTTTGTTGCCATCGCCAGAACACTTGGCATTCCGGCACGATTAAATCCGCTGAACACTGCAATGGAATACTGGATGGATGGCCAGTTCCTTCCGGTTATCAAAGAGCAGAAAAAAGATGGTCTTCTGATCCTGAAAAAAGAGGCAGATTCCTCCTGGACTTATTTCCAGCACTGGAGCATCGGACAGCTGATCAATGGCGAGTTTGTTTCTCTGGATCTGACCAATACAGAATGGGATGGGGATGAGATGAGAATTCCGGTTGTTCCGGGACTGTACCGTCTGATCACCACAAACCGTCTTCCTAACGGAAATCAGTTTGCTTATGAAAAATTTGTTTCCATTGGCGAAAACGGCGAAATGACTCGTACCGAAACACTTCTTCTTCGTAAAGCAGAGCTTTCTGACATGCTGGAGCGCATCAATCTTCCGGAATTTGAAGTTGGTAAGGAGGACGGAACGTCTGTAACATGTGAGCAGCTTACTACTGATGGCAAGAAAATCCTCATGTGGTTGGAAGAGAGCTGTGAGCCTACCGAGCATATTTTGAACGAAATGTTGGAACAGAAAGAAAAATTCCATGAATTCGCAAAAAATATCTGCTTTATGGTAAGAACTAAAAAAGCGAAAGAAGACGAGCTTCTTGCAAAGGTTCTGGGTGAGTTTACAGATATAACGGTATATTATGATTCCTTTGAAGAGAATATTGAGCTTCTTGGAAGAAGAATGTATGTGGATCCGGACAAGCTTCCGCTTATTCTTGTAACAAATGGAGTATCAACAGGTATTTATGCAACAAGCGGATATAATGTAGGAACCGGTGACATGCTGATCCGTATTATGAACGAGGTGCCGGAGGCAAAGTAGAGTATGAGTGGAGAAAAAGCATTTCATATGGATAGAATTGAATGCCAGGGAGAACGTCAGCTGAAATTCGTACAGGATACCGGCTATATAAGAGAAGCCGGTACGGAGGGGGAATATAAGGCAGCAGAGTATATTCTCCGGGAAATCAAAAATGTTTCCCAGGAAGCAAATCCGGAACGTGTATTTTTTGACTGTCCGGATCATGTGGAAAAAAAGGCAGAGTTTACCATTTGTGAACCTTACGAAAAGTCCTATACAGTAAGAGCTTATTTAAATGGCGCCTGCACAGGGGAAGAGGGGCTCACAGCCCCCCTCCTCTATGTGGGAAAAGGGGATGCTATCAGCCTGAAGCATGCAAAAGGAGCTGTGGTTCTGGTGTGCGAAACGGTAAGAGAGGCAATGTGCCAGAAGCTAGAGAAAGCAGGTGCGCTGGGATTTGTCACTGTCTGCGGAACTCCTTTGGATGAGGGAGAAGACCGGATACCCCTTCAGTACAGAAGAGGAAAATCTTCTCTTCCGGGAGCGGCGATTCATTATGTGGACGCAGTTGAACTGTTGGAAAAAGGAGCTTCTAAGTGTCATCTGACGGTAGTGCAGGAACCGATTATCAGAAAGTCTTCCAACGTGTCAGTCCGCATTAAGGGAAGTGAATTTCCGGAAGAAATCGTAACAGTAACCGCTCATTATGACTCTGTTCCGGAAGGCCCTGGGGCATATGATAACATGTCCGGCGGGGCTATGGTTATGGAAGCATACCGTTATTTTGCAGAGAATCAGCCAAAGAGAAGCATAGAGTTTATCTGGTTTGGTGCCGAGGAAAAGGGACTGGTAGGAAGCCAGGAATATGCAAAAGCACACGAAGCAGAATTGAAACAGCATGTTTTTAATCTGAATGTGGATCTGGCAGGTCAGCTGATCGGGGGAAATGTGCTTGGAATTACAGCGGATGTGTCCGTTTGTGACAGGATCAGACAGCTTTTGGAGGAACAGGATCTTCCTGCTGATATCAAAAATCAGGTATGGGCAAGTGATTCCAATACCTTTGCCTGGAAAGGAATTCCAGCCCTGACTGTGAACAGGGATGGATTCGGCATGCACACCAGACATGACAAGGCACAGCTGATTTCACCATGGGCACTGGCACAGGGGGCAAGGCTTCTTACTACCATGGCCTGCTGGCTGGCAAATGAACCTGAGCTTTCATTTAAGAAAGAAATTCCAGCTGAAATGCAGGAAGAATTGTCCGGGTATTTTAAGAAATGAAAGAACATAGTTTACAGTTTTTCTTTGAAAATGTATGCGCGTCCTGTCACGAAGAGGATGAATTTTATCAATTGTTTAACCGTTGTATTTCAAAAGAAGAGAAGCAGGAGCTGTCTTATGAAATGCGAACCTATAATGTGTTTCAGGATGCAGATATGCAGGCTTATGAAAAAGTATTGGCGGAAAATGGGAGAAACAAAGCGGATACAGAACTTCCTGTTCTGCTGATTGACGGAAAGTGGATCAGCGGCTATGAAAATATGGAGAAGGAATTGCATGGGGTGCTTTTGGGGGAAAGCGGGTCCGGTGAAGAGAATGATAAACAGGAAGATAAACAGAAGAACCAGGCTGAGAACGGGCATACAACAGAAAAAACTGACCGTGTTCAGGCAATTTTGCAATCAGACATGTGGGAAGTACTGTCAAAGAAGGATACAGGAATCCTGTTCTTTGATACCTATTCCTGCACCGATTGCAAAGAAGCCGGTGAATATCTTGCCGAACTTCAGAATGAACTGGAGTTTGGCGAGATAGAAATAAATGTAAGTAAAGGCGAAAACCTGGCATTGTTTAAAGAACTTTTGCAAATGGCAGGGCGAAGGGATGAAGACGGCAAGGTTCCGGCTGTTTTTGCCGGAAATCAGATGCTTCTTGGAAAAGAAGAAATAGAAGAAAATCTGGAAGAAATCCTGAGCAGCGGAAAAGCAACGTCAGGTGAATTAAAGGAATGCCTGATGCAGTTAAAGGGAACAGAAGAAATTCAGACCGCAAGCATTCCGGTTATGTTTGGGGCGGGGCTTCTGGCAGGATTTAATCCCTGCTCTATTTCCATGCTTTTGATGCTATTTTCCATACTGCTTACAGGACGGGCTTCTGTTCTGAAAAATGGAATCTTATATTTAATTGGAAAATTTGCAACTTATCTGGGAATAGGAGTCTTGTTTTGCGCAGCCGCGTCACAGGTTGACCAGCAGCTTCTGAATCGTATTGGAAAAATAGTGGGAGCAATAGTGATCGTCCTGTTTCTGGCAGCGGCAGTGCTGAATTTTCTGGATTTTCGGAATGTGCGAAAGATGGAATACGGGAAGGTGCGCATGCAGCTTCCAGCCAAAATGCGTCATTTTAATCATACACTTATTAAAAAAGCACAGAATGTGGAAGGGGTATTTTTAAGCCTTCTTGTTCTGGGTCTTGGCATAGCCATCTCCATTGGAGAATTTTTCTGCACAGGCCAGATTTATATGGCATCCCTTTTATATTTAATGAAAAGCGCAAATGAACCGTTTGCCCAATTGATTTTCAGGCTTTTGGTATATGTAACTGCTATGAGTATTCCTGCAGTTTGTATTTTGTTTGTAATCCATAAGACAAAGAAGACCCAGCGGGTATCTGAATTTATGCTGGAACATATGGCAGCAGTTAAATTGCTGAATGCCATATTATTTGCATGCTATGCTCTTTATTTTGTGGTAACAGCTATATAACCGCTTTACCAATATGTTATACCCTTCAGGCTGTCAGGGTACACTTGGTAATGGTTTGAAAATCAGCATATTCACGCATTTTTTGTCCCGGTTCTCCGGAAGTGGCAGCAAGCAATTCTTCGTGGAGTTCATGGGTAAGACGCACACGTACGGCACCTCTGTGTATATAGCATGGCTCCGGATCATTAAAAAAATGAATGCTTTTTTGGATAATGACAGAATCCTTAAGTGGGATATCCTTGAGCAGACCTTCATAGAGAATCCCTTCAGGTCCGTAAACAGAAACAGCTGGCAGCCGGGATTCGGATTTTTTATTTTTAAAGAACATATGCAGGCTCTCCTTTGTAAACGATGAAACTGCTGTTCACAGTAACTCTGCATTTATGTTACTACAGGAAATGAGGAAAAGCAAGGAAATGGAAAAATTGACTGACAAGGAAAACAAATGTATGAATAAAAGTAAAAAAAGGGTTTCCTGGAATTTGCTGTTCTGTTATCTT
>CAKRRG010000112.1 GCA_934394545.1 uncultured Blautia sp.
ACCAGAGCACCAGAGGAAAAGGAGAACCGGTAACCGCTTCTCAGGCTATTTTGAAGGGACTTTCTGAAGATGGAGGGTTATTTGTACCCACACAGATTCCGGCACTTGATGTTTCTATGGAGGAGCTTTCCAGGATGACTTATCAGGAAACTGCTTATCAGGTGATGAGTCGTCTTCTTACTGATTTTACAGAGGAAGAATTGCGTGCCTGTATCAACAGTGCATATGATAAAAAATTTGACACAGATGTGATCGCACCTCTTAAAGAAGCAGATGGGGCTTATTTCCTTGAACTTTTTCATGGTCCTACGATTGCATTCAAGGACATGGCTCTTTCCATTTTGCCATACCTTATGACTACTGCAGCTAAGAAAAATAATGTAAAAAATGAGATCGTGATCCTGACCGCCACATCAGGAGATACGGGGAAGGCTGCATTAGCCGGATTTGCAGATGTTCCGGGAACCAGAATCATCGTATTCTACCCTAAACATGGTGTAAGCCCTATTCAGGAGAAGCAGATGGTGACTCAGAAGGGGGCAAATACTTATGTGGTTGGCATTACCGGAAATTTCGATGATGCACAGACCGCTGTAAAGAAAATGTTCAACGACAAGGAGATGGCAGAAGAACTTGCACAGGCAGGCTTCCAGTTTTCATCTGCCAATTCTATTAATATTGGCCGTCTTGTTCCGCAGATCGTTTATTATGTATATTCATACGCTGCGTTAGTACGCAAGGGTGCGATCCAAGCAGGTCAGGAGATCAATGTGGTAGTTCCTACCGGAAATTTTGGAAATATTCTGGCTGCATTCTATGCAAAGCAGATGGGACTTCCGGTAAAGAAACTGATTTGTGCCTCTAATGAGAATAAAGTGTTATTTGATTTCTTTTCTACCGGTACATATAATAGAAAGAGAGATTTCATCCTTACCAGTTCTCCATCTATGGATATTTTGATCTCCAGTAATCTGGAGCGTCTGATTTACCGTATTACAGGTGGAAATCCTGAGGCGTGTGCGAAGCTTATGGAGAATCTTTCCAAAGGTGGGGAGTATTCCATTACACCGGAGATGAAGGCTCAGCTGAAAGATTTTTATGGAAATTACTGCACTGAGGATGAGACAAAAGAGGCTATCCGTGAGGTGTATAAGGCAAGCAATTACGTGATCGATACACATACAGCTGTTGCAGCAGGTGTATATAAGAAGTATGTGAACGAGACTGGTGATAAGGCTCCGGCAGTGATCGCTTCCACCGCAAGCCCATATAAGTTTACCAGAAGTGTTATGGATGCTATTTCAGAAGGTCACGAGAATCTGGATGATTTCGCACTTGCAGATGCACTGGAGAAGCTTTCTGGAGTAGCAGTTCCGAAGGCTGTCAACGATATCCGTACTGCACCTGTACTTCATGACCGTGTGGTAGATGCAGAGGATATGCCTGCAACTGTTAAGGAGATTCTGGAAATCAAGTAAGTTTCGATAAATTGCTGTTAAAAATCTGTAAAAAGAATTGTGCATTTTCTGTTGAAAAACAGTATATATTAGAGTATAATTATTTTTAGAAAAATGAATCCTGGGATGTGCGAGGCCCCTTTTATTTTTGAACCTACATTGACATCAAGGGAATCCAAGATCGCAGTACGGATGTCAGACCTCTCGTCGTGGTAGGCAGAAGTCCTGTTGAGGATACCCACCTAGCGGTTCGCTAGGCGTCAAAAGAAAGGGAACGGCATTCTGGGATTTTTTAGAACAGGGAGGCAGGTTACATGGGTGTTACAGCAAGAAAATTCGGAGAATTAACCTCTGGAGAGGAGATTACTATATATCATCTTGAGAATAAGTCTGGTGCTTATGCAGAAGTGATGGATTATGGAGCAATTCTTGTGAAGCTCTGTGTTCCGGATAAAGATGGGAAGCTTACAGATGTGGTGCTTGGATATGACGATGTTCGGCAGTATGAAGTGAATGGCTGTTTCTTTGGAGCAATTATCGGAAGAAGCGGTAACCGTATTGCAGGAGCCAGATTTTCTATTTACGGAAAGGAATATCAGCTTGGCAAGAATGAGAATGAGAATAATCTTCACAGTGGTCCGAATGGATTCGAGAAGAAGGTCTGGACGGTAAAGAATACAGATTCGGATAAGAATGAGATTACTTTTTCCAGAGTGAGTCCGGATGGGGAGAATGGATTCCCAGGTGAATTCCAGGTATCTGTAACATATGTATTTACTGAAGACAATACCTTACAGATTTATTATAATGGAATCAGTGATAAAGCAACTCTGGCAAATATGACAAATCATTCTTACTTTAATCTTACAGGAGAGGGAAGCGGTAAGGTGCTTGATACATATCTGACGATTCATGCCAGAGCTTATAATCCTGTAGATGAGTTTTCCATTCCTACAGGTGAATATGCAACTGTAGAAGGCACGCCTATGGACTTTAATAAGGCGAAGAAGATTGGCAAGGAGATTGAAGCTGATTTCCAGCAGTTGAAGTTTACCGGTGGATATGATCATAATTACGTGACAGATAATTATGCCAAGGGCAATAGAAGAACGATTGCTTCCGCCTATAATGAGACCTCCGGAATTACTATGGATGTGATTTCAGATTGTCCTTGTGTCCAGTTCTATGCCGGCAATTTCGTAATTGATGAGAAGGGTAAGAATGGACATGTATATAATAAGCGAGAAGGCTTCTGTCTTGAGACTCAGGTTGAACCAAATGCAGTCAATGTAGAAGCATTCCATTCACCGATCCTGGAGGCAGGCGAGAAATATCAGTCTTTTACAGCATATAAGTTTGGAGTAAGGAAATAATTAGAATATAGATATTTTTATCTGGTTTTTTTCATATATTTTTGATATGAAGAAGACCAGATTTTTTTATGAAATGAATTATTTTCTGATCGTACTGCTAGGGTGGCTTTTACTATTTGGAAAGGCAATCGAGATAAATCGAGGAAAGACGATCGGAGAAAAGACAACCGGAGAAAAGACAACCAAAGATAGTATCGGGCTTGTCTGTATTGGTGTGCAGAATGCAAAGACAGAAAAAATGACGGAACCATTCATCCGGGTACTGCTTATGGATTCGTCATGGAACTCTTATTATCATCCATCTGTGACGCTCCAATATCATGGCGAGGAGCACACTTATACTTCTGCTTCTTCGGAATTTGAAAATGAGATTCTGCATATTGACGGAGGTGAGGAAGGGATAGCTGTGCCATCTATTTCCAGAACTCAGGGAACACCTGTCTATTATGGAATACTGGAAATTAAGAAGACACCAAAGGGTTTGCTGCTTATCAATCAGCTTCCTTTAGAAAAATATCTGGAGGGTGTTATTCCAAGTGAAATGCCCGCTTCCTATCAGGAACAGGCATTGATGGCCCAGGCTGTATGTGCCAGAACATATGCCATTTGTCAAATAGAGGAGAAGGGGTTAGAAGAATACGGCGCAGATGTAGATGACAGTGTAAATTATCAGGTTTATGGAAATTTGCAGGTAGATGAGAAAACAAGCAGGGCAGTGCGGCTTACGAAAGGAGTGATCATGTGTCAGAATAAAAAGCCTGTCATTGCCTATTATTTTTCTACATCTGCAGGAAGGACCAGTACAGATGAAATCTGGGGTGCTGATAAAGGGGCTTCCTATCTGAAAAGTGTAGAATGCAATTTTGACCAAAATATGCCCTGGAGCAGCTGGAATGTGGAAATTCCCTGGGAAACCCTGGAAGATAGGCTCTTTGATCTTGCCGGTTCCCGTATTCTGAAGGGACTTCAGATTGTAAAGAAGAGTGAAAGTGGCGCAGCGACAAAAATAGAGATTTCTACAGAGAATGGCAACAGGAGTTTGGAGGGGGAATATAAGATTCGGGAGTTTTTCTCTCCAGAGGGGCTTTCGGTCACAGAAAAAGATGGGAGTGTTGTCACAGGAGGAGGGCTTTTACCAAGCGCATATTTTGATTTGAATATAAAAGCGGGACGGAGCGTGGAAATTATTGGAAAGGGGTACGGCCATGGCGTTGGAATGAGTCAGAACGGAGCAAATGAAATGGCGAAGAAAGGGTATAACTGGCGTGAAATTTTGAATTATTTTTTCAAAAATATCACACTGGAAAGATGGCAGGAGATAGCAGCGGAACAGAAGAAGTAGACAGAAGGCCTGTTTCGTGATATGATACAAAAAATGATTACAAGAATGTAACAGGAGTAATTGTATGGATAAGAAGAAAGAAAAACAGAGTGTTCTCCAGCTTTTGCTTGGCTTTATGAACAGAGCAAATGGAGATCATGTAGGAGCGTATGCGGCGCAGGCAGCATACTTTCTGATAATGTCTTTTATTCCGTTTATTCTGTTTCTCACCACTATGATCCGTTACACACCTTTGACTTACAATATGGTCAGTGAGACTATCCGGGCATTTGTACCCCATAATATACAGAATTTTGTATTAACTATCGTATCTGAGGTGTATGGAAGAAGCACGGCAGTGGTGCCTATTTCCGCTATTATGGCTTTGTGGTCAGCAGGGAAAGCCATGCAGTCCCTTACGAATGGCCTGAACACCATTTATCATGTGAAGGAGACACGTAACTGGCTGATGACCAGG
Source organism: uncultured Blautia sp. (assembly GCA_934394545.1). Classification (GTDB taxonomy): domain Bacteria; phylum Bacillota; class Clostridia; order Lachnospirales; family Lachnospiraceae; genus Blautia_A. Next base: position 4,630 of record CAKRRG010000112.1, read on the forward strand.
CTGTATGCAGTGATCTATACATTTTTGTTTGGAATTGCAATTATAGCCAGTCTGCTTTTACTGGTTCTTGGAAATCAGATTCAGATTGTGGCAGGAGAATATTTGCCCATTCTAGGAAGAGTGATCGGGAAGGTGATCGGCGCGAGAACGGCTATGGTTTTTGCGGGATTGTTTCTTGTTTTTTTGATTTTGTACAAGATGCTCCCGAACCGTAAGGCAACTCTTAAGAGCCAGGTGCCGGGAGCAATTCTCATTGCAGCCGGATGGTCATTGTTTTCCTATTTCTTTTCCATTTATTTCGATATGTTTCCGGGATTCAGTAATATGTATGGAAGCCTGACTGCTTTGATCATGGTTATGTTGTGGCTCTATATTTGTATGAATTTGCTGTTGTATGGTGCTGAAATCAACTCTTACTTTGAGAAGCAGTTCCGAATGGCTCAGGCGTCTATGCGGGAAATGCTCAGTCGTGAACGCGAGGAAGCAGAGAAGAAACTGGATAAAGAACTGGATAAAGAGAAGAAGAAACATCTGGCAAAAGAGACTGAGAAAAAGAAGCCAGTCACAAAAAAGGAGAAATAAACCTCTTGACAGATTTACTTTGGTGTGGCATAGTAATGAAAGAGAAAAAGCCAGGAAGGTGTTTTTAGGAGATTATTTTCTTTCAGAGAGAGGAAGCCACCGGCTGTAAGCTTCCTTAAGTTCAGATAATTTCTGAGTTTCGCACCGGAGCCGCGTTTCTGAAAGTAACAGTAGGAAGCGACGTCATGCTGCGCGTTAAGCGGCGAGAGAGCCTGTATATACAGGAATCAGGGTGGTACCGCGGAAGATGCTTCGTCCCTTTTTGTGAGGGACGGGGCTTTTTTTGTGTAATAGATAATTACTCCGTAATGTTCTTATTGCATAAAAACTTGTAGGATTTCCTGTCCTTCCTCCCCTGGCAGATCATAAGAATAAAGGAGAAATGAACCATGGATATGAAAGAAAGACTTCAGGAACTGGCTGAGAATGCCAGAGTACGGATTGAGGAATCCGAAGGCCTGGACAAATTAAATGATGTGCGCGTCGCTTATCTTGGAAAAAAGGGTGAGCTTACAGCAATCTTAAAGGGTATGAAAGATGTATCACCGGAAGAGAGACCGAAGGTAGGCCAGCTGGTGAATGAAACCAGAGCAAAAATTGAAAGTCTTCTGGAAGAATCGAAGCAGAAACTGGAAGAGGCTGTGAGAGAAGAGAAGATGAAAGCTGAGGTCATCGATGTTACGCTTCCTGCAAAGAAGTCAAGAATCGGCCATCGCCATCCCAACAGCATTGCCCTGGAAGAGGTTGAGCGTATTTTTATCGGAATGGGTTATGAGGTTGTAGAAGGACCGGAAGTTGAATATGCAGATTACAATTTTACCAAGCTGAATATTCCGGAGAACCATCCGGCAAGAGATGAGCAGGATACCTTCTTTATTACAGATTCGATTCTTCTTCGTTCCCAGACTTCTCCTGTTCAGGCACGTACTATGGAGAAGGGAAATCTGCCGATCCGTATGATCGCACCGGGTCGTGTTTTCCGTTCTGATGAGGTGGATGCAACTCATTCTCCATCCTTCCATCAGATTGAGGGACTTGTAATTGATAAAAATATCACATTCGCAGA
>CAKRRG010000113.1 GCA_934394545.1 uncultured Blautia sp.
CGCTGAACCATTTCACGGTTCCACATTTTGTTTCCGACATAAATAAAATCTCTCCTTTTTTCATATTTTCCATACAGATGTACGGAAACAGGACGGCATGGACTCGAACCATGCCTGATGCTCCCCGCCCTGGATTACTCTTTTACTTCCTCCACACCAAAAAAATTCCCAAAATCAAAAGCAGCGTCCAGCCTGTGAATACCAGAAAATGCATGTGCATTTTGATTAAAATAGAATCGATAAGATTTCCCATGCATAACATTAGTTCTTTTGTTAAGCAACAGCTCGGTAGTAAGCCCATCTGATTGCAACACTATAACCCTCTTAAAGCCATCAAAAAAAAGTTCCGCATGGATTTCAGATACTGTTCCTTCCACTACCTCATAGGATCTTGTCACTGCCAGATAATAAACATAAACCGCATCCCCGATCCCACAGATAGTTAAAAAGACTGTCCAGCCCACAAATCCGGCTGATCTTTGTGCCAGGCCAAGTGCACAGCCTCCATACAATAAGAGAAATGATAAACATAAAGTATTCACAATTCTCTTTTTAAAGAATCCGGGTATACCGGCATAGGTTCGCCTGTGTTTCAATATTGCATCAGACAGCCATATTTTCCATTTGTTTCTTTTCTTCAAGGAAGCCTCCTTCTTTGATGTAGCTGATCACAAACTGTTTCTTTTGATATAAGGAAATCAGAATCTGCATAAATTCCACCCCAACCTGATCCTGAACTTTCTTCTTTTCTTCTGCTGATAGCAGGACATTCCCTGCCTGCTCATTTAAGCTGGCCAGATGGTCTGGAATGTACCCGTTTCTGGAAATTTGCTGCAGCACCCTGAGTTCTTCATAAGTAAATACCGGCTTTTTAAGCGCTCGCATCGCTGCTTTTATTCCTTTTCCAAGAGCCAGATTCTCTGCAAATTCCCTTACACGGCCAGAAAAGGAATCTACAACAGGGGCTACTACTGATTTACTAAGAAGAAATTGCAAAGCCTCCTCTTTATTTTCCCCTTCGCATTCTGCTACCAGCCCGCGCTTTTTTAGGCGTCTTAAACAAAACAGGAAATCTTCTTCATCCGCCCACTCTGTTGCACGTTCTTTCCCAAATGTAATACAGAGTACCCGGTACATCTGAGAGTAGATTCTGTTTTCTGCACATATTGTCCAGGTAAGGGCTGCCCAGAGCATGGTCTCCATTTCTGTAAGTACCTTCTCCTGGTTATCAGTTTTCACCAGAAGCCGCCCTTCCCCATCTTCTCCTTTACAGCCGATTGCCGTGTACCATTTCATAGCCTTTTTCCTCCTAAAACAGCTTCATTACTTCCAGGAGTTTTGGAATCACATAACAGGCAATCATTCCTGCTATGATACAGATTTCCATATTTGGTTTTCGAAGATTCCACACATCCTGATTTTTTGTTCCGATGATCCGGACCCTTCCAGGTACGTTCCACCGTAGCTTCCTGTAAAATTCGATAAATTTCTGATGGTCAAATCCAAATGAACGAACTCGAAAGATATTTCGGTTCTGCTCTTCCTCGTCTAAAAGAAAAAAGCTTTCTCTTTCTTTCTGATCATTTAAAACAATATAAAACTCAGGAACTCCTCGAAGGGTGCCTTCTACAATCTTGTCTATTTCATTGTAAAATATCCGACAGCATTCATAATGTCCGTTTTTCTCCGGCTGGCAGACCGCCAGACTGTCTACGTCCAACTCCATATAGCAGACTTCTGCTTCCATGATCTTTCTGCTGATTTTAACAGCCTGTCTTAAAAGAAGTATAATTCCCAAGGCAAGTATCACGCATAGATATAACAGGTCCCAGCATTTGATCCGAAAGTATAGGAAATATGCTGCGATTCCCTCCAGTAAAGAGCCGATACCAATCATCCAGAAGTACCGTTCTTTTGTGTCCATTAAACGGTAAACATCCTCTTCATTAGCCTGCAGACGCAAACAATGCCTTCCTTTCTTCATGCCGCCAGATCTGTTTTATTTGAAACAGTTTGCTTTCTTTTTGTATGTTGTTCCAGTAAAGCCTTGCATTCCCGGGCAGTTTCTTCGCACCGGTATTCTGAAAACTTTCCGATGTGCATATCTTTTTCCCTTAGACCGAACCTGTTCTGCAACCAGATATATATACCTTTTTTCGTCATTATTCCAGAATTTACCACCTGGTTTAAGGCCCGGTGTGCTTCAATCCGCTTATGGCGCAGATCCCCATTTGCCAGGGTTCCCATAGGGCGCATGGTCTTTTTATGTACCCCGATGTAGGAATCACAGGATGGATAACCACTGCAGACATACAGGTAATTGCCAGGATCCAGGTTCTGACTGCCATAGACATGCTTTGCCGGGCGTAACACTGCCATCCTTCCACAGTATGGACAATACAGTTTTTCAGTCTGCTTTTTTTTCTTCGTTTTTGTCATTCAATTTGTCTCCTTTCCTGTTTGCCCCGATTGTAAAAAAAATGCTTTTTCTGTGTCAATAGGATTTTAAACTTTTATTTCCACCTTTTAATCAGTCTTGTGATGATTCCTTCTGCAACCTCGTAATTATCGTTAATTCTAGTCACCACGATTCCAATCTTATCTCCCTTTCCAGGAAGTGCAGACATGTTGCAGGAATGCGCCACCGCATTTATTCCAATATCCAGACGAATGAAATAAGTTCCCTTATATACCTCAGTGATAACTCCAGTGTACTTTCCTTGCCTGTGGCATTTCCTAAGATTGTCCTTATTGATGTTCGCCGTCGGACTTTTCGCATCAACTTCCACATGAATTTCATCCGGTTCCGTTCCTTCTACTTTATTGACCATGACCTGGATAAGATCTCCAACCTGAAATTTTTCGTTAGCATCCAGCATCCACTCCCAGGCCATATCACGCGCCCTTACAGATACCTCCACACCGAACACTTCCAGACGTACTGCCTTTGGCGCCACTGCGATCACCCGGGCTTCTGCAATTCTTCCAGGGTACAGAAGCGGCTTCTCCCCTTCTTCTCCAATATAGAAGGTCTGACGCTTTTTTAGCATGGCATCTTTTCGGGAGGCTACCACGCTCCGGCTTTTGGTATCCAGATCCTTAATAATGAAATCAATGTCACAGCCAAGCATGTTGTTGGCAATCCGCACCTGTCGGTTTAAGGTATCTGCATTCTCCCGCCCGTCACCGCTTAAGTTAATCATCATTTCATTCATTGGAATAATGATACGAAAACCATTATAATATGTGACTGCTACCATCCAGCCGCTCTCCAGCTTCTCAATACCACCAAGCTGACCTGTGAGTACCTTTCTCGTTCTATGCGCATTTAAAAGCTGGTGCCATCTGGTATCTTCCTGCTCCTGTGCGCTCTCCACCTGTGCGTCAACGTCGATTGTTAAGACACCTTCATAGGCTGCGCGTGGAATTTCTTTTTCCGTTACTTCTTCAATTGCTTTTTTTGTGTTCGCCATGTGTTGCCCTCCTATTATTTATACGACAAGAAGGCACAAAAAAAACAGTCTGCATAAAACAAACTGCTTTTTCGTGCCTTCTTTTTACGACTATCATTCTATTATAAAGAGAATCCGAAGTCAATATTAGAGATGTTGCAATAGTGTCGCATTTTGGTTGCAAATAAATACACTTGCTAATATTGGATGCAAAAATCTTCATAAATCCAAACCCAATAAATTTTAATAACATCAAACTCTTATAACCAATCTCCCAGGTTATTATTTATTTCCAAAATTTCGCTATTTTTTAGGAAACAAATTCACCCTTACCTAAAAGGCAATACCTAAAGAATCCCCTTTTGCGCATATTTATCAGTAAATACACTGACTAATTAGTTGATATTTTACAGATATCTGCTATAATACAAGTAGAAAGGAGTTGACGATTATGGCATCTGTTATGAGTGCAATTAAAAATACGGTTCCGATCAGCCAATTCAATCGTGGCCTTGCCGGAAAAATTTTTGAAGATGTGAAGCAGAGCGGTACTAAAGTTGTAATGAAAAACAACGTTGCAGAATGTGTTCTCATTTCCCCTGAAGAATACATCCGCCTGATGGATGAGGTAAATGATGCTCGTCTTCTTGCTGTTGCTTCTGAGCGTATGGCACACTTTGATCCTGCCTCATTAATTTCTGAGGAAGAAATGAACCGCCGTCTCGGTATTACAGAAGACGATCTTGCCGGTTTTGACGAGGTAGACATTGAATGAATTGGAAACTAGAATACCTTCCGGAAGCAGAAAAAGACTTAAAAGACCTGGATGGAAGTCAGCGCATTCTTGTTCTGAAAGCCATCAAAAAAGTTCAGCAAAATCCACTGCCAGTTGAGGAACAGGGCTATGGAAAGCCACTTGGTAATCACAGCAGCACGAGCCTTGCCGGACTTCTGAAAATCAAACTCCGCGCTGCTGGTTTACGCGTTGTATATCAGCTCCGCCGTACAGAATCATCTATGATAATTATTGTAATCGGTGTCCGAGCAGACGAAGAAGTATATGAAATTGCTCAGAAAAGAGCGAATAAACACAATCTTTTTGATTGATCTGCTTCATTTAAGCACTTACATTTTTCTGGATAAACCCTTTCTCCACAGGCTGGCCAACTGCCACTGAACAATCATATTTAGTGGTAGTTGGCCTTTTCCAGCTTATCTATTTTCACCCGAAATTATCTTTCAACCGTAAAATGAAATACCAGCTGTTCCTGCTCCTCCGCTGAAGTTCTTAAAGATTTTCGAATTCCGGTTGTGTCTGCAAAGATTCCACCATATGCATCAACCTTGATCCACTTTCTGTTTACCTTTACTTCATTCCACTGGTGTGTCCAACTGCCTGCATTTACATGCCGTACTGGAACATTCGCAGCCTCACAAAGCAGCGTGTATGCTTTTGCATATCCAGAACAGGCTGCTTTTTTCATTACCAGAGCTGCATAGGCTTCATTGCCATAATTTTTCTGGTATGCTTCTGAAGACTGGTTTAACTGCCAGGAGCAGTGTTCTGTTAAATACCGAAACAGAACAAATGCCCGTTCTTTGGTACTTAAATCTGCAGTTACATATTTTTTTACAATTTTCTTCGCTTCCTTTTTAGCCAGGCTAAGCCTCTTTGCTTTATCTAGTTCTTTGACAATTACCTTACATTTTAAGGTTCGTTTTCCAACTTTGGCATAAATGTATGCCGTTCCGGCTTTTTTTCCCTTCACTTTACCAGAAGAAACTGAAACAACTGATTTTTTAGAAGAACTCCATTTTACTTTCTTTTTGCTTCCTGATACCTTCAGCGATGTGGAAGCTCCCCGATAGATAGTAACTGTCGATTTGTTCAGTTTCACTTTAGCCGCCTGGACATTCACCGGTCTTATAAAGACTCCAAGAAATAAAACTGCAAATATCATCCAGGCTATTGTTAATTCCTGCATTCCTGTTTTCCGTGTTCTTACCTTTTTCATCGTAAGCCCTCCATTTTCTGAATGATTTCCTGCTGCAGTTTTAATATAACAAGTTATTTTTTTCTAAGTCAATAGGATTTTGATCTTAATAAAAAAGTGATTTATCATTATCTGTCTATAGATGTGACAAACTGCTGTACGACAGTTTTTTTCTTTTGCTGTCGTACAGCAGAATGGTTTAGTTATTATTGCTGAACGGAGTCCGCTTCTTCTTGTGTGAGCTGACCATTCTTAACTGCATTAGAAATGGCTTTGTCTAATTCCTCAACTGTGGAATAATCCCCAATGTGTACTGTTTTTCCGTTAACTTTTGTTACATCAACACTATAAGAGGAAACTACATCTTCAATAGGTGGAATCATGGAGTAGGTATCGCCGTCACCGTTGTCTTTGGAATACAATACTCCTTTTTTGATACTTTCCAGAGTTTCTTTATAGCTGTCCATCATAGCATCTACGCTTTCCTGTGTAAATTCATGGAATACGCCTTCCCCATCATACCAACCATCTCCGGTTCCAATCAAAGATTCCATTTCTTTTTTCTGTTCGTTCATCCACGCCTCGTATTCATCGGCTGTCCACCACTGCACATCCGGTGCCGCATTGTTCTTCTCATAATCTGCCTCGGCAACCCAATT
>CAKRRG010000114.1 GCA_934394545.1 uncultured Blautia sp.
TAAAAATTGACACAAAAAAAGCAGGTTTTATAAGGCCTGCAAGTACTTTCTCTATTATTCAACTGTCAAACTCCCGAGAAAAAACAGAGACCACCAGATCACCCCCAAAAGAACTGACGCTTTTTTCATCAGGCCACCTCAGACTGTCCATTTATTTTATTCTATGAGGAATAAAAAAGATTTATTGCAAGAATTTTTGAAATTACATATAATAGACATAGACAATTGTGCCAAAGCAGGCTTCTAATGCTTAAGGCGCAGCTTAAAGAAAGGGAAATCATATGATTCGTTTTATTTTATGCGTGATCGTAGTGGTTGGATTTCTGATCTTATCCATTCCCATTCTCTTGGTAGAGTGGATCATTGGCAAATTCAATCCTATGGCAAAGGAAATCAGTTCTCTTCGCATCGTCCAGGCAGTTTTCCGTTTTATCCTGTGGATATCTGGTGTGAAGCTGACCGTTATTGGGGAAGAGAATGTACCAACCGACGTGCCGGTTCTTTACATCGGAAACCACCGGAGCTTTTTTGATGTACCGATCACTTATCCACGTTGTCCCATCCGTACCGGATATATTGCAAAAAAAGAAATGGAAAAGGTACCGCTTCTTTCTACCTGGATGAAGCGTCTCCACTGCCTGTTTCTTGACCGCAATGATCTGAAGCAGGGATTAAAAACCATTCTTACCGCTATTGAGAAGGTGAAATCCGGTATTTCTATCTGTGTTTTTCCGGAAGGTACACGAAACAAAAATGAGGACGAGCTGGACATGCTTCCATTCCACGAAGGCAGCTTTAAGATTGCTGCCAAGACCAATTGTCCTATTATCCCAATGGCGATCAGCGGCTCTGCCGACATCTGGGAAAACCATTTTCCTAAGGTAAAAAAGACACATGTTATTCTGGAATATGGCAAGCCCATCTACATAGACCAGCTGGAGAAAGAGGACAAAAAGCATCTGGGTGCTTATACCCAGAATATCATCCATGAGATGCTGGTAAAAAATAAAGAACAATTATAATGCATCTGTTTACAATTTGCAGGACAGACCTTTACGTAAAAACGTTAAGGCTGTCCTGTTTTTTATTCCCGAACATACCGTTTTTTGTTTTTTCTGTACATGCATTCATGCACTTTAGTACGCTAATATATGAAATCTGTATAATATTTTTAATGAATTGCAGTAGGATTTTGATATATTATACAAGTTTATTCCATGTACTTGCCAGAATACTTGTGATATTATACAAGCAAACACGCGGTGCGCACGGTGTAAAAAAAACAAAGGAGATTTTGGTATGGACAAAAAGAAACTTGTTGCAAGTGTATCTATCATGACTGCCGCTATGGCAGTGACTTCCCCTGCAATGGAGGCTTTTGCTGCTGAAACAGCAGATGTGGTAGTTGAATTTACAGGTGATGAGTGGGACGGTCATCCGGAAATTTCTCAGGTTAACAGAGAACGTGCAAGAGCGACATTTTATCCGTATGAGTCAGTGGAAGCAGCGAAATCCATGAAGAAAGAAGACAGCAAATATTATAAGCTGCTTAATGGCACATGGAAATTTAAATTTGCAAAAACACTGGATGAAAAGCCAACTGATTTCCAGGGACCGGAATTTGATGATGGCAACTGGGATGATATTCCGGTACCAGCAAACTGGACAATTCAGAAAAACGAAGATGGAACCTTTAAGTATGACCAGCCTCTGTACAGCAGTGCCACCTATCCGTGGGCGTATACGGAAGATTTAGAGCCTGGCCAGGCAATGAAAATCGGCAACTCTGTGGGAACATACCGTACAAAATTCCAGCTGGAAGAAGGATGGAAAGACCGTGAAGTATTCCTGAACTTCGAAGCTGTTGAATCCGCCTTTTATCTCTGGGTAAACGGCAAAGCAGTTGGATACGCTGAAGATTCCTTTACACGTGCAGCATTTGATATCACGCCTTATCTTCAGGACGGCGAAAATACAATTGCATTACAGGTTTATCGCTGGAGTGACGGCAGTTGGTTAGAGGACCAGGACTTCCTTCGTTTACCAGGTATTTTCCGCGATGTTTACCTGACAAGCAAAGACGCAGCAGAAATTCGTGACTTCAAGGTAGAAACAGACCTTGATGCAGAATATAAAGATGCAGAATTAAGTATAAAAACTTCCCTTCGTAAATTTAAAGACGTAAAAGGTGCAGACTATAAATTAAAAGCGCAGCTCTATGATATGGACGGAAATGAAGTTGCAGTAGATGGCATGGAAGCCGCTGTTGCATTTGACGGAGAAGAAACAGAAGTTACACTGAAGGGCAATGTTGCTGATCCTGCGAAATGGTCTGCTGAAAAACCAAACTTATATACACTGGGGCTGACTCTCTATGATGGAGAGCAGGAAGTAGAGGCAACTGCCATCAAGATTGGTTTCCGTAAGATTGAGATTCTGGATGAAGGCACCACAAATGCAAGACTGGCCATCAATGGACAGACCATCAGCCTTCGTGGTACAGACCGTCATGAAATGGATCCAGAGCTTGGACGTGTTCCAACAGAAGAAATGATGCGCAAAGATATTGAGTTGATGAAACAGCACAACTTAAATGCAGTCCGTACCTCTCATTATCCAAATGATCCACGTTTCTATGAACTGTGTGATGAATATGGCCTTTATGTTCTGGATGAGGCAAACAATGAGTCTCATGGCTGTATGAGTGATGAGCTTAACATTCCGGGAACCGGTGAAGAATGGAAAGCTGCAATGTTCTATCGTATTGAGAACATGGTACAGCGTGATAAGAACCATCCATCCGTAATCATCTGGTCTATGGGTAACGAGGCTGCAGCAGGTGAGAACTATAGCGCAGCAAATGATATGATCCATGAACTTGACAGTACAAGATTTACTCATTATGAAGGCGAGAATGATTATACCGATATTCATTCTGAAATGTATCCTCGTTCCGTAGCAGTTGAGTATTTCGGAAAGAACTGTACAAAACCATTCATCCTTTGCGAGTATGCACATGCAATGGGCAACTCTGTAGGAAACCTGATTGACTACTGGAATGTCATTGATAAATATCCGAACCTGAATGGTGGATTTATCTGGGACTGGGTAGATCAGACTGTTAATACAAAAACCGATCCAATCGTAGAATATCCGGAAGCAAGTACAAAGGATCTTCGTTTCGAAGTATGGGGCAACAAAGAGGCAGAGGGACTTTCCGGCAATGGCCTTGCAGGCAAAATGTATATTCATGGAAATGACCAGTTGCGTCTTGATGGACCGTTTACAGTAGAATTCGCAGTAAAAGAAAACGAAAATATCCAGGGTCGTATCCGTACATTTGGATTATCCGAAGGAACACTTGCTGTTAATATTAAAACAAGCGAAGATTCTCCATCCGGAAAGGTCTTAGTTACCTCAATCAATGCAGGTGACGGCGCTGAAATCGTTACAAACCTTCCAGAAAACTGGTTCGGCGAGTGGCATAAGGTTGCTATCGTTTATGATGGAGAAAATGTAAAAGTTTACATCGATAACGAACTTGGCGGAGAGGCTGCCTGTGTAATCCCAGAAGGAAGCTTCGAAAATGGAAACATGATGGTTGGTGCTGTTACTTATACACAGTCCGATATATTCCCGGGAACCTTCGATGATGTACATGTAATCGGCAGAGCTCTTACAGAAGAAGAACTTGCTGAAGAGCGTACCGAATCTGAAGATGCACTTGCATGGTTCGCATTTGAAGATGGAAAAGAGACTCCACGTGAGCAGGAAACTCATTTCGCTTACGGTGGCGACTGGATGGACAGCCCGAACTCCGGAAACTTTGGACAGAATGGTATGGTCTTCCCAGATCGTACACCACAGCCTGAGCTTCTTGAAGTTAAAAAGGTTTACCAGAATGGTAACATTGAGTGGAAAGGTGATAATACCATCACTGTTACAAACGAAAACCTGTTTACAAATCTGAACGAATATGATTTCGTATGGACTCTCACAGAAGACGGATACGAAATCCAGAGCGGAACAGAAGAAGTTGCTGTAGAGCCGCTTGCATCTGAAGACGTGAAGCTTTCCATCGCAGATTTCGAAAGAAAACCAGGATCTCAGTATCATCTGACCTGTGCATTCGTTCTGAAAGACGACGTTCAGTGGGCAAAAGCCGGACACGTTATGATCGAAGAACAGTTTAAACTGGATGGCGCAGAGGAAGCTGTGAAAGCAGAAGATCTTTCTGCACTTGGCAGCGTAGCAATGGAAGAAAGTGACACAGAATACACCGTATCCGGCGAAGGCTTCACGGCTGTTGTCAGCAAAGAAACAGGTGCCCTTACCTCTTATGTATTCCAGGAGAACGAACTTCTGGATGCCCCACTTGAGCCAAACTTTGTACGTGCAATGAATGAAAACGACAGAGCTTCTTCCATGGAAGATTTCTCTAAAGAGTGGGATGCAGCAGGCAAGAATCGTACTGTAGAATCTGTTGAAGCTGAAAGTACTGTAGAAGGTGCTCTTCGCATCAATGTAAAAGGAACTCTCGGAAACGATGTTCCATTTGCAACAGGATATGTGGTATATGGAAACGGTGATATCACTGTAGAAAATCAGATCATGCCATCGGATTCCTTTGATACTATCCCGTTAATTGGAACTACCATGAAGGTTCCGGAGAAATATAACAATGTTGCATATTTCGGATTCGGACCTCAGGAAAACTATGTTGACCGTAGAACAGGCGCATTCAAGGGCATTTATGAGACAACAGCAGATGATCTCTATGTTCCATATGAAACACCTGGCGAAACAGGAACAAGAACCGGTATCACATGGGTTGCTCTTACAGATGAAGAAGGCAACGGACTTATGGCAAGTGCAGCAAAAGACCTTGAGTTCAGCGCACTTCATTACACAGATAAAGAACTTAACGAAACAAGACATTCCTATGAGCTTCAGAGAGATGACAGTATCACCTTCAAGATCAACATGGTTCAGCAGGGTCTGGCAGGAGATACCACATGGGGCGCATGGCCACACGAGCAGTATTTGAACAGAGCAAATCGTTCTTACGAGTACAAATACCGTCTCCACCCGGTAACCGGATTTACAAAAGAGATGGCTACAGAAGACAGCAAGAAGGTTTACGATGATGGCACTGTTGCAGACATCATGATCAATGGACAGTCCATGAAGGATACCTATCTTGGAAGAGATTACAACGAGTTCTTCGGCGAGCGTTATGAGTACACAGTGAAGCTTGCAGACGGAGAAATGCCGGAAATCGCAGTAGTAGCTGTAAATGACAGTGTAGAAACAGAAGTTCAGATGCCAGACGCATTACCGGGAGATGCAGTGATCCATGCAACAAACGGTGCCGGCAGAGAGCAGACCTATACACTTCATCTTGAAGCAGAAGATGTCGTATATGCAAGTGATATGGAATTCGTAGCAGCAACAGCACTGGGAAGATCTCCAATTACAAAAGAGGTTTCTTCCGGTTGGGGTGATGTTTCAAGAGATCGTTCCTTAAAGAGATCCAAACTTCATCTGTTAGATGAAAATGGTGAAATCCAGGAATTCGATAAAGGTCTCAGTTCTTCCAAATCCAGTGAATTCGTATTTGATATCGCAGATAAGGGATTTAAGACATTCGAAGCATTTGTTGGCATAGATCAGGACGATGCTTACGATGATACCTTTATAAAATCTTATGAATTCTACGTAGACGGCGAACTGAAAGCAGCTACCGGTGAAGTACACCCGGATACTCCAATGGAAAAAGTTTCCGTTGACGTAACAGGTGCAAGTGAATTAAGAATCGTTGCAGTTCCTGACGAACAGCCGGATATCTTTATTTACTCCAATACATCATCTGTATGGGCAGATGCTAAATTCATCCGCTAATAGCAGAATAGACAGTTCTAAAACAGGGAGGGTGTGACTCATAC
>CAKRRG010000115.1 GCA_934394545.1 uncultured Blautia sp.
TTTGGGTCATCGGTACAATTGCTGATATAGCAGTAACCTCTTTTGTTGATGCCGCGGTTTGCCTCCCCAAGTCCATAAACAATATCATCCTCATCCAGCACATAGGTAAAACCAAAGCCCTTTTCCAGGCTGATTTTCCCATAAGGAAAAGCCCCATTCGCTGTTTCAACCTTCTCTGTTACTGCCTCCGTATTAAAAGGAGCGCCGTATCTGTATTTTCTGATCATAACATTCTTCCTCGTCCAGTAACCTGTTTATCTATAAAATGATATGAGTGTCAAAAGATCTTTTGACACTCATTTGATACCCGGATTGCTACGCAGCTACACTGCTCCCGCAATCCTGGTATCATATAACACAAATGTCTCATAAGGTTTCAGCACAATTTTGCCCTTAAATACTTTTCGGCCAAGATTTGTAATCAGGCACCGGGAATCTTCAAATTCTGCAGGAACTTCAAATTCTGCTGACTGCTCGCTGAAATTGCACACTGTAAGAAGTCTTTCCTCATCCAGCTTTCTCATATATGCGAAAATCTGATCATCCTCACGGCAAAGCGGTTCAAACTCACCGTACACAATAATATCTTTCTCCTTGCGAAGAGCAATCAGTTTCTGATAATAATGGAAAATGGAATCCGGATCATCCAACTGGCTGGCTGCATTGATTTCTTTACAATTCGGATTTATTTTAATCCACGGCTCTCCATCTGTAAAGCCTGCCTTTTCCGAACCGTCCCACTGCATAGGTGTTCTTGCATTGTCACGGCTTCTGAGCATCAGACATTTCATCATGTCCAAGTACCACACCTATGATTCTGGAACCATGTCCGGACAGCATAACAGATCCCATATGAGGAACATAATTCTGTTCTTTCAGGATTTCCGTTATTTTATCAATGGTTTCCTGGGAAACTCTTTTTGTATTGCCATTTATTACATTTGATACGGTAGTCCTGCTCACTCCCGCCATGTCCGCAATATCCTGAAGACGGATCATCTGATTTTCCTGCCCCTTTCATCTCCACACATTACAATAAATAAGAAGGAACATTTTTACCTTTCTCCTTCTTCTTTCCCTTTTTCACATTTTCCTGAGACTGTGCGTTTTCTTTATTTTCAGAAGCAGACACAGGGCATTTTTCCTCCAGTCCACGATACCATTTTCTGTAATCCGCCGGGGAACATCCCATCTCCTTGCGGAAGGTCTCGGAAAAATAGCTTGCCCCCGCAAATCCATTTCCGGAAGCAATTTCTCCCATAGAAGCAGTTTTATCCAGAACAGCATCCATACTGTTCCAGATACGACATTTCTGTAAATATTCAAAAGGTGTCATTTCCATATGCTTCTTAAAAAATCTGCAGAAATCTCCTGTACTTACCTGACATGCTTCTGCCATGGCGGCAAGTGTCAATTTCTCATTACAATGCTCCGTCAGATATCCGGTCATGCGGTTCAGCTTCGTCCGCTCACGAATCACCCCATTCTTACATTCCGGCTGAAGCTGCACAAATTTCTTGTAAAGGCTTCCCCATGCAGCAAATATCCAGCTCTTCATATCCAGCTCATAAGCCATATCTCTTCCCTGGGCCGTCTGTGCTGCTGCCTGAAGTGCCTGAAGAAGAATATCCTCATCTGTGTCCTCTTCGGCTGACGGCATAAAAAGACAATATGGAAAAGCTTCCGCTTCTTCAACAGGAGAGCTATATTTTCTTCTGAGTCCATCATCTCCTGCTGACAGATATTCTTCCGTTATCTCAATGATATAAAAGCTGCTGCCAGACTTCTCACTTCTGACCAGCCGATAGGACTGACTCATATTTATAAATAAAGCTTCACCAGTTTCCAGTTCCACTCGTTCCTGATTCACCTGGCACTGCATTTCACCTTTCTCTACCAATATGAAAGTGAATGCTTTCTTATTCATACATGGCATATGTCCAAACTCTGGCTGAAGCAGTTCCAACTTACGGATTCTGATTTTATCCTCAGATTCCTCTGTAAGAAGCTGCACTTCTTTTCCTATAAAATATTTCCCCATAAAATACCTCTCTTCTTTCGTGTTAAATGGATATTCTATATCCACTTCTCTACTTATTCATAACAATACTATCATAATATTATAAAACCAGTCAGAAATAAAGTATATTTTGCACATTTTTTCACATACTACCGTTAGATCATTCGTAAACATCCTTTTACCATAGCCACAGGAGGCACTTATGAATCATTCTATGCAAAAAGAAAAGCAAAAACAAAAGCAGTACGCAGATTATGTAAAAGAAATAACTCCCACTCACAGTCTTCCGGGCAATATGGCAAAAGCATTTCTCACCGGAGGTCTTATCTGTGTTCTCGGTCAGATTATAACAAATTTTGCAAAATTCCAAGGATTGGATCAGGAAGCAGCCGGAACCTGGTGTTCTATTATTCTGATCCTGATCAGCGTTATTCTTACCGGATTAAATCTCTATTCCAAAATCGGAAAATTCGGTGGCGCAGGCAGCCTTGTACCGATTACAGGCTTTGCCAACTCTGTTGCTGCGCCTGCCATTGAGTATAAAGCCGAAGGCCAGGTCTTTGGAATCGGCTGCAAAATTTTTACTATAGCTGGTCCGGTTATTCTCTACGGAATTATGAGTTCCTGGGCTGTGGGTGTCATCTACTATCTTCTGAAAATAATGGAGGTGATTTCATGAATGTACAGACTCCCGCCATTCTTACCGGTTCTGCCAGCATAAGCTTTCGAAATCCGGTATATATTACAAGCAGTGCATCAGTGGTAGGGAAAAAAGAAGGAAACGGACCACTGGGAGACAGATTTGATCTGATCTGTGAAGAGCCTATGTTTGGCGAAGACACCTGGGAGGCTGCTGAAAGCACCATGCAAAAAGAAGCGGCTGCATTAGCACTTGGCAAAGCCGGACTTACTGCCAGTGATATCCGTATGGCTTTTGCAGGCGACCTTCTGGCCCAGACCACTGCATCCTCTTTCGGAATTGCGGAAATGGCTATCCCTTTTTACGGACTTTTTGGAGCCTGTTCTACTATGGGGGAATCGCTTTCTCTTGGTGCCATGTCCATTGCTGCCGGATACGGTACCCATATTCTTTGCGCAACCTCCAGTCATTTTGCCAGTGCAGAAAAAGAATTCCGTTTTCCTCTTGCTTACGGGAATCAACGTCCACTTTCTGCGACCTGGACCGTAACCGGAAGTGGTGCTTGTGTTTTGTCTGGTCAAATACCCACACAAGATATTTCCGGTAAAACTCAGCCTCTTCTTTCCGGAAATAGTTGTGTACAAATAACCGGACTGACCACAGGTAAACTGGTTGACTATGGTCTCAAGGATTCCATGAACATGGGAGGATGCATGGCGCCAGCTGCATGTGATACTATTTACCAAAGCTTCTGTGATTTTAACAGAACACCAACTGATTATGATGCTATTTTCACAGGAGATCTGGGAGCTGTTGGAAAACAGATCTTGCTGGATCTGCTGAAAGAAAAAGGTTTCAACGTTGAGTCCATTTATCAGGACTGTGGGCTTCTGATTTTCGACGGTGAAACTCAGAATACCCATTCCGGTGGAAGCGGATGTGGATGCAGTGCTTCTGTTCTGGCCGCGTACATTCTTCCTGAACTGGCAAAGGGAACATGGAAACGGGTGCTTTTCGTTCCAACTGGAGCATTGCTTTCCAAAACAAGCTTTAATGAAGGCGATTCTATTCCGGGAATTGCTCACGCTGTAGTACTGGAGCATTGCCCTATTTCCACTTGACAGAGAATAAATGATTCCACACATTAAGGAGATTTCATAATGGATTATTTTAATGCATTCTGGGTAGGAGGCCTGATCTGTGCCTTGGTTCAGATATTACTGGACAAAACAAAACTAATGCCCGGCAGGGTAATGGTGCTTCTGGTCTGTACCGGTTCCATTCTTGGAGCAGCAGGAATCTACCAGCCTCTGATCGATTTTGCCGGTGCTGGTGCTTCTGTCCCGCTTTTGGGATTTGGAAATACTCTTTGGAAAGGTCTGAAAGAAGCAATTGACTCTGACGGACTGATAGGACTTTTTACCGGTGGATTCACAGCCTGTGCAGCCGGAGTTTCCGCTGCTCTCATATTTTCCTATCTGGCAAGCTGGATATTTAAGCCCAAAATGAAAGAATAAATGAGGTGATCAAATTGAGTGATACATTATATATTCAGACGGATAAAAACGTGGAGGTTCATCACCCCCACGTTTATCTTCAGGATATTGCAACGCTTTCCTGCAGCAATTCAAAAACATTAAACCATCTTCGTGTTCTTCCGGTAGCGAACCTTAATCCGGACAAGCCTGGCCGCTATGTAATTTCTGTTATGGATCTGATTCACAATATCCAGCAAAAGAAGCCTGACCTGGATATCACTCATATTGGAGAACCCACCTTCATCCTCACTTACGAAAAAGAGGGATCTGTCAATATTGTTATAAGATGGTGCAAAGTAATCTTCGTATGTCTGGCCACTTTTTTCGGTGCAGGTTTTTCTATTATGACCTTTAATAATGACGTAGACATTCCCGCTCTTTTTAAACAGATTTACACCCAGGTTACAGGACAGGCCACAACAGGTTTTACCATTCTGGAAATCTCCTATTCCATCGGTATCGGGCTAGGAGTCCTGTTCTTTTTCAACCATTTCGGCAAAATAAAGATCACCGATGATCCTACTCCCATGCAAGTACAAATGAGGCTGTACGAGGATGACGTAAACACTACGATCATTGAAAATCATTCACGTCAGCATTAGTCTGCAGGCTGTTCTATATCCACGAGGCAAGCCATAACCCCACTGATCATGGTATTATAAAAATCTGATTCCTGCAAAACGTCCAGCGCCAGATATAACACGCTGTCTCCTGCATCCTCATCATACCGGTCATTGATTGCCTGTGCCAATGTATTTCCATTATAGCCTTTCGTTTCCTGCCCCATTCCTTCCAGAACATCCAGGATAGAGGACGCCAAAGCAATCCTGCTGTCATCCGTCCTTTCTCCGTACCAGCCATCCTTATACATCAATGTAAGTTCCGGAATACCACCTGCTTCCAGAAGCAGAAACTCTTCATCCAGATTTTTCAGGGCCTGGCTGCGAAAAACCTTTTGCACAGCATCCCGGTAGCTTTGGGAATCCACTCCTATCCCATCCGCAGCTATACTAAATACATCTGAGGAGATTCCGATTTCATAAGCGTAATCGATCAGATCTTTTATCTCATCCGACTCCATTTCTTCATCTGCTGCTCCTTCCGAAACCATAAATTCAAGCAGCATTTCAGAAATAATATCTTTTAAGTTTTCATATTCTTCTTCATCATTCCAGATGCTTTTTCCCAAAAACAAAAGTTCCAAAGTATCCTCTTCATTAAGCTTTGCGATCAGGCTTTCTTCCTCCGTCAATAGCTCAGAGGCAACCACAGGCACTGTTGACTGTAACAAAAATACCCCCGTCAGAATGAAGGATAACAGCTTTCTTTTTTTCATCCCAGATTTCCTCCTCAACTTTTAATATTCACATAAGTTTCCTTCCTCATCAATGTAAAACACATCATCCGGCCCAATGTAAAAATCTTCCAGACCATCAAAATACATTACATTTCCTTCTCCATCATACCAGTAATAGGGAGTTCCCGAGTAATC
>CAKRRG010000116.1 GCA_934394545.1 uncultured Blautia sp.
ATAATGGAGAAAATTAAATTTCAATCCGAAGACGGGATTATAGAATTTTTTGTGGAAGAACAGACTACAGTTGCCGGGATTACCTATCTTCTGGTTTCTGATTCCCAGGAAGACGAGGCGAATGCCTACATTCTGAAGGACGTTTCCGAAGAAGGAAGCGAAGAAGCCAGCTACGAGATGGTAGAGGACGATGAGGAACTGATTGCAATTTCTAAAGTTTTCGAACAGATGCTGGACGATACAGATCTTGAAATGTAATCAGTCTATTTATTTTATCTGGCAGAATGCTCCTTACGCAGGCCTTATAAAGGGCCGGAATAAAATAAAGACGCTTGGAGGATGGATTGATTGAAGACGGAAAATGAAGTAAACAACAGGCAGAAGAATCCGGTAGCCGGAAATGGAACCAGAAAACCGAATTTCAGACATAAGAATTATAAATACAAAGCACAGCCGAAAAAAGAGGGACAGAAGGGTCCGCAGGAGGGCAGACCGGCAAAGAGTAATTATAAGCCCCAGCTGCGTAGCCAGGGGAAACCTGCATTAAAGAGACCACGCAAGAATAATAATGGCTCTAAATTAAAAATTATTCCACTTGGCGGTCTGGAACAGATCGGAATGAATATTACCGCTTTTGAGTATGAAGATAGTATAGTTGTAGTGGACTGCGGACTCTCCTTTCCAGAGGATGATATGCTGGGAATTGATCTTGTGATCCCGGATGTCACCTATTTGAAAGATAATATTTCAAAGGTGAAGGGATTTGTGATCACTCATGGACATGAGGATCATATCGGAGCACTTCCTTATATATTGAAAGAAGTAAATGTTCCAATTTATGCAACGAAGCTGACACTTGCCTTGATCAATAATAAACTGAAAGAACATAACCTGACTAAGGCCACTAAGTTAAAAGAGGTGAAGCATGGTCAGGTGATTAATCTTGGTGATTTTGCAATTGAGTTTATTAAGACCAATCACAGTATTCAGGATGCCGCAGCATTGGCGATTTATTCTCCTGTGGGAATTGTGGTGCACACCGGAGACTTTAAGGTGGATTATACACCTGTATTCGGTGATGCGATTGACCTGCAGAGATTTGCAGAGATCGGACGTAAGGGAGTTCTGGCAGTTATGTGTGATTCCACAAACGCAGAGCGTCCGGGATTTACCATGTCTGAGCGTACAGTTGGTCATGTTTTTGACAATCTTTTTAATGAATATAAAACGGCACGAATTATCATTGCAACCTTTGCATCTAACGTAGACCGTGTGCAGCAGATCATTAATACGGCATACCGCTTTGGACGTAAGGTAGCTGTAGAAGGACGCAGTATGGTCAATGTAATCACTACCGCAGCAGAACTTGGATATCTTCGTATTCCGGATCAGACACTTATTGAAATCGATCAGGTGAAGAATTATCCGGATGAGCAGCTGGTACTGATCACTACAGGAAGCCAGGGAGAATCCATGGCAGCACTTTCCCGTATGGCTGCAAGCATTCATAAGAAGATCACGATTAAGCCAAACGATGCAATTATTTTCAGTTCTCATCCGATCCCTGGTAATGAGAAAGCGGTTTCCAAGGTTATCAATGAGCTTTCCATGAAAGGTGCTAAGGTTATTTTCCAGGATGCCCATGTATCCGGACATGCCTGTCAGGAAGAGATTAAGCTGATTTATTCACTTGTGAAGCCGAAATATGCGATTCCGGTACATGGTGAGTATCGTCATCTGACTGCCCAGAAGCATGTTGTGGAAGAACTTGGTTATTCCAATGAGAATATCTTCATCCTGAAATCCGGGAATGTACTGGAACTGGATGAGAACAGTGCAGCGGTAACAGGCTCTGTACACACAGGCGCAATTCTGGTAGATGGTCTTGGTGTAGGAGATGTTGGAAATATCGTGCTTCGTGACAGACAGCATCTTGCCGAGGATGGCATTATGATCGTTGTTATGACACTTGAGAGACACAGCAATGTGGTATTGGCAGGACCGGATATAGTATCCAGAGGTTTTGTATACGTAAGAGAATCTGAGGATCTTATGGACCATGCAAGAGAGGTTGTAGAACAGGCTCTTGATGGCTGTCTGGATAAAGGGATTACAGACTGGAGTAAGATCAAGGCTGCGGTAAAGGATGCACTGAGTGATTACGTATGGAAACGCACAAAGAGAAGTCCTATGATCCTTCCAATCATTATGGAGGCATAAGCTTAATGAGCGAGATGAAAGCGTGTATAGATGCTCTTCTGACAGCTGTACACAACAGCGAAGAGTATCAGGATTTTGTAAAGTATAGAGATCTTCTAAGGGAAAATTCGGAACTTATGGACCGTGTGAATACATTTAGAGGAAGTAATTTCAGATTACAGAATGAAGCAAACAGAGATGAGCTGTTCCAGGTAAT
Source organism: uncultured Blautia sp. (assembly GCA_934394545.1). GTDB lineage: Bacteria > Bacillota > Clostridia > Lachnospirales > Lachnospiraceae > Blautia_A. The sequence continues at coordinate 2,417 of CAKRRG010000116.1, forward strand.
GGAACAGCTCAACAGAGAATCCAGGGAGCTTCGAAAAGATCCCCTTGTAAATGCATTTCTGGATTCCGAGCTTGCTCTTTGCAAGCTTATACAGAGAATATGCAAGACGCTTACAGAGGGAATTGATTTGGATATTCCTGAATTATAAGGAGGAAACATGAGTAATACAAGAGATCGGGTAGGAAAGGCAGGACTTTTTATAGCCGGCGGGATTTTCCGTGTTGCTTTTTATGTCTGTGTTGTGGTGCTGGTGTTCTGGATCGGCAAATCAGCTTATCAGTTTGGTTACAATGTTTTTAACCAGCAGGCGGTAAGTCCGGGAGCAGGACAGGAAGTGACGGTTGTCATTCCGGATGGGGCATCCACCTATGACGTAGCTAAGATCCTGAAGAGCAAGGGTCTGATTCAGGACAGTCTGGTGTTCTTTGCACAGGAAAAGCTTTCTACATACAAGGGACAGATGCAGGCAGGTACCTATCTTCTCAGTACAGCTTATACACCAACCCGTATTATGGGAATTCTTGCAGGTGATGAAGAGCAGGCCGGAGTGTCACAGGATAATGGGGCTGCAGCTGAGACTTCTTCAGGGGAAGGAGCGTCCGGACAGTGATCGTTGAAGAAAGGATGCGTACATATATTAATTCTCTTGATATGGGGAACACTCCTTTTCTGGAAGCTCTGGAGAAGGAGGCTCTTGCTGGAAGGGTTCCTATTATCCGGAAGGAAATGCAGAGCTTTCTAAAGATGTTTCTTGCTGCCACCCGCCCGATGAAGATTCTGGAGGTTGGAACAGCAGTTGGATTTTCCACACTTCTTATGTGTGAGTACGGACCTGAGAATCTGAAAATCACAACCATTGAGAATTATGAAAAAAGGATTCCCATTGCCAGAGAGAATTTCCAAAAGGCAGGAAGAGAATCCCAGATTGAGTTCCTGAATGGAGATGCAGGAGAAATCCTGCGGGAACTGGAGGGTACTTATGATCTTATCTTTATGGATGCTGCCAAGGGGCAGTATATTAACTGGCTGCCGGATGTGCTTCGATTAATGCATAAGGGCAGCATTCTTGTTTCTGATAATGTTCTGCAGGAGGGAGATATTATTGAATCCCATTACCTTGTGGAGCGTCGCAACCGCACGATTTATAAGCGGATGCGTCAGTATCTCTACGAATTGAAGCATAATCCGCTGTTGGAAACATCCATTCTTCCCATTGGAGACGGAGCGGCCATCAGCGTAAAGAAAGAGGAAATATATGCGTAAACCAGAATTATTAGTTCCGGCGAGCAGTCTTGAAGTTTTGAAGATTGCTACGGTTTTCGGAGCAGACGCTGTTTATATCGGAGGAGAGGCTTTCGGTCTTCGTGCCAAGGCCCGGAATTTTTCAAAGGAAGAGATGGCACAGGGAATCGCCTTTGCCCATGACCATGGTGTGAAGGTCTATGTGACAGTGAATATTCTTGCTCATAATTACGATCTGGCAGGAGTAAGGGAATATCTGAAGGAACTTAAAGAGCTGCGCCCGGATGGACTGATCATAGCGGATCCCGGCATTTTTACCTATGCGAAGGAAATCTGCCCGGAGATTGAGCGTCATATCAGTACCCAGGCGAATAATACCAATTATGAGACCTATCGTTTCTGGTACAAGCTTGGCGCGAAACGTGTGGTGACTGCCCGTGAGCTTTCCCTGGAAGAAATCCGCCAGATCCGTGCCAATATTCCAGAGGATATGGAGATAGAGACTTTTATTCATGGCGCAATGTGTATTTCCTATTCCGGACGTTGCCTTCTAAGCAATTATCTGGTAGGAAGAGATGCGAATCAGGGAGCCTGTACCCATCCCTGCCGCTGGAAATACTCCATTGTGGAAGAGTCCAGACCCGGAGAGTATATGCCGGTTTATGAAAATGAGAGAGGCACTTATATTTTTAACTCCAAGGATCTTTGCATGATTGAACACTTAGATGATATTCTGACAAGTGGAATTGACAGTCTGAAGATAGAGGGACGTATGAAGACAGCCCTTTATGTAGCAACTGTTGCCCGTACCTATCGGAAGGCCATTGATGACTATCTGGAGGATCCGGCCAGGTATCAGGCGAATATGCCTTGGTATCAGGAGCAGATCGCAGGCTGTACCTATCGCAAATTTACAACTGGTTTCTTCTATGGAAAGCCAAGTGAGGAAGCACAGATTTACGATAACAATACTTATGAGAAGGGCTATACGTATCTGGGATTTGCCGAGGCAGTTGATGAGAGAGGTTATGTGCAGATCACACAGAGAAATAAGTTCACAGTGGGTGAGCAGATTGAAATCATGAAGCCGGATGGAACGAATCTTCTGGTGCCTGTGAAGGCTATCTATGATGAGGAGGGCAATTCCGTAGAAAGCGCTCCCCATCCGCAGCAGAAGCTGTTTGTAGATCTGGGTGGAGATATAGAGGTATATGATATACTTCGCCGTAGTGAGATATAAGCTTATATTAATCTTCAGGAAAAAGCGTCCGCAGTTTTTGCAGGGCGTTTTTTTCAATTCTGGATACATAAGAGCGGCTGATGTGAAGACGCCGGGCAATTTCCCGCTGGGTTTGTTCCTTTTGTCCGAAAAGCCCGAAACGGCAGCAGATCACGTCATACTCTTTTTCAGAGAGAATCGTTTGCATGGAATCCAGTACATGCCGGATATCCTCCCGTGTAGAATATTCTTCCACAACATCTACCGCAGGTCCTTCCATTACATCCAGAAGACTGATTTCATTTCCCTCTTTGTCTGTTCCGATTGGTTCATACAGGGATATTTCCCTTGCGTGCTTTCGACGAGTGCGGAATAGCATGAGCAATTCATTGTTGATACACTTTCCTGCATAGGTAGATAGCCTTGCAGTTTTTGCAGAATCGAAAGTGGAAATGGCTTTCATCAGTCCGATGGTGCCGATGGAAATCAAATCATCCAGTTCTACGTCCGTGCCCTGGTATTTTTTTACAACATGGGCAACAAGCCGCAGATTGTGTTCAATGAGAATATTCTTTGCTTCCATATCGCCCCTTTGGTACTGCTGAAGATAATACTGCTCCTCGGCCATTGTCAAAGGTTTCAAAAATGTCTTCAAATTGCTACCTCAAAGGGGATTTCTATATAGTCTATGAAAAATACAGGCT
>CAKRRG010000117.1 GCA_934394545.1 uncultured Blautia sp.
GAGGATTCTGTAAATAAAGTAGGTGTGGATTTAAATACTGCTTCTGCTTCCCTTCTTGAGTATATTTCCGGTGTTTCCAAGGCAATTGCAAAGAACATTGTCATTTACCGTGAGGAGAATGGTCGTTTCACAAGCAGAAAGGAACTTCTTAAGGTAGCGAAGCTTGGACCGAAGGCATTTGAGCAGTGTGCAGGATTTATGCGTATTGCAGGAGGCTCCAATCCTCTTGATGCTACAAGCGTTCATCCGGAGAGTTATGAGGCTGCTTCCAAGCTTCTGGAGAAACTCGGATATTCTGCAGAGGATATTGCAGGTGGCAAGCTTGTGGGACTTTCCAGACAGATCCGGGATTATAAGAAGACTGCTGATGAGCTGGAAATCGGAGAGATCACACTTCGTGATATTGTAAAAGAGCTGGAAAAGCCTGCCCGTGATCCTCGTGATGAGATGCCGAAGCCGATTCTTCGTACAGATGTACTGGATATCAAGGATCTGAAGGAGGGTATGGTTCTGAAGGGAACGGTCCGCAATGTAATCGATTTCGGTGCTTTTGTGGATATTGGAGTTCATCAGGACGGACTTGTTCATATTTCCCAGATGAGTGAGAAATTTATTAAACATCCTCTGGAAGCTGTAAGCGTAGGAGATGTTGTGGAGGTTCGCGTTCTTGGAGTAGATGAGAAGAAGAACCGGATCAGCCTTTCCATGAAAGGATTGAATAAATAAAATATGTTGCAAAATATACTGATAGTATATCTCATTGCAATTAATATTATTGCATTTGTAATATACGGTATAGACAAGCAGAAAGCCATCAGGAAACAGTGGCGTATCCCGGAAGCCCAGCTTCTGGCGGTGGCGGCTATTGGCGGTTCTGCCGGTGCGCTCCTTGGAATGCAGTTTTTCCATCACAAGACAAGAAAGTGGAAATTCTGCCTGGGCGTACCGTTGATCCTGGCTGTGCAGTTGATAGTGTGGAGGATGCTGCTGTAGACGGTGGATAATGAGTCAAAAAAATGAACTGCCGGTGGATAACAACAGAATTTTGCTTACGGGAAAGGTCTGGCAAAAGGAGATGGTAATTTGGAAGGACAGGTTATAGAAAACGCAGTCCAGGAGACTGTGCAGGAAACTGTGAATAAAGTTAACTCCAATTGGGATCAGATCAAGACTTACTTTAACGGTCATATTCCGGATCTGATCAGTTTCGGGATGAAGGTAGTTCTGTCCATCGTGGCCTTTTATGTGGGAACAAAGCTGATCAAGTGGTTCCTGAAGGTTGCGAAGAGTTCCATGGAAAAGGCTGGCATAGATAAAGGCGTGGCGCAGTTTATCTGTTCCTTTGGAAGGTTTCTTCTCTATCTGATTTTGATATTTAATATTGCTACAAACTTTGGCGTGAAGGAATCCTCAGTAGCAGCTCTTCTTGGAACTGCAGGTGTGACCATCGGTCTTGCCCTGCAGGGCGGCCTGGAGAATCTGTCAGGTGGGGTAATGCTGTTGCTTTTTAAGCCTTTTCAGGTGGGGGATTATATCATTCAGGATCAATCCGGCGGTACAGAAGGTACGGTGTATAAGATAGAGATGTTTTATACAACTCTGATCACGGTTGATAATAAGCATGTGATCATCCCAAACGGCAAGCTGTCTAACAGCACCATTATCAATGTAACTGCCAGAAATCTGCGAAAGCTGGAAATCAAAGTGGGAATTTCCTATGATTCCGATATTAAGAAGGCAAAGAAGCTTCTGCTTCATATTTTGCAGGAAGACCCGGGAACCAAATCCGACAAGGAAATGATCGTTTTTGTAGATGAGCTTGCAGATAGTGCAGTGATCATGGGGCTTCGGGTCTGGGTACCTACGGACAAATACTGGAATATCAAATGGCGTCTGAATGAAAAGATAAAAGAAGCCTTTGATGCCAATGGAATCTCCATTCCATATCCGCAGATGGATGTGCATGTGGTGGAAACAACTACTGTGGAGAAAGGTTCCAGGTAAGAGGTTAATATTTTAACGTGGAACAATACTGGTGATTTTTCTAAAAAATTTAGAATCTATATTGAAATTACCAAATATCTGGTGTATAATCCACCATGAAAAGAAAATTTCTTCGGGGCAGGGTGATCGGAATCCTTGGATATCGAAATTCCCTACCGGCGGTATAGTCCGCGACCCGCTTCGGCGGCTGATTTGGTGAAATTCCAAAACCGACAGTAAAGTCTGGATGAGAGAAGAACGCGATGATCAGATAAGTTGATATTTATTTGTACGTGCTCATTGCCCCGGAAGAGATTCCGGGGCTTTTTATGTGATGAAAATCCATCACATACTTGCAGAAATTTTCTTTAAATACTATAATTTAAGGAGCGATGAGTATGAGCGAACAAGTAATGAGAAATGGGAATGTAATGGAGCGAAGCCGTACCAGAACCATTGCCCAGGTAGCAATGTTAGGTGCAGTAGCGGGTGTGTTGATGAACTTTGAGATTCCACTGCCATTTCTTGCACCGTCCTTTTACCAGCTGGATTTCTCAGAGATTCCGGCATTGATCGGTTCATTTGCAATGGGACCTGTAGCAGGTATATTGATTGAACTGGTTAAGATTCTGGTACATCTGGTAACCAAAGGAACCATGACAGCAGGTGTGGGTGATGTAGCCAACTTCCTTTTTGGCTGTTCTTATGTGGTTCCGGCAGGCTTAATTTACCGTTATCAGCATAAGAAAACAAGAACACATGCAGTGGTTGGTATGGCAGCAGGTGTAATTCTTACCACGGTTCTTGCATGCTTTGTGAATGCATTTGTTCTTCTGCCTGCATATGGCAAGGCATTTGGAATGCCGGTACAGGCGTTTATCGAGATGGGTGCAGCAGTGCACAGCGGTGTTACCAACCTTTTTACTTTTGCAATTATGATTCTTGTACCATTTAACTTATTTAAATATACATTAACCTCAGTGATCGTGTTCTTTATTTATAAGAGAATCCGTGTGATTCTTCGCGGTGACTGATGAAAAGAGGTACCTATGGGGAAAATCAACAGCATTACCAAGCAGACCGATAATCGTTATGTAAATCTTTACAATGTAAAAGCCACCAGTGTTCACAATACTCCGGTAAACTATTTCGTAGCTTCCAGAGCCAAAGATGTGGATAATCTGAAAATGAACACGCACAAGAACAATCCTGACGGTGTGATTATCTATAGTATTTTCGGAGAAAAACATGACAAAGTTGTATTAATCCGTCAATATCGTTATACTTTGGGAGATTACATATATGAATTTCCGGCAGGACTTGTAGAGCCGGGAGAGAATTACCATGAAGGTGCAGTCCGGGAAATGTATGAGGAAACAGGACTGAAGCTTGAACCCATTCCGGTAGCGGAAGCTTACCAGAAGCCGTATTTCACCACTGTGGGAATGACAGATGAATCCTGTGCTACCGTATATGGATATGCCAGTGGCGTGATCAGTTCGAAAGCCCAGGAAGATACGGAAGAGATCGAAGTGGTTCTGGCCGACCGTGAAGAAGTAAAGCGGATACTGAAGGAAGAGAACGTAGCGATCATGACGGCTTATATGCTGATGCATTTTCTGGAAGATAAGGAACCATTTGGATTTTTGAATAAGATCAGATAATAATAAAATCCCCGGAAGTCCGGGGATTTTATTATGTAGCAGGATTCTTTTTTACTCATTCATAATATTCAATATCCTGATCGGAGGTATCCGAAGAATTGTCGCCATTGTCAGAACCGGAGTCAGAACCATCACCTGTATAATCAGAGTTTCCACTGTCTTCTGTTCCGGAGTCCTCTGAAGGATCTTCCGTGTAATCAGGGATATCCGTAGTATCACTTCCAGAGCTGTCTTCAGAACCTTCTGTAGGATACGTGATCTGGTCACTGCCAGAAGAATCAGCACCTGAAGTATCATAGCTGCCGTCAATCTGACTGCTGTCATAAGAAGTATCATTCTGACTGGCATCATAAGAAGTATCATAGTTACTGTCCTGACTGTAAATAGGAAATTCTTCCTGCTGTGCAGCCTCCGCTTCGGCAGCTGTTTCCGGAGCCTCTGTTAATGTGGTCTTGGCAGTTGGAACCCGGCTCTCCTTGGGAACCACTACGGAAATTCCAAACATAGCCATACTAAGCAAAATCGCTGTGGATGCGATATGGAATTCATCTTTGTATCTCATAAATATAACACCTCGTAAGTATCTTTATTAACGGTTATTCAACAGATATCCCCATTATAACACAATCAGGAATGAAATTGTAAAAAATAAAAACAGTATGGTTAAGAATAGTCACAAAGACTGGATAAAATAGTCAGTTTATGTTATATTATATAGGAAAAAAACATGTAACTTATTTATCTGATTTTATTAGTTTTTTTGTGGAGGGAACGGATAAGAGCAGATAGTATAAGAATATAATTTCTATTATGAGGAAGGTGAGCAATTGGAAAATTATACTAAGTACAAGCTGAAAAGCAGTGATGAGCTTGCATCAGTGCTGAACGGCAAGGACAACCTGTTTGTGATTGCCTGTAATAAGTGCTTTAAGGAATTTGAAACGGTTGAGGAACCGGATTGCGATGAATTCCTGAAGTTTGCAAAGGAGCAGGGAAAGACCGTTACAGGTAGTGCGAAATTTGATTTCTTATGCAATAAAATGCACACAGAAAGAAAATTGCAGGATTCTATTCCGGAAGGCACAGAGAATGTAGTAGTAATTTCCTGTGGCCTTGGTATTCAGACGGTTGCGGATCTGGCAGGTAAGCCGGTTGTTGCGGCAAGCAATACCCTTAACTACAGAGGTCATCATGGCATGGCACTTACTAAGAAGAGCTGTGATGCATGTGCACAGTGTTATCTGAATATTACAGGCGGTGTCTGTCCCATCGTTGACTGTTCCAAGAGTCTTGTGAACGGCCAGTGTGGAGGAGCCAAGAATGGAAAGTGCGAAGTAGACCCCAATAAGGACTGTGCATGGGAGAAAATTTACCAGAGACTGGCGAAACAGGGACGTCTGGAAGAATTCCTTAATCAGCCCGTACAGGTTCGTGATTTCTCCAAGGTTAATTTCAAGGTGATCAATGATTATGTGAAATCAATCAGAGAAAACAGACTGGATGGTTATTATGGTGGTGTTCATCCGTCAGAGCGCAAGGAATTCAGTGAGCACATTGCTCTTAAGAAGTTCCCGGATCCGAAGACGGTTGTAATTTCCATGTCTCAGCATCTGGGTGCTCCGGCGAATCCGATCGTTCAGGTTGGTGACACTGTAAAGGTTGGCCAGAAAATCGGCGAAGCTGCCGGATTTATCAGTGCTCCTGTACATTCCAGCGTAAGCGGAACGGTAGTTGCTGTTGAGCCTCGTATGCACGGCACAAGAGGCAGTGAAGTGATGGCTGTTGTTATTGAATCGGATGGAAAAAATACTCTGCACGAATCCGTACAGCCACATGGAGATCTTGACAAGCTTACTCCGGATGAAATCATTGA
>CAKRRG010000118.1 GCA_934394545.1 uncultured Blautia sp.
AAAAATCGCTGAACCCCAGTAAACTCAAGGGATACAGCGATTTTTTCTTCTAATAACTGTCAAAGACAGGATTATACCCCGAACCGGAAAAAAAGCAAAGTATTTCTTTAACCGCTTGATCCTGTCTGTAGTATAAACAAAAAAAGTGCTTTAACACTGTACAAAATAAATAATAAAACGCAGATGCCTTTCGGCACTTGTCGAAAAAACATGTACAATAGCGATAAAAAAAACAAAATATAATCAAATGTTTTGTAAAATATGTTCACTAAATATAAAAAGTATGGTATAATGATAAATCATAACTACAACAAGAGGTGATAGCATGATTAAAAAAGAAATGATTGCCATGCTCTTAGCCGGCGGCCAAGGCAGCAGACTTGGGGTACTGACAGAAAAAGTGGCCAAACCAGCAGTAGCTTTTGGAGGAAAATACCGTATCATTGATTTTCCATTAAGTAACTGTATTAATTCAGGAATTGATACAGTAGGAGTTCTGACACAGTATCAGCCTCTGAGACTGAATACCCATATTGGTATCGGTGTTCCGTGGGACCTGGACAGAAACGAAGGCGGTGTAACTGTACTTCCACCATATGAGAAGAGTACAAACAGTGAGTGGTACACAGGAACAGCCAATGCCATTTTCCAGAATATGGCGTATATGGAGCAGTACAATCCGGATTATGTGCTTATCCTTTCAGGAGATCATATATATAAGATGGATTATGAGGTTATGCTCGATTTTCATAAGGCAAATAAGGCAGATGTGACGATTGCCTGCATGCCGGTGCCGATTGAAGAAGCCAGCCGATTTGGTATTATGGTAACGGATGAGACTTTCCGTGTAACAGAATTTGAAGAGAAACCAGAGCACCCGAGCAGCAATCTTGCTTCTATGGGAATTTATATTTTCAGCTGGCCTGCACTCAAGGAAGCACTTTATGCATTAAAGGATCAGCAGAGTTGTGATTTTGGTAAGCATATCCTTCCATATTGCAAGGATAAGGGGGAACGTCTTTTTGCCTACGAATACAATGGCTATTGGAAAGATGTTGGAACTCTTGGTTCTTACTGGGAAGCGAATATGGAGCTTATTGATATTATTCCGGAATTTAATCTTTATGAGGAATTCTGGAAGATTTATACCAAGGGCGATATTATCCAGCCACAGTATATTTCAGAGGACGCTGTTATGGACAGATGTCTTGTTGGTGAAGGCGCCGAAATCTATGGCGAAGTACATAATTCTGTAATCGGACCGAATGTTGTAATTGGCAAAGGCAGTGTGATCAAGGATTCCATTATCATGCGCAATACAACGATCGGTGAAAATGTGGATATGGAAAAGGCGATCGTGGCAGAAGATGTAACCATTGGCAATAACGTGGTTCTGGGCTGCGGTAAGGAAGCGCCTAATGTAAAGAAACCTGCTGTATATGCATTTGGCATTGCGACTATAGGAGAAGGCTCCGTGATTCCGGACAATGTTAAGATTGGAAAGAATACGGCGATTTCCGGTGTAACCATCCCGGCAGATTATCCGGATGGGATTCTGGAGAGCGGACAGGTAATTGCAGCAAAGGACGGTGACAAAGCATGAGAGCAATTGGAATTATTTTAGCCGGTGGTAATAATAACCGCATGAGAGAATTATCAGATAAGAGGGCAATTGCAGCAATGCCTATTGCCGGAAGCTATAGAAGCATCGATTTTGCCCTGAGTAATATGGCAAACTCCCGTATCCAGAAGGTAGCTGTACTGACACAGTACAACGCACGCTCCTTGAACGAGCATTTAAGCTCATCTAAGTGGTGGGATTTTGGAAGAAAGCAGGGCGGTCTTTTTGTATTTACGCCTACGATCACCAAAGAAAATGGTTTCTGGTATCAGGGAACAGCAGATGCTATTTATCAGAATCTCAGCTTCCTGAAGAATAGTCATGAACCATACGTTGTCATTGCTTCTGGTGACTGCGTTTATAAAATGGATTATAATAAGGTTTTGGAATATCATATTGCGAAACGTGCTGATATTACAGTTGTATGCACATCTTGTCAGGATCCTTCTGAGGTTGAGCGATTTGGTGTGCTGCGCATGAATGAAGATTGCAGAATCGAGGAATTTGAAGAGAAACCTATGGTTTCCCCATATAATACGATTTCTACGGGTATTTATGTGATCAGAAGAAGGCAGCTGATCGAGCTTATTGAGAAAGCTGCACAGGAAGGCCGCAATGATTTTGTAAAGGATATTTTAATCCGCTATAAGAATCTGAAGAGAATCTATGGGTATAAAATTGACAGTTATTGGAGTAATATTTCCACTGTTGAATCTTATTATAAAACCAATATGGATTTCCTGAAGCCGGAAATCCGTAATTACTTCTTTAAACAGGAGCCGGCAGTTAAGACGAAGATTGATGATCTTCCACCAGCTAAGTACAATCCTGGTGCGGAGGTTAAGAATTCTTTGATTTCCAGTGGCTGTATTGTAAATGGTGTTGTTGAAAATTCTGTTTTATTTAAGGATGTATATGTTGGAAATAATTGTGTGATCAAGAATTCTGTGATTTTGAATGATGTATATCTGGGGGATAATACACACATCGAGAATTGTATTGTTGAAAGCCGGGGTACGATCAGGGCAAATTCTTACTACAGCGGTGATGGAGAAGTGAAAATCGTTGTGGAAAAAAATGAAAGATATAGTATATAAAGGACTTTAAAGCGCAGAAAATGCGATTAAGAGGAAAGGGGTAGCAAAAAAATGAACATTACAGACGTACGGGTGAGAAAGGTTGCGAAGGAGGGAAAGATGAAAGCCGTAGTTTCTATCACTATTGATGAAGAATTTGTAGTACATGACATCAAGGTGATTGAGGGGGAGAAGGGGCTTTTTATCGCAATGCCAAGCCGTAAAGCAACCGATGGAGAATACCGGGATATAGCACATCCCATTAATTCTTCTACTCGTGACAAGATTCAGACAATCATTCTCGAAAAATACCAGGAGGCTGCAGCTGAGGAAGAAGCTGCGGTATAAACTCTAGGGAGGTTTTTACAGCCCTGCATTTTGTGAAGAAATTCATGAGATGCAGGGCTTTTTTTGTGAAATTACTTCGTAATGTTCCTACTGAAATCTGTCTGCGAAAGCAGACGGCAGCTGGCGCGCAAAATAAATCAAATATTACACAAATATTACAAAAGTTAAATAAAAGTGTTGAAAAAATTACGAAATATGATATACTTGACCTACGAAAAAGATAATGAGGTGTTTACATAGATGAGAATGAAAAGGATTTTTGCGTTACTGTTAACTGGTATGATAGCGGTGTCTGGCCCGGTTTCTGTATATGCTTCCTCCACAGAGGAGCAGCTTGCAGATGCCCAGGCATGGAAGGAAGCAGCTCAGGGTGAGCTCGCAGATGCGCAGGCAAATATGTCCTCTCTTGAGGGGAAGAAGCAGGAACTTGAGAGTTATCTGGCAGAACTGAATGTGCAGTATACAGAGCTTACCAACAGTGTATCTGAGCTTGGAATCCAGGCAGCTGAGAAGGAAGAAGAACTGAAAACATTAAAGACGCAGCTTGAGGAAGCGAAAGCGACATCTGATAAGCAGTACGAGGATATGAAGAAGCGCATTGTGTACATGTATGAGAATGGCAGTGTATCTATGCTGGAGCTGCTTTTGTCCTCAGAGGATCTGGCACAGTTTTTGAACCGTGCGGAGAACATTGCCCAGATTTCCCAGTATGACCGTAACATGCTTGAAAAATATAAGACACTTCAGGCTGAAATTAAGGAGCAGGAAGAGCAGGCTGAGGCAGAAGCGCAGTCCATCAATGCTCTTCTCGCAGAGAAATCTGCCAAGCAACAGGAGGTGCAGGCTCTGACTGCAAGCACCAATGAGAATATTCAGTCTTATATTAGTCAGATCAGTGCCAGCCAGGATGAAATCAGTGCCCTGAATGCGCAGATCAGCAGTGCAGACAGCAGCATTTACAGTCTGATGCAGGCAGTTGAAGCTGAGAAGGCAGCGGCAGAGACAGCGGCGGCAGAGACGACAGCGGCAGAGACGGCAGCAGTGGTTGCTGTTGACCAGGAAGAAAGTGCTTCTGAGGAAGATTACAGTGGAACAGATAGCGATATTTCCGAGAGTGGAAGCAGTTCTTCTTCTCAAGGAACCTATCTTGGCAACTTCACGCTGACAGCATACTGTAATTGCGCACAGTGTTGCGGAACAGCCGGAAATCTTACAGCCAGCGGAACTGTTCCTACAGCAGGGAGAACCGTTGCTATGGCAGGAGTACCTTTTGGAACCCAGCTTCTGATCAATGGAAATGTGTATACAGTGGAGGATCTTGGAACTCCTTACGGACATGTTGATATTTACTTTAACAGCCATTCTGAGGCACTTGCATTTGGATTGCAGAGTGCAGAGGTTTACAGATTGAATTAAGGAAAAAGAATACGCCCTGACAGGAAAGAAGTGTAAAGTCTTTTACCTGTCGGGGCGTTTGTTTGTCTGCAATAATGGAGAATTGTTATAAATAAGGCTCTCCCGGAATTTCCGGATAGCTTCCCATTCCGATCAGCAGCTCCAGTCCGATCTGCCTTGCCTGGAGTACGGCCTCTTTCACAGCACTGGCATCTCCCGAAATCGCAAGGATAACCTCATTGGAGTGGCTTGTACCAATGCTTGGAGTCATATAACGTGTAATATGAACTGCAGAAGCCTTCATAGCAGTATCTGCCATTACAAGTCCGATGGCGGCCGGAGAACCTGCCATGAATCCGAAAGCTTCCCCTGGAACTGCGTGAAAGGCCATGGCAAGAGCGCCGCCTGCATTTGCTGAAAATGCAAATTCCAGATGACCGGATTCGCTGATATATAATTCTCCCGCATATTTATTAGTTAATTCCAATGCAAGAGAAATGGCGTGGCGGACATCGGAAACGTCATTTCCACCGATCACAATGTAGTTGCCGTGTCCACCCCAGCCTTTGGTATCACGTGGGAATTCGATAGAAAGAACCTCTGTGCCGGTAGCCTTCACTGCATCATCAACAGCAGTGATCTGACCTGCTGCACCTGTACGGGAACTGAAAAGTCCCAGGGTGTGATAGCGAGTTCCTATATTCATTTCTTTTAAAAGAGTATCATCTACTCCTGAAATTACAAGTCCGATGGTATCCAGAACAGCAGTTCCCACAAATTCGGTGCGAGTGCATTTGGTACTGATACTGTGTACATCCATGAGAAAAACCTCCATAGCATTACTTTTCTTAAGTTTAACATGATTAAGGAAAATTGAAAAGCT
>CAKRRG010000119.1 GCA_934394545.1 uncultured Blautia sp.
ACAGGACTTGCAGCTATTGCATACGCAGCAGTAACTCCTACAGTACAGCCTGGTACTGGTGCCGGACTTGAGATGGATGCTATCGGCGGTGTATTCGTTGGTGGTGTTGCAGCTACAGGTGGTTATGGTTCTGTAGTAGGAACTCTGGTTGGTATTTTTGTAATCATGCTGCTTAAGACAGGTCTTCCATATGTTGGCCTGCAGGCAAACTGGCAGCAGATCATCACAGGTCTTGTACTTATCGTGGCAGTCCTGATCGATATCCTGAAAGAAAAGAAACAGGCATAATAACAATTGAATAATGGCGGCCGGCAGTAATAAGCCGGCCATGGAAGAAGCCTCGTTTCAGACGAGACGTATTCTATACGGATGTGAAGCGTCGGAGAGTGTAGCGACGTATCATCATACAAAACTATATAATTTTTATTTTTAAGGAGGAAGTTTTAAATGAAAGCAAAAAAAGTTATGGCATTAGTACTCTGTGCAGCAATGGTTTCTGGTTTAGCAGCAACAACTGTTATGGCAGCTCCGGAAGATCAGTTTGAAGGACTTACAGCTAACGAAGCATATGAGTTCCCGATGATGGTTAAATCCTTCCAGTCTACATACTGGGAAGCAGCTATGAAAGGTATGGACAAAGCAGCTGAGGAATTAGGTGTTACTTATACAGCACAGGGACCAAACAGTGAGTCCGATATCGCTGACCAGGTTAACATGATTAACACAGCTATCGCAGCTAACCCAGTTGGATTAGGACTTGCAGCTTGTGATACATCTTCTGTACAGGAAGCTCTTCAGACATGTGCTGATAAGGGAATCCCGGTTGTAACATTCGATACAGGTATCGCTGATGCTCCGGAAGGATCTGTAGTTTGCGAAGTTTGCACAGATAACAATCAGGCAGGATCTGTAGCAGCTGAGAATATGTATCCGGCAATCAAAGACGTTATCGCTAACGCTGATGGACAGGTTATCGTTGGTGAGGTTAACCAGGATGCTACAGCTCTTAACATCCAGCAGCGTGGAACTGGATTCATCAACAAGATGATCGAGCTCATCAAAGCTGATGGAAAGACAGTTGCAGTTAAAGGTAACGAGTTCTATGTAAACGCAGCAGAAGGTGCTGACGCTGAAGAAGCTGACGCAGACGTTGTTATCCAGGTTGCAGTTCCGGCACAGACAACTGTAGAGCTTTGCTCCACAGAGGCTCAGGCTATCCTTTCCCAGGAAAACTGTATCGCAATCTTCGGTTCCAACCAGGTTGCAGCAGAGGGTGTTCTTGCAGCTAACGCTAACCTGAACGTTCTTGGTTCTGACGCAGCAGCAGGTGATGTTATCGGTGTTGGTTTCGACGCTGGTTCTATCATTAAAGCAGCTGTAACAGATGGCACATTCCTTGGTGCTGTTACACAGTCTCCTCTGATGATGGGATACTATGCAATCTACGCTCTGACAGCAGCTGCTAACGGAGCTGAGCTTGAGGATGTTCCTACAGCTGGTTACTGGTATGATTCTACAAACATCGACGCTGACGACATCGCTCCAAACCTTTACGATTAATTAAAAAGTAAAGAGACGAAGTATACGTCCAATGTTTGCAGGCATTTGAACTGTGAATAAACAGACCCCTGGGGCATTGCCCCGGGGGTTTTGTGATAAATGGGCAAAAGGTTTTTTTGATCTCTTGCCCCTGGTATCATCATCTTATATTTGCAAATAAGGACACTTTTTTGGACAAACAAGGTTCTTACATATTGATGGATATTAGTATATGATAATATCATCAATTATGAAGGAAGCTGTGTGAACTACGGACTTTACACAGTATAAATTTACAATTGAGGAGGATTTATAAAATGGCTAAATATTATCTTGCAGTGGACATCGGGGCATCCAGCGGACGTTTGATCCTTGGACATCTTGAGAATGGAAAGATTGAACTGGAAGAGGTTCATCGTTTTGAAAACGGAATGGTGAAGAAGGACGGCGAGCTTTGCTGGGAGTTTGACAGACTTTTCCAGGAAATTAAGAATGGTCTTAAGAAATGTAAAGAAATTGGCAAGATTCCGGTAAGCATGGGAGTAGATACCTGGGGTGTTGACTTCGTGCTTATGGACAAGGATGACAAGGTTCTTGGAAATACAGTAGGCTATCGTGATCACAGAAATGAAGGCATGGATGAGGAAGTGTATAAGATTATTTCTCTTGAGGATCTTTATGCACGTACCGGTATCCAGAAGGCAATCTTTAATACAGTATACCAGCTGATGGCAGTAAAGACAAAACATCCTGAGTATTTAGAGCAGGCTGAAACCATGCTTCATGTGCCGGATTACTTCCACTATCTCCTTACTGGAAAGAAGACCTGTGAGTATACAGAAGCTACAACAGGACAGCTGGTAAATGCAGAAACAAAGGACTGGGATTACGAATTGATCGATAAGCTCGGATATCCAAGAAAAATGTTCCAGAAACTGATCATGCCTGGTACTAGTGTTGGACACTTCTCAGAAGAGGTAAAGGCAGAAGTTGGATTTGATGTAGAAGTTGTAGCACCTGCTACACATGATACGGGTTCAGCAGTTCTTGCAGTTCCTGCAAATGACGACGATTTCATTTATATCAGTTCCGGAACATGGTCACTGATGGGAATTGAAAGAGAAAAAGCTGACTGCTCCCAGAAGAGTTGCGAGATGAACTTCACAAATGAAGGTGGTTATGCAGGAAGATTCCGTTATCTGAAGAACATTATGGGACTTTGGATGATCCAGTCTGTTCGTCATGAATATGATGATAAATATGGATTTGCAGAAATCTGTCAGATGGCAGAGGAAGCGAAAGATTTCCCATCCAGAGTAGATGCAAATGATGAGTGCTTCCTTTCCCCGGAAAGCATGATCGAAGAGGTTAAGGATTACTGCAGAAGAACCGGACAGAAGGTTCCGGAGACTTTAGGCGAGATTGCGACTGTCATTTATACCAGTCTTGCTGAATGCTATGCAAAGACAGCGAAAGAACTGGAAGAGATGACAGGAAGAACCTTCAGCCGTATTCATGTAGTTGGTGGTGGATCCAACGCAGGTTACCTGAATGAGCTGACTGCAAAAGCGACCGGTAAAGAGGTTCATGCAGGCCCAGGAGAGGCTACTGCAATCGGTAACATTACAGCTCAGATGCTGAAAGCAGAAGAGTTTAAATCAATTGAAGAGGCTCGTACAACCATTCATGAGTCCTTCGGAATTAAAGTATATAAGGCTTGATCAAACAGGAGGTACTACAATGTTAGTAAACACAAAAGCAAAAGTTGGTGTATTTTCTATTGCTTTAGGAGCATATCTTCCTCAGTTCCCATCACTGGTTCCTGAGTTTGAAGCTCAGTACGAGGCATTTAAGAAAACAATTCCGGATACCGTAGAAATTGTTGATGGAGGAATGGTAACAACAAAAGAACAGTCAATGGCTGCAGGAGATAAATTCCGTGCAGCAGACGTTGACCTTGTTTTCCTTCAGATGTTAACCTATGCGACTTCCTACAATATGCTTCCGGCAATTCGCGATCTTAATGTTCCGGTTGTTCTGGTGAATGTTCAGAAGCTGAAAGCTCTGGATTATGATCACACAGATATTGCCACATGGCTTGGGGAAGGCTATGCCTGTGGCGCTGTTGGAGAAGCAGTTGCAGACCTTGAGAGAGCTGGAAAGAGACATGCGGTTATTACTGGCGTTGTAGAAGGCGGAGATCCAGGGGTTCAGGCTGAGATTGAAGACTGGTGTAAAGCAGCTCAGGTAAGAAGAAGATTCCGCGATACCAACATTGCACAGATCGGAAGACCTTATCCGGGTATGATGGATCTTTATATTGATGAGACAAACCTGTATAACAGAATGTTCCTCTATACCAAACAGTTTGACTGGGAGAAGATGTGGGCAATCGCAGATGACATTACAGATGAGGATGCTATCCGTGCCAAAGCTCAGGATATTCTTGACACCTTTGATATTGAAGGCGGCGGAACAATCGAGAAAGTATGGGATATGGCAAAATATGTTGTAGCATTTGAAAAATGGGTAAAAGAAGAGCATCTTGGAATGATCGCTTCCCATTATGACGGATTTGCACAGGGCAAGGCTGGCGTACTTGACAGTATGCTGATCCCGGCATTTTCCATGCTGATCAAACAGGGTACTGCATGTGCTGTTGAAGGTGATATGAAGGTTGCCATGGCAATGAGCATCCTGAAGACAATCTCCGGTACAGGTCAGCTTTCTGAGATGTACTCCATTGATTTCAATGATGACATTTGTATTATCGGTCATTCCGGAAGTGGTGATGCGGATATTTCTGATAAGAAACCTACCATGAAGATCGTTCCGGTATTCCATGGCAAAACAGGCGGCGGATATCTGACACAGTTCTATCCATACACAGGCCCGGTTACGTATCTGGCAATTACCCAGGATGGTGACGGACGCTTCAAATTTGTTGTTGCTGAGGGCATCAACGAGGAAGGACCAATCCTTTCCTTTGGTGATACCAACATGAGAACTCGTTTCACATGTGGTGCAAGAGAATTTGTAAATCGTTGGAGCGAAGCTGGTCCGACACATCATATGGCAGCTGCAACAGGCAGACATATTGATACCATTCTCAAGGTTGCGAAAATCTTCAATGTGCCGGTTGATATTGTAACCAGGTAAATTTATGCAATTATATATAAAATTGCAATAATAAGACCATCTATATGGTTTGACACACATATTCAAATAAGGAAGAGCCGCGCGGTCAATGTCATTTCGTTAAGAC
>CAKRRG010000120.1 GCA_934394545.1 uncultured Blautia sp.
TTGTGCGGAATTGCACTTGGCTGCGGAATCGCCTATGTGTTTCAGAAAAAATGGATCATGGTCACCGGAACCATCGGTGCGCTTGGAGCCTGTGTGGTTTTTCATGGGATTTATAATATTCTGATCACTACAAAAGGAAAATGGAATGTGGTCGGGTATCTGTTTCCTATTGGGATGATATTGCTGTTTTGGCTGGTAAAGAAAATTCGAATTTATGAGAGGATAGAGGTTGAATGAAAAGAGAAACACCCGGTAGGGGAGCTACCGGGTGTTTCGAGGGGAGTATAAATAATTAAATAAGGGGTTATGTAAAAAAATTTTTGAAGGGTAAATTCTTTTACAAAGAAGATTATAATATAAATTGGAAAAAAAATCAATATCATTTTGATGAATATTCTTGCTACAATTGGTTACAATACACAAAGTAATCGAAAAACAGCTGCTGGGTGCGGAATAGAACGCGAACAGCGGCATTTAACAGGAGGAATACTCAAATGGCAAAAAATTATGAGTCTGAAAACAGAAACAGCAAAAATTCCACAAGCAAATCTTATGAGAGTGAAGTGAACTCTCAGGATTGCAAGAACGCTTATACAAAAAACAGCAGCAAAAACAAGAGTCGTAATTCTTACGAGTCCGAGGAAGATACTACTTCCAGATATTAAAATATTTTAAGAAAGGGCGCAGGGTCTGTTGACTCTGCGCCCGTGTTGGGTTGTTTAAGCCCGTGTTTTCATTACTTCATAGGTGCCGTTCTCACGGATCTGAGTTAAGTAATTGCATACAGCTGCTTCAAATCCGGAAATCTGAAATTCAAGACCCAAAATGACATTGAATATACGCGGGATATGCTGCTTGAATACAACAGGATCCTTGATTTTGACAGCGTCCTTGCAACGGAGGATGGAATTGCAATCGGAGCAGTAAAGTATGCAAAGATTAAGGAACTGGCAATTCCTGAGGAGTTGGCTGTTGCCGGATATAACAACTCAATTCTTGCGATCAGCAGTGATCCTGAGCTTACGTCGGTGGACAGTAAGCTGGGAGTGATGTGCAAAAAGACAGTGGAACGGATGATCGACCTTCTGGAGAAAGAAATACCAATTGAAAAGAATGTGTGTGTTCCGTGTGAGATAGTCCGCAGATGTACAACAGATTTCTGATTTTGATTCATAGCTGATTAAAAAGGTGCATTTTGGCACCTTTTTTTGTATTTGTGGATATACTGATAAAAAAGAGGATTTTCCATGTTTCCTGTAGAGCCGATTTCCGGAAAAATGCTGGACTATTATGTTGGACGGAAGGATTCCTTTCTTATAGATTTAAGAAATGCGAAAGAGTACCATACCGGACATATAAAGGGGGCGGTAAATGTGCCATATGAGAAATTTGAAGAAATGCAGAAATATGATTTTCCAAAAGGCAAAATACTGGTTCTGTATTGCGACCGGGGCGGAGCAAGCCTTCGGGCTGCCAGGCTTCTGGCGCGAAATGGCTATAAGACAAAAACGGTGATCGGGGGAATGAAGGAGTACCGGGGAAGAAATCTGATATGCGATATATGAGAAAAATTCAAAAGAGTACTATCTTGTAATTTCCATCCAGGCATGATAATGTAAAGAAGAAAAATGTCTTTTTCATGAGGTTATGTAAACCGAAAATGAGAAAGACAATACGAACACTAAAAACAGAGGAGAAACCAAATTTATGAAATATATGTTTGCTTCTGACATCCATGGCTCTGCATACTATTGCAGGAAAATGCTGGATGCTTTTGAGAAAGAAGGTGCAGAGCGCCTGGTTCTGCTGGGCGATCTGCTTTATCACGGACCAAGAAATGATCTGCCAAAAGAATATGCACCTAAGCAGGTGATCCCCATGCTGAATGCCATGAAAGACAAAATTTATGCTGTGCGCGGTAACTGTGAGGCAGAGGTGGATCAGATGGTTCTGGAGTTTCCGGTAATGGCAGATTACTGCATTCTGGCAATTGACGGCAAGACACTTTATGCGACGCATGGACATGTTTATAATCAGAATAACCTGCCGCCCTTATGCGAGGGAGATATTCTGATCCATGGTCATACCCATGTGCTGAAAGCAGAGCAGATGGAGGGATACATTCTTTTGAATCCAGGTTCCGTATCCATTCCGAAAGAAGGAAATCCGCCTACCTATGCGGTGCTTGAGGACGGTGTTTTTTCCATCATGGATTTTGATGGAAATATTGTAAAAAGCATAGTGCTTTAAGAAGGGAAAAACGGTGAATGAGTACAGAAAGATTTGAACTGATCGCTCCCTGCCATTTTGGTCTGGAAGCGGTTTTAAAAAGAGAAATACTGGATCTGGGATATGAGATCAGTAAGGTGGAGGATGGCAAGGTTACTTTTCTGGCAGATGCCCAGGGAATTGCAGATGCCAATGTTTTTCTGCGGACTACAGAGCGTATTCTTCTGAAGGTTGCGGATGTGAAAGCGGAGACATTTGATGAGCTTTTTGAAGCAACGAAAGCTTTGCCATGGGAACGTTACATTCCTGCAGATGGCAAATTCTGGATTGCAAAAGCCAATTCTGTGAAGAGTAAGCTGTTCAGTCCGTCTGATATCCAGTCTATTATGAAAAAAGCCATTGTAGAGCGTCTGAAGGGCGTATATAACGTGTCCTGGTTCCCGGAGGATGGAGCAAGTTTTCCTATCCGTGTGGCATTTATGAAGGATGTGGCAACTATTGGGATCGATACTTCCGGTGTTTCTCTTCATAAGAGAGGGTATCGCCAGATGACCGTGAAGGCACCTATTACAGAGACCCTTGCCAGCGCGTTGATTATGTTAACTCCATGGAAAAAGGACAGAAGTCTGGTGGATCCCTTTTGCGGAAGCGGTACTTTTCCTATCGAGGCGGCTATGATGGCTGCAGATATTGCACCAGGTATGAACCGTTCTTTCCTTGCTGAGGACTGGAAGCATGTGGTGCCGAGAAGATGCTGGTATGAGGCGGTAGAAGAGGCTCAGGACAGAGTGAATCTGAAAATTGAAACGGATATTCAGGGCTATGACATTGATGCTGAGGCGCTGAAGGCAGCCAGGGCAAATGCGAAAATGGCCGGAGTAGAAAGTCTGATCCATTTTCAGCAGCGTCCGGTGAAGGAGCTTCATCACCCGAAGCCTTACGGATTTATCATTACGAATCCGCCTTATGGCGAGCGTCTGGAAGAAAAAGCAGCTTTGCCGCAGCTTTACCGCGAGATCGGTGAGAACTACCGTGGTCTGGATAAGTGGTCAATGTATCTGATCACTTCCTATGACAAAGCTGAGAATGATATTGGACGCAAGGCGGATAAGAACCGTAAAATCTATAACGGAATGCTGAAAACATATTTCTACCAGTTCCTGGGACCAAAGCCTCCAAGACGCGTGGCACAGGAGAAGAAAGAGGGCACTGATAAATGAAGAAAATAATTTTTGCAACAGGAAATGCAGATAAAATGAAAGAAATCCGTGAAATCCTGGCAGATCTGGATGCAGAAGTGGTATCTATGAAAGAAGCCGGGATCCAGGCAGATATTGTGGAAGATGGCAAAACCTTTGAGGAAAATGCAGTGATCAAGGCAACTGCTATCAGTAAGCTTACCGGTAATGGCGAAATTGTACTTGCAGATGACTCTGGACTTGAGATTGATTATCTGAATAAGGAACCGGGAGTTTATTCTGCCCGTTATATGGGTGAGAATACAGACTATCATATTAAGAATGCAAATTTGATCCAGAGGCTGGAGGGCGTGCCGGATGAGCAGCGTACAGCCCGTTTTGTCTGTGCTATTGCAGCAGCTTTTCCGGATGGAAGAGTGGAAACTGTGCGTGGAACCATGGAAGGCCGTATTGGATATGAGGAAAAGGGAGCCAATGGCTTTGGATATGATCCTATCTTTTTCCTGCCGGAATACGGCTGTACATCTGCAGAGCTGTCTATGGAAGAAAAAAATAAAATCAGCCACAGAGGAAAAGCTTTGCAGGCTATAAAGGAAGAACTGCGATGAAGGTGCTGGTTGTCAGTGATACCCATGGAAGAGATGAACGGCTGGAGATGGCAGTAGCAGTGGAGCAGCCTTTTGATTATCTGATCCATTGCGGTGATGTGGAGGGCAGAGAATTCTTTATTGAAGCTGTGGCAGAATGTCCTTGCACCATTGTAGCCGGAAATAATGATTTTTTCAGTGATCTGCTCCGGGAAGATGAGATTGTGCTGGCGGGACATAAGATCATGGTGACTCATGGACACAATTACGGAGTATCTATGGACCTTTATGGGGTTTCAGAGGAGGCGGCAGCCAGAGGATGTGAGATTGTCTGCTTCGGACATACCCATAAGCCGGTAATAGAGAAGAAAAACGGAGTACTGGTGATCAATCCGGGTAGTCTTTCTTTTCCGAGACAGGAAGGGCGCAGACCCAGTTATGCAGTGATGGAGCTTCATAAAGGGGAAGAGCCGGAAATTGAAGTTCGGTATCTGTGACTGAAAAATACAGGTGGTGGAGGACCTGGAAACCCGCATTTTTAGCGGGTTTTCGGGAATTACATCTTTTTTCAAAAAAAATATAAAAATTTATAAAAAAGGTGTTGACAAATGGGGAACCATATAATATAATAACTCTTGCCTTGAGCGAGAGAAAACAAATTCTTGAGAGCACAAGGAACGACAACTTCATAGAAATGATGTTGTAAAACATCGGGGTGTGGCTCAGTTTGGCTAGAGCGCCTGGTTTGGGACCAGGAGGCCGCAAGTTCGAATCTTGTCACCCC
>CAKRRG010000121.1 GCA_934394545.1 uncultured Blautia sp.
ACTGCAACGCTTCCTGCATAAGTCGCGATTACATCCGTATCAATAATGATCTGGCCAAGGCCGGAATCTATACGTCCCTTCATATGGTTTACCTCCACTAATTTGATTTTCAAAATGCATATACCATATTATACCCTTTTTTTCCTTATTGCACAACGTCAAATTTTAGCATGCCTTCAGGCAAATATCAATTTTATTTTGAAATTGTTTTAAAATTTTCCTTTTTTCACTTGCAAAATGTTTTTCCATCTGTTAGAATATGAACTGTTGAAAAAAAGCGTCAAGGAGGTGCTATCATGGCTAAATGCGCAATTTGTGAAAAAGGTGCTCATTTCGGAAATAATGTGAGTCATTCCCATAGAAGATCCAATAAGATGTGGAAATCAAACGTGAAATCCGTTAAAGTTAAGACTGAAGGCGGAGCTAAGAAAATGTACGTATGTACTTCCTGCTTAAGATCCGGAAACGTTGAAAGAGCCTAAGAAACACCTGCCCTCACAGTTTTGTGAGGGCTCTTTTTTTGTCTTTCGGTTGTAAAACACCCCTTCTCTATGAAAACACGAAAAATCCATAACAAAATAAGCATGAAAAGATTGCACAACCAAATCTTCTCATGCTCATTTTATTTGCAAAACAAATGATAGCCACACATCAGACACAAAGCTGCTACGGTCAACAGTGCGGCAGTTTCGGTGACCAGAATCCCGATCACCATACCAATCCCGATAAAAAACAACATAAAACCAAGAACTTTTCTCATAATCCTATACGGTCCAGAGCCTGTTTGAAACACGGTCTGGTCTCTTTGGTTTAGTTTATTTTATGCAGGAAATCTCCTCTCAAACACTTCTTATTCCACAGTCTCATCCGTAGTATTTCCACCTGGTGCAAAACGATTTACAAAGTCTGGAACCATATCCAGAACCTTCGTAAGACCATCCTGATTCTTAACATTTACAAGCTTGGTGGTTCCGTTCTGAATTACCAGAACCGCACACGGGCTCATCTTTCCGGCAAGACCGCCGCCACCGTTATTCTTCTTATCTCCGGCAAATGCACCGGCGCCTACACCAAAGGATACATCCACCAACGGAAGTATAATGGTCTCGCCTACATGAATTGCATCTCCAACTACTGTCTTGGCAGATACAAAACCATCCATGCCCTTAAACAGAGAGCTTACGGTTTCTTTAAAGTTGTTTTCATTTTCCATTTTAGTCCTCCTTATGCTTCCATCGGTTTATAACGTATTTTATATTTTTATTAAAGTAAATCTCTATTGCTGTCTTCACAAACACAATGCCATAAATACGGCCTTTCAGAAATACATTTCCAATCAGCTGATTCTCTCCATCAAAAAGCGGGTTGATCTGAATCCGATTCTTGTGAAAGGGAAATGACATTCCAAGAACTGCCAAAGCCGCACCTGTAACAGAGGGGTCTTCACAGCCAAAAGTAACCTGTCCTTCTACCTTCGTAGGAAGGATATGGTGAACCAGGCCCTTTGCATCATTCCATACAAGGGCAAACGCAGCCTTCGTCCTCTCATTCGTAAGAAATGCCTTCCACCAGCCAAGCTTATCTGTGATACCGGAAATGGTTTTCTTTATATGCCTGATTTTCTTATTTATATTCTTAACAAATGAAATAAGCTTATTCCACAGTTCTCCCGGGAATCGGATCATTTTACTTAGTATTTCCCGGATACGGATAAATAAACCAGGCCGGGCTGCAGATTTATTACTTGATTCATCACTCTCTTCCTGAACTGGCGGCTCTGCAGGCACCAAGGGTTCTGCAGACATAGACTCCGGCTCTGGCTTCTCTGACTCCAGTTTCTCCGGCTCTGATTTCTCTGGCTCCGGTTTCTCTGGCTCTGGAATTTCCCGTACCGTTTTCTCTTCTGGCACAGACTCTGTCATAGGCAGTCTGGATTCTGCCTGTGCAGATTTCTTTTTGCTGCCTTTAAATTTCCTGATCCAGCCCTTTATCCTTTCAAGGGAAATGCCGAAAATCATAATTTCCAGCTTTCTTTCTCCGTTACGGAGCCATATCCTGGCACCTACTGCGTGGAACAGCCAGCTGACGCCAGCCTCTAATTCAGCTTCCCGGAAGCTGTCCGTTTCCTTCACGGCCTGCGCCCTGTAACGAAGGGGACAAAACAATAGAAGGAGCAGCGCAAGAAGCGCAAGTCCCAGAAGGATTCCCAGTACGATCAATATAAACTTTATGAGGATCCACAGTATATGTAACATGCGCTCACCTGTTCTTAAAATATTCTTTTACCTGAAATGCACCCGTCTCGCCATAAATATTCTTCACAATATCTACTGCCATATCAATGGCCTCATCTTTCCCCTTAGCCATGCCAATAATCTCAGGGCACCTGACATAGCAGCTCTTCTGGATCAGCATATAGGACGGTACAATTTCAAGAAGATTTCCCGGATTCTCAGACAGTGTAACAAGGTATACACCAATTGCTATCTTGCCGGCATCAATCCGCTTCTGTGTTTTTGCCGCATCCTTAATCCCCGCACCTACATAATAATCTTCTCGCCATTTTAGCATATTCGGCACAACACTCCTTTGTAATAAGGATTTCCCTTTCCCGGAAATTTTAAACATTGTCTGCTGTTACAAATTCCAAAATACAGCAAGGGCCGCGTAAAACAACTACGCAGCCCTTCTTCTCTTCCCATGAATCAGAAATGTTTCTGCTGCTTGTCCCACAATCCGGCACTTCGCAGTTCCAGATATTCCTGGTACGCCTTCTCCACAATCTGCTTCTCGTTTGCAAAACGGAGCAAATGGTAAATCTCGTGGAACTTATAATATCCGGAATCCACGAAAAACTCCTCTCTTTGAGGCTTGCTATGATAATTATCCGCCGTCATAAGATACCAATGTACCTCTTTGTTGACCATATCCTCCGGTACTGTGAAATTATACTGGCTCTTGCCCACATATCTCACAATGGAGGCTCTCACATCAGCTTCCTCCTTCACCTCCCGCAAAGCGGTCTGCTCATGAGTCTCTCCAGGCTCTACGGTCCCCTTCGGTAAAACCCAGCCTTCGTAACGGTTTTTGTAAGATTTATATAATGCAAGAATCTTACCTCGATGAATTACCACACCGCCACAGCTCGTTGCTTCTATCATGCTGCAATCCTCCTGTAATGCGTGTGTTTTCTAAACTGTATATAGTATACCTCTTTTTCAGAAAACTGGCAACAGGGAATGTGGTTAATTCCTTAATTCGAATGATATGCATCAAAAATCTGTCCTGCAATAGGAACAGCTGCCTCACTTCCGGAGCCACCGTTCTCCACGACTACAGCAACTACAAGATCCGGGTCATCCACGTTCGAATAACCGATAAACCAGGAATGGCTGTGTCCCTCTTCATCAAACTCCGCAGATCCGGTCTTACCGGCTACTGTATAGCTTCTGCCGGAAAGCGCAGAAGCTGTACCGGAATCTACTACCTGCTTCATCAGCTTACCCAGAAGATTCGCCTCATTTGAACTCATCAGACGCTTATAAGCCACCGGCTCCGTCTTCTTTATGGAGTCGCCGTTATCATTCACTACCTGATCTATAAGATAAGGCTTCATAAGTACGCCATCATTTGCAATGGCGCAGGTAATAAGAGCCATATGCATAGGAGAAACCAGAGTATTTCCCTGTCCGATAGATGTCTGCATGATCAGTGGGGTAACTGAGTTCTTATCCAGAGAAAAGGTGCTTGTTCTGTAAGAATTCAACGGAAGGCTCTTATTAAACAAAAGATCCTCTGCTGTTTCCCGAAGAGACGCCCCTCCAAGATTTACTCCAATATCAGCAAACGCACAGTTACAGGAATTGGCAAATGCAGAATAGAAATTCTCCTGTCCATGAACGGTATTATGATAACAATGGATGGTATGATCCTCCAGCGTTATGCTTCCCTGACACAGATAATCATACCCTTCGAAGGTTCCCTTCTTACGGAAATAATCCAGTGCAGTCACCACCTTAAAGGTAGATCCTGGCGGATAAGCACCATTGGTAGCTCTGTTCAGAAGACTGCTGTCATTCTCATCATTTACAAGATACTGCCAGTTATCCTTAATGGTGTTCGGGTCAAAATCCGGCTTGCTGACCTCTACAAGCCTTTTTCCTGTGGAAGGTTCGATTACTACAACCGCTCCACGCCTGTCTCCCAATGCATTATAAGCAATATTCTGCAGATTTGCATTTAAGGTGGAAATCACAGTATCTCCTGTATTTTTCTCACTCAAAAACTGATTCTTCATCTGCGTCAGGAAAAAGGAATGAGATGTCAGAAGGGTAAAGTTCGCCTCTGATTCCAGACCGCTTTTTCCATTGGAATCATATCCTACAACGTGGGAAAACACATTCGAATATGGATAGTTACGCGTCTCCGTTCCATCCTCGCTTACATTCGTCTGTGCCAGTACCTGTCCATCAGAGGACAGGATCTTACCACGTACTACACGATCAGAAAAAGAATCCTGTCTGGTATTGTAAGGACTGTTAATAAAATCCTCACTTTTAAAACCATTAAAATAAATCAGATACCCGATCATACTGATAAAGATGATTCCAAAGAAAATGGAAACAAAGGTATACTCTTTATTTCTGGCTTTACGCTTTTTCGTAATCTCTTTCTGCCGCTTCTTCCGCCGCTCTCTGTCTTGCTCTCTTTGCAGCCTCTCGTCGATGTCTCTCAATTTCTTCGTCCTCGTCCTCTCTATAAATATACAAGCCCTGGATAAT
>CAKRRG010000122.1 GCA_934394545.1 uncultured Blautia sp.
AAAGTAAAGAAATTAGAAAAACAGAAACGCAGATTACAGCGTAGTATCTCTCGTTCTTACGAGAAAAATAAGAAAGGAGAAAGTTACTGTAAAACAAATAATGTAATCAAAAAGGAAAAACTTTTATTAAAACGAAATCACAGATTAACAAACATCCGTAAAAACTATTTGAATCAGACCATATCTGAGATCGTAAATCGAAAACCAAGATTTATATGTATTGAAGATCTGAATGTCAGCGGAATGATGAAAAACAGACATTTATCCAAAGCAGTCCAGGAACAGGGATTTTTTTGGTTTAGAAAACAGCTCGAATACAAATGCAGTGATAAAGGGATCCAGCTTATTGTGGCTGATCGGTTTTATCCATCATCAAAGCTTTGCTGCTGTTGTGGAAACATCAAAAAAGAATTGAAGTTATCTGACAGGATTTATAGATGTGAGTGTGGGAATATGATTGACAGAGACTTCCAGGCATCTATAAATCTCAAGACTTATGGAGAACAATTTGCAGGCTGACACTGAAACGTTAATGCAAATATGTACGGATACGTTAGTCCGGAATTTACGCCTATGGAGAGTACAAGAACTTGTGAGTAGATAGATATTTATATCATCAAAAGCATACTCGTTGAAGTAGGAATGAAACATAGAAGTTTATAACTTTTTATAAGTTTTCAGTAACGGCTTGAACGAATGGCGGTCAAGAATACAGCACAGGTTATCATCGGGGGTAAGATCATTACTCTTGGAGGTTACGAATCTGAGGAATATTTCCAGCAGGTCGCGTCATATATGAATAAGAAGATAGGAGAGCTGGAGACTGTGCCAGGATACGGCCGACAGCCTATGGAGACCAAGCATATGCTTCTCAGTCTGAATATTACAGATGACTATTTTAAGGCGAAGAAGCAGGTTGAGACCTATGAGCTTGATTTGCAGCAGAAGGATCAGGAGATGTATGATCTGAAGCATGAACTGATTTCCCTTCGCATGCAGATTGAAGAAGCACAGAAGAAGGAGCAGGAAGCCCTGAATGAGAAGAATCTTCTGGATGGCAAGGTTAAGGAACTGGAAAAAGAACTGGATGAAATGCTGAAATAATAGCAGGAGGGATTACCTAGGTGATTCCTCTTTTCATTTCCCACAGATCATTCAGCTTGTACCACAAATTTGGAGGACATATTTTGAATCAGAATAAGATTGAATTGCTGGCACCAGCCGGCTCCTACGAAGGCTTTGAAGCAGCACTTGGAGCCGGAGCAGATGCAGTGTATGTAGGCGGTGCTATGTTCGGAGCCAGGGCATATGCCCGAAATTTTGATGAAGAGGAGCTTCTTCGTGCCATTGATGTGGCACATCTCCATGGAAAGAAGCTGTATCTCACAGTTAATACCCTGTTGAAAAACAGAGAACTAAAAGAAGAACTGGTTTCCTATCTGGAACCTTATTACAATGGGGGACTGGATGCGGTAATCGTCCAGGATCTTGGCGTTTTTTCTCTTCTTAAGAGGGAATTTCCAGGGCTTCATCTTCATGCCAGTACCCAGATGACAGTAACTGGCCCGGAGGGAATGAAGTTTCTGGCAGATCAAGGGGCAACCCGTGTGGTTGCCGCAAGAGAGCTTTCCCTGGAGGAGCTTTCCCGTATGCATAAAGCCTGTCCCATTGAAATAGAAGCCTTTGTGCATGGAGCACTTTGCTATAGTTATTCCGGACAGTGCCTGATGAGCAGTCTTCTTGGAGGAAGAAGCGGGAACAGAGGCCGTTGCGCGCAGCCTTGCCGCCTTCCTTACCAGGTGAAGAACTTCCGAACCAAAACATATAAAAAAGGGGAATTTTGCCCGTTAAGCCTGAAGGATATCTGTACCATAGAAATTTTGCCGGAGATTATAGATGCAGGTGTTACCTCTCTGAAAATCGAAGGACGGATGAAGCAGCCATCTTATACAGCCGGGGTTACAGGAATGTATCGGAAATATCTGGACCTCTTATTGGAAAAAGGTCCGGAGAATTATCATGTTGCAGAAAGGGATAAAAAATATCTTCTGGATTTGTTTAACCGTGGTGGTTCCTGCACAGGCTATTATCAGATGGGAAATGGTCCGATGATGATGGCATTTACCAATGAGAAGAAAACTGGTGAGGTATCCCTTGAGCCGAAGCAGTTAAAAGTAAAAATAAAAGGCCAGTTAAGCCTTACCCCAGGCCTTCCCGCCATTCTTCACGTAACCTGCAAGGATGCAGAGGCAATGGCTTACACAGGCGAAGTACAGTATGCTAAGAACCAGCCCGTAACGAAGGAGCGTGTCCTTCAGCAGCTGGACAAGCTTGGAAATACGATTTTTACATGGGAAGATCTGGATATTCAGATGAATGATGCTGTTTTTGTCCCGATGAAGGTACTTAATGAGATACGTCATCAGGCGTTAGAGGAACTGACAGAGAAGCTTCTTAAGAAACACAGAAGAGATGTGGGACTGGAACGGGTCAAGCAAATTGCAGCTGGTACTTTTTCAGAAATCCATACTGCTGTGCCTTGTAAGAATGTTCCTGTTGGAAGAGAAGCGTATATTCCCATCTATGCATCCTGCGAAAATGCTGAAGCAGCCCAGATACTTTGCCAGAGTGAAGGGATTCAGGGTGTTTACCTGCCCTATATGTTAATGGAAAAATATTTGCATACAGGTCTTACAAATGGGAAAGAAATGTACCTGTCTCTGCCGCATATTACAAGAGAAAATCCGCCTGAAGGTTACATGGAACAGGTGACGCAGTGGCTGGAAGCCGGTATGAAAGGATTTCTTGTGCGAAACCTGGAGTCCTACAGTGCACTGGCACAGTTGGGATTTGCAGATAAATGCGTGCTGGATCATTCATTGTATACCTGGAATGACGAAAGCATCCATTTCTGGAAGAAGCAGAATGTGCTTCGGAATACGGTTCCTCTGGAATTAAATTCCAAAGAACTCCGACATCGGGAAAATACTGGCAGTGAAATGGTTGTTTACGGTCGTCTGCCCCTTATGCACAGTGCCCAATGCGTACGCAAAAATACTTTCGGCTGCAATGGTCAGGAGGAGCATCTTGTACTGAAGGATCGTTATGACAAGGAATTTCCTGTGGTATGTTATTGCCATCCCTGGAAAATGGGAAATACAAAGACGGCGGGGTCATGTTATAATATCATCTACAACAGTCTTCCATACGGCCTTCTAAGAGAGGCATCTGCAGTGAAAGAGCTTGGAGTTTCATCAGTACGGCTTTCCTTTACGATAGAAGATGGGAAGGAGACAGAGCAGATCGTGGAAGATTTTGTAGCAGCATATCAGGAGAACCGGGTATCCGGCGAATATGAGTTTACGAAAGGTCATTTTAAAAGAGGAGCCCAGTAAGGCGTATGATTAATATTGTTGTTGAACTATCCAAATTTGTGATTCTGACACTGATGCTGGTGTATACAGCGCTTTGCTATTATCTGGTGTCAGGAAGGAACGCATCAGACAGGAAGGGGCTTCTCAGAAGCCAGATCACATTAACCTTTTTCCTGGATTTTGTAGCGTTTCTTGTAATATTTTTGAAAACCTTTGATTTCAAAGTGGTAATTTTTTACGCAGAGATGATGGTATATTTTGCAGTTATCCTGATTTTATACCGCAGGATCTATAAGAATGCTTCTATGCTGCTGCTGAATAACATGTGCATGCTTTTAAGTGTAGGCTTTATTATGCTTTGCAGGCTGGATATTGCGTCTGCGAACAAGCAGCTGCTGATTGTAGCCTGTGGAAGTGCAGTGGCACTGGTGATCCCGGTTATGATACGGAAGATGAAATTTCTTAAGGATCTTACCTGGGTTTATGCTGGACTTGGAGTGGTTCTTCTTGGAGCAGTCCTTGTTCTCGCACAGACCAGCTATGGGGCCAAGCTTTCTCTGATGGGGATTCAGCCTTCAGAGGTGATTAAGCTTACCTTTGTATTCTTTATGGCATCTCTTCTTGCGAGAGAAGTAACCTTCAGGAAGGTTGTGCTGGCCACGCTTGTGGCAGGTCTTCATGTGGGAATTCTGGTGCTTTCCAGAGATCTTGGAAGTGCAGTGATATTTTTTGTGGCTTATTTAGTACTGATTTATGTTTCCACCAGGAAGCCTGTTTATCTTGGTATTGGTCTTGCTGGAGGAGCAGCAGGCTCAGTGATCGCTTACCAGTTGTTTGGCCATGTAAGACAGCGTGTCAGTGCCTGGAAGGATCCGATGGCAGTTTATCAGAATGAGGGCTACCAGATCGTGCAGTCTCTGTTTGCTATCGGTACAGGCGGCTGGTTTGGAATGGGACTTTGCCAGGGCTCTCCGGAGAAGATTCCGGTTGTGAAGAACGACTTTATCTTCAGTGCTATTTGTGAGGAAATGGGTGGGATTTTTGCAATCTGCCTGATCCTTGTATGCATGAGCTTTTTCCTGACGATCGTGGAAATTGCACTGCAGATCAAGAATCCGTTTTATAAACTGATAGCCATTGGTCTTGGTACAGAGTATGCATTTCAGGTATTTCTTACGGTAGGAGGTGCCACTAAGTTTATACCTATGACAGGTGTAACCCTTCCTCTTGTCAGCTATGGAGGAAGTTCCATTATGTGTATGATCCTGATGATTGCCATTATCCAGGGCTTGTATATTTATAGAGAGGACGAGGACGAAGAAATTGAGAGACATCGACGAGAGGCTGCAAAGAG
>CAKRRG010000123.1 GCA_934394545.1 uncultured Blautia sp.
AAAGTATGAAAAGACAGCCATTAGAAAAGTGGTTGTCTTTTTTTTCGCCCGGATTGCACAGAAGGACCTTGTAAGAAGCTGATCTTCCGGAGTTTAGTTGAAGGGAGGAAATCTATGGAAAAACAGAAAGTAAAAGATGAAATTGCTGCACGTTTTGGAAAGAAAAACTGGCTTGTAAAAGTACTACCAATTGCATATTGTGCTATAGGTGTACTTCTTATGACCGCAGTACCTGTGTATGCAGATGATATTTTCGCAACTGCGAAAAACGCGATGCAGACGGTTTATACGGATGTAGCCGGAATTGCAACTGTGGCGGCGGTGGTTTGTGCGGCAGTATGCCTTTTTTTAATGAATTTTAGCAAATCTGGACGAACTGTGGATGAATCCAGATCCTGGTTAAAAAGGATTGTTATCTGCTGGGCGGCACTTATGACATTGGGTGCGATTGTAACGTATCTGGAAAAGATTATTCCACAAAGCATGTTTACGGGATGATCTGAAGAAAAGAAAAAGCCGGAGCTCTCCCGGCATAAAAGGAGGGTATCTATAATAGATATGAATGAAATATGAGCTGGCTGCTGGATCTTCTGGTAGATGCAGTCAAAGAAATGGTATCTCAGTTTATCATTGATATGATGGGACTGATTACGGATGTATTTACAGATTTACTATCCTGTAACCTCTCCCTGTTTGAAGAACTGTTTTCCGTGGTAGGAAGCCTGTACCAAAACGTGATTGTTCCTATGGGAATTGCGCTGTTGCTTATGATTCTAATCTGGCAGCTGTTCAAATCCATGTTCGGGAAGGTTGGAATAAATGCAGAAGAACCAATCGAGTTAATTGGACGTTCTTCCATCTGCTTGTTCTTTGTGGTTGCCTCAAATCCTGTTATTAATTACATATTGAAAATTGCGGGAACCCCATATCAATGGGTGATTGGAACTGACATCAAGGTGCAAAGTTTTTCGGAGTATGTAACTGCCTTAGAGGGGATTACAGCACCGCTTGGGCTTGGAACAATCAGCATAGCAATCTTAATGCTCATTATGCAGTTTGTAGTTGCGTGGAATTATTTTAAAATGCTGTTTGTAATTGCGGAACGGTATGTCCTTCTGGGCGTGTTTTCTTATACAGCACCATTGGCATTTGCAACAGGCGGATCTAAGTCCACCAACAATATCCTTGCATCCTGGGCAAAAATGTTTGGAGGCCAGGTAGTTCTGATTATCTTAAATGCCTGGTGCCTAAAAATGTTTTTGTCTGGTTATGGAAACATGATGGCAAGCAGCTATGGGTTCACGAAGTTTTTTGTAGCAACTTTGTGTCTGGTGGGCTTTTGCAAAATTACATTCAAACTGGATTCTTATATGGCGGCGTTAGGCGTGAATCTTGGACGACCTTCCCCGGGCATGGGAGCACTCGGAGCAGCCATGGCGGCACAACGAATTTTTTCACAGGCAGGAAGGGCATTCTCTGGAACGGATGGAAGCGGAAATGATACTGGAAGCTCTACGAATATGGGAAACTTAGGTAGCGCAAATGGCTTTACCGAACCTACGGGGCCTATCCCTATGAATCCCTCTGGAGGAAGTGAAGTGGATATTGAATCTTTGTTTCAAAGTGGTGATTTTGATACGGAATATCCAGAAAAGCATGAAACTGCGGCTGGAGATACCAAGAGTATGAATGCTTCAAATACCGCTTCAGCAAATGTACTTGATGAGCTGGGAATTCGTGCAAGTGGAACGGAGACTTCTGGTACATCTTATGCTTCTGGGACAATTGAAAATGAGGCAACGTCTTCGAGTGAAATTGAGCCTGGGATGGAATCCGATGATTTTGTAGAATCAGAAGGGACTGTAATGGATCTGAATGCGGGAAGTTTACCGGAATACCAGGAAGCTTCAGGAACAGAGGCGGTTTCTTCAGAAGGTGTTACTACAAACGAAACTATGGAAGATGGATTCTCTGAAGCACTATCAAGTGGAAGTAGTCTGGGTGAAATGGAGAATCCAGGAGAACCTAATTTCCCGGATGGAAAAACCACCGCCCGGAGTGATCCTATGTCTTTTGGAGAGCAACCATTTGAAGGAGCATCTGCATTTAACAGTGATAATGGCATTATGGCAGAACTGGGTGAATATCCGGCTTCGGAGACAGGCATGGGGCCTTCGGATTATGCAATGGAAACGGATTTTGGAGGTGGCATTGGTAACAAAAGCCAGGAGGCGGACAGAAATACATCTTCAGAAGAAAAAGGTGAACTATCTTATTCTGCCAGTGGTTTTGAATCGGATGTATCTGGTAGCTTAAATGGCAGGTATTCAGGTTCAGATGAAAATGTTGCAGGTGAAAACGGAGCTTCTTTTGATTCCAGTGCGGATTTGGAAATCCTGGACGCTGTGTCTGGAAATGAGAGTGTTCATGCAAATCCAGAAATGGATGTAAATGGCGCGAATAGTTTTTCGGAAGAGGCAGGAAATGTTTCTGGTAACATGTCGGATGTTCCCCAAATGGAAACGCCTATATATTCGAATTCTGGTATTTCTGGGAATATAGAAAGTGAGCAACAGCTTACAAACATGGAAGAGCCTTTTGCACAGGAAGCAGAAGCCGGTGGCTACGGGAATTATTCTACAACTGGAAATTCTGCTGTAGACAGTTTTACCGGAATAAATGAATCTGAAGACAGTTTTATTCAGGAACCAGACGAGTACCTGGAACAGGATAATCTGGATCCAATCGAAGAGGCAAATGACAGCTTTACACTTCCAGAGGAAATAAATGGTATGGAAGAAATCCAGACGGAGGATGCACAAATGCCTATGAATATGGAACTGCTACGCAATCCTCATAGAATTCGGGAAATTCCGAAATCAAGAAGTGAGTTAAGAGGACAGAAACAGGGTGCCAGAGATACTGGCAAGTGGGAGATTTAAGCCTATGGATGAGGAGAGAAAAGAGAATTCCCTGCTTGATGGGGAGTGTGAAATGATCGCTCATTCGGCACAGGCTGCTTATGCGGTATCGGCTGCTGTAAAAGCTGGGGGAACTGCTGCTGGTGCGGCAGCCGGGACTGCCATGGCAGGACCGC
This sequence comes from uncultured Blautia sp., assembly GCA_934394545.1. Taxonomy (GTDB): domain Bacteria; phylum Bacillota; class Clostridia; order Lachnospirales; family Lachnospiraceae; genus Blautia_A. Next base: position 3,098 of record CAKRRG010000123.1, read on the forward strand.
TTGGAACATTAGTAGGAACCTTGGCTGGCAGCAAAACAGTTTGGAAGGTGTTTGGTGCTATATTTCTATTTCTTTTTTTGTGGATGTTTATTATTGCAAACATGATCGGAATTATATTTCATTATCTGGGTTTTGCCAACGCGGATTCCTATGCAAATGAGGCACAGTCCAACCAGCTTGCAAATATCAGAAGCAGAGCGGAGCAAATTCTGCAAAACGCAGACTATCAGAATGAGATATTGCAGATCATAGGACTGCAGAGGGATTTACATTTGCAGGAAATCCAGGCAGACCAGATGGAAAAATATGCTGATGCTACATTGGTTGTGGTGGATGAGTTTGAGACAAAACTAAAAAGAAGCTTATCCTATTATCTGTCTGTTATGCTCATGGATAAATGCGACAACAGCACCATATCTTCTTTCCTTGGATATTCAAATGTCCTGGGACTTGATATGGACACCAACCTTTCCAGCCCTTATGATGCCTATTTTCAGGAAGCTGCCAGGACTTATAATGTGCCAGTGGCGCTGCTTCTTGCAATCTGTAAAACGGAGTCTGATTTCAGTCCGAATGTGGTATCAGATGCCGGGGCAATAGGCTTAATGCAGCTTATGCCGGAAACGGCGGCTTCCCTTGGAGTATCCAATCCTTATGATCCGTACCAGAATATTATGGGCGGCGCCAAATTCATCAGCCAGCTGGTAGAGCAATTTAAAGGCTATTCAAATGGCTTAGAGCTAGCAGTCGCAGGATATAATGCAGGACCTTATGCAGTTATCAAATATGGTTATCAAGTACCGCCATATTCCGAAACCCAGGCCTATGTCAAGAAAGTGTTAGGGCTTGTCGAGATTCACGATAGTACATCCGGTACTTCCACAGAAACAAAAACAGATCAGGAGTCCCTGGAGAAGTCATATCAGGTGTTAAAGGAGGCTGTCGCACAAAATGTGGACAGCTTTTTTTCGTGGACTGTAACAGATGAACGGGACAGCCAAATGGAACAGAAAGTCTACTGTCTGGAAGTGAATGGAAGCCGGGCAGAGACAGATGAACAGACTTATCGGCAGGTTCTGGATCAGGGAGGCAATGCCTGGGAAGAAAAGCGGACGGTAACGACAAAGGTTGTAGAATACACTCTGGCATTGATCTTGAACACACAGCTGACAGGCAGAAGCGGCTATCAATATAAATATGTGACAAATGAAAGCACATTCAATTTTGTATTAAAGCTGTTGGAATACCTGCAAGGCGGTGTAGATGCTGTCAAAAATGCCCTTTACAATGTCTTTCACTGGACGGACTTTCTGACTGGCGGAACCAGTGGGGGTGATACCTATATCGGCAATATTGACGCGACTGGGGATATTATCACCTATGATACGGTGGGAAAAGGCGTCAAAAAGGTTGTTTATTATAACCAGGGAGAAGATCCCTGGGCTACCATGTCTTATGGAGCCAGTACGATCAAAGCCTCTGGATGCGGTCCAACTTCCCTTGCCATTGTAATTTCAACCTTAACCGGGCAGACGGTGACTCCGGAGATGACCTG
>CAKRRG010000124.1 GCA_934394545.1 uncultured Blautia sp.
GAAAAAAATAAGGATTCCATGAACGAACTTGAGTGGATCGGAAAAAATTTATAAAGCACACACCAAATTCCAGTTTGCGAAGCTGTTTAAATAGTGCAGAGATGTATAGCCATTTGGATGACTATACATCTCTGTATTTTTTGTGAATATACGAAAAAACTAAGATCATACGTTTGCCCATCTGTAAATCTTTGTAGAAGTATGTCGAACGATTTTTGTTTCAATACCTGTTTGATTATGCTATATTGTTCTATAGAGCAAGAATTAAATCTATAGGTGTAGAAAAATGGAATTTAAAGAACTGATGGAGAAAGTTGCTAAGAAACATGGAACCACAGCTTTGGATGTCTATTCAGAAATCCAGAAAGTGATTGATGTGGGGATGAAGGATCCGGATGAAGAGGTGCAGAAAAATTGGAAGAAGGTACCTTATGAAGGTGAAAAGCCATCACCAGAAGAATTGATCCAGTATCTTGTTGGCGAGATGCTGCGTATGGAGGAGGAAACGTGTGAAGAAGTATAATAGGAAACAGGCGGTGGTTATGACCATTATTGGGACAATCATGGTATGCTCGGCTTGTGGTAAGGCAGAGGCAGCAGTCCCGGATGTTGTAGGCAGTATGAAAATGAACCGGGATGAAATGCTTACCGTTGTGGCAAATCAGGATAAGATTGAGGACAAAGAGGCATTTGCACGGCTTTTGCTTCAGATGTATAAAGAAAATTCATTTGAAACCATGAAGTTTTCTGTGGATGAAGGATATCCTACCAGTCTGGATATGAATGTTTATGCCAGAAAGGAAGATATAGGGGAAAAAGATCCCATCATGACTGTAGAATACAAACCGGAAGAATGGAATGCAGAATATGATATTGTGAATTCCCCAGAGCAGTTCCATCTGTATGTCGATGATGAGATGGTTGAGGATAATTAAATAAGAATCAAGGAAATAGGCTTTGTATTACGGTACGCCGTAGTGCAGAGTCTATTTTTTTGATTGAAAACAGGAGAAAAGGAAGGAGGGATGCACATTTTATAAATTTCTTACCGCCCATTTAACGATTTCGTGTCCATGGGATAGTGAAGGGAAAAGCTATAACGATTGAGATACAGAAGTGTTCCCTTCAGATTTGATGGAGGTAAAGGACATGGACGATAGACAGAGGCAGCAGATCAGGGAACTCAGAGAAGAAGGCTATGGTTATGGTAGAATCGCACAGATACTTGAAATTAGTGAAAACACCATCAAGACATATTGCCGGAGGCATGGTCTTGGAGGAGTGGCAACCAATCCGGCATCATCTGAGGGGAAAAAGCAGTATTGTCCATGCTGCAAAAGCGTGCTGGAGCTGATACCAGGAAGAAAGCCGAAGAAGTTCTGCTCCGATAAATGCCGTATGAAATGGTGGAACAGCCATCTGGATCAAGTGAACCGGAAAGCCAATTATAGCTTTGTCTGCCCGGTATGTAAGAAACAGTTTTCCGTGTATGGAAATGCAAATCGGAAGTACTGTTCCCATGCATGCTACATCAAAGCCAGATTCGGAGGTAATGAGGTATGACACAGGAACAGGGAAGAAAAGAAGTCGTGTATCAGATGACCATGAGTGCAGCACGTCGGATGTTGGAAAAGGGGCTTATCACCGAAGAACAGTACCAGAAATATGACACAAAAATGCGGCAGAAATACGCTCCTATAATCGGCACATTATGGTCCGAAATGGACTTGCTATAGTGCGGATAGTACGCGAATATGTCACTGCGAAAGGAGATGGCTTTATGCCGAAAATCATAAAAATCAGGCCAAAGAAGGCCGAGCTGAAGCCAAAGCTGAGAGTAGCGGCATATGCCCATGTTTCTACAGATGAGAAAGAACAGCAGCATTCCTTTTCTGCACAGATCAGTTACTACAACGACTTGATACAGAGGAATCCTGAATGGGAATTTGCGGGTATTTACGCGGATCTTGGTATCAGCGGAACCAGTACCCGGAATCGAGCGGAGTTCCACAGACTGATTGCAGACTGTGAACAGGGAAAGATTGACCTGGTGCTGGTAAAGAGCATCAGCCGATTTGCCAGAGATACGGTTGATACCTTACGAACCATCCGACATTTGAAGGACCTTGGAGTGGCAGTTTACTTCGAGAGAGAACGGATCAACACCTTATCGGATGATGGAGAATTTCTTCTTACCCTGCTTGCTTCCTTTGCACAGGAAGAGAGCCGGAGCATTTCCGAGAATATCAAATGGGCCATCCGAAAGAAGTTTGAACAGGGAATCCCGAATGGACATAAAGCACCTTACGGATATCGGTGGGATGGAGTCGAGATGTTCCGCATTATCCCGGAGCAGGGTGCGATCGTACAGGAGATTTACAGAAGATACCTTGCCGGAGAGTCGGCATATGGCATTGCAAAGGATCTGGCTGCAAGAGGCGTGACCGGGCAGCAGGGAGGGCCATTCGAGCAGACCTCGGTAAAGGATATTCTTTCCAATATTTCCTATACGGGAACCATGGTCCTTCAGAAAAACTTTTTTACAGAAGATCATGTGCGTAGGAAGAATAAGGGAGAGTTGCCAATGTTCTATGTAGAAGAGATGTTCGAGCCTCTGGTATCGGTTGAGGACTTTGAAAAGGTACAGCAGATCAGAGCGCAAAGAGCAGAGCAGTGTGCAAACAAAAATCCGAAACTGACGGTGTTCTCTGGCAGGATGAAATGCGGATATTGCGGAATGGGCGTCAGCCGGAGAACAGCTGCTACAAGAAAAAGATGGGTTTGTAATACCAGGGAAAGAAAAGGTGCGAAGGTTTGTGAGTGCCGACCGATATGGGAAGAAGAGCTAGTAAAAGCCAGCGCGCAAATTTTAGGAACGCTTGAACTTGATGAAGAAAAGTTCTTGAAGGAAGTGAAACAGGTCACGGTGTACAGTGATCGGCTTGAGTTTTTGACTTCCAGGGGAGTCAAACATTACATCCGGCAGTTTAATGGCAAGCGAGGCCAGAATGCATTTACCAATAAAGTGTGGTGCAGTTGCGGAGAAAAATGTGAAAGAGACCGTGAAAGGTTGGAAGCGGAAATAGAGCTTTTGACAGAAAAAATCAATAGTGTCATCCGGGAAAATACAAGGATTGCGCAGGATCAGGAAGAGTATCAGAAAAAGGAAGATACTTTGAGGAATTTTTACGAAAAGAAAAAAGAGAAGTTAGGCGAACTGAATGATATGATTCAGGATCGGAAGGACAAGCGTGGCATTTTGACAAACTTCATCATGAATCTGCAGGACCTTGATGGGGAGCAGGTGGAGTTCAGAGAGGAGCTTTGGGGTGGCCTTCTGGATGAGATTGTAGCTGAAAAGGACAAGAGCTGCAGGGTGATTTTTCGAGGTGGGATAGAAGTTACAATATAATATAGAAGAAACACATTTTCGATAGGGCATCTGGGGTATTCTTGGATGTCTTATATTTTTATAAATCCATATCTTAAGTATGGTGAAATTCATCGCAATACGTTGACAATCGTGAATGAGTTGATGAGATAGTAGGAAGCCTACTGTTGTCTGTGGAGAAATCTGCGGATGATGGCAGACTTATTTTTTGTTTGAAGCCTCAAACTTTTATGTGACAAACGTAACTGTCTGTGATATTATAAAAACGATATAAGCGAAATTGACTTTTGCGGAAACGAAAGTATCTTTATATTTTTTTATGCGTATACTTCCTATTGTGGGATTAAATGATTGCAAAGTTGGTTACTAATTTTTTTTCATTATTACAGGTACAATAAGAACATGTAATAGCGGAAATGAGGTATAGTTACTTGCAGATAGAGAAGTATATTGCGGATAAAATAACATCTTTATGTGAAAAGCGTGACATCAGTAAATACAGATTATCGCAGCTGTCAGGAATTTCCCAGTCATCACTGGGAAGAATCATGGCGCAGGAAAACCTGCCGTCGCTGATCACACTTGAAAAAATATGTACAGCATTGGGCGTGACATTATCACAGTTTTTTCAGGAAGGTAATTCAGAGAATCTGACAGAAGAACAGAAAGAAGTTCTAGGGATATGGAACGATCTGAGTACAAATGAGCAGGAAACAGTAATGTCAATGCTGCGTGGACTTCGGAAGTAGGAGAACAGTTCGAGTATATGTATCGGCTGTTCTTTTTTGTTTTCAGGCGTTAAAATGGTAATGTTTTTCTTGTGTACAGCAGAGCACTATAGTATAATAAAACCAGTTTTTTTACATAAGTATTAAAGCTATAATATGGAAATCGGCAAACCAGATGAAAGTCTGGGACGCAAAGCTACAGGGCCTGTAAAATGGCTGCCAGTTGCATGAAATAAGGTGTACTGTCTGTTTGGCAGTGCTTTTTTACTTTATAGGAAATTACTCCGTAATGTTCCAATAAAGTAAAAAACGCTCCGCGAGGATGCGACCAGATGCATGTGGAATATGTCTGCTAAAGCAGACTGCATCTGGCGCGCAAAGCGTAACAAGTCCCTCAAAGATTGAGGGATTGAGGGAGTTTGAAGCGGACTTGTCCGCTTTGTTCTGGTAGAGCACTTGAATAAGTAATACAGAAGCTGTTTGGAAAAATATTGTGAAAAATAGCGGGGAGGTTATTGATAA
>CAKRRG010000125.1 GCA_934394545.1 uncultured Blautia sp.
TGGCTTTATTGACAATATACGCAGGAATTAGTAAAATGAGCGGTGGCAGAAAATGATATTTAAGGAGAATTACATAAGATGAGTATTTCTATGATTGGAATAGACCATAGTATGGCTCCCGTAGATATACGAGCCTTGTTTGCATTTACCAGAAAAAATGCAGGGGAGGCTATGGAAAAATTAAAGGAACAGCCGGGAATCGACGGCTGTATTATTCTTTCTACATGCAATCGCCTGGAGGTATGGGCAAGTGTGGATGATGAGGCAGAGCTTTCTTTATATAATGAGCTTTGTAAGCTGAAAAATATTCATGATGATCAGTACGAGATATATTTTACAAAACGTAAAGGACATGAAGCTGTAGAGCATTTATTTTATCTTGCTTCAGGTCTGAAATCCCAGATATTAGGAGAAGACCAGATTCTTACGCAGGTAAAAGATGCACTGGGGATTGCCAGAGAGCATTTTACTACAGACGGAGCCCTTGAAGTGCTGTTTCGAATGGCTGCAACTGCGGGGAAAAAGATAAAAACCGAGGTGCCATTTTCTCACGGAAATCCTTCTGTGATCCATCAGGCAATCGAAATGCTTGACAGACAGGGGTATTTTGTACAGGATAAGGTTTGTATGGTGATTGGAAATGGCGAGATGGGAAAGGTTGCAGCCCAGGCTCTTATGGAAGCTGGAGCAGATGTAACGGTAACCGTCCGTCAGTACCGAAGCGGAATGGTGAACATTCCGTACGGCTGCAAACGAATCAATTACGGGGAAAGAATGGATTATCTGCCTAAGTGCGATCTTGTGGTCAGTGCTACGGCAAGTCCAAATTTTACTTTGCGTGAGGAACTGTTTGAGAATCTGGAACTGGAAAAAAGTATTGTTCTTATCGATCTGGCAGTTCCAAGAGATATTGAGCCTGAGGTGGGGAATTTCGAAGGGATAACCTTGTTTGATATGGATAGCTTCCGCATGGAAGAAACTCCCGCTGAGCTTCAGGAAAATCTTGAGGCGGCAGGACAGATCGTACGGGAGCAGATGGATGAGTTCTTTAAATGGCTGGATGGTAAGGAACTGATACCAAGAATTCAGGAAATTAAAGAACATGCAGTAAATGATTTTAATCTGCGGATCATGAAGCCTTTGAAAAATGCGCAGATGGATGAGCAGGAAAAAGAGAAGCTTATGAATGCAGTGGATACTGCAATGGGGAAGGTTGTAAATAAAATGCTTTTTGCATTGAGAGACAATATGAATGAGAAAGCATTTCTGGAATGTGTGGCAGGACTGGAGAAGACATATGAAAAATAAGCGTTATTTTCCGCTATATGTGGATTTATGGGATAAAAATGTAGTGGTAGTGGGCGGGGGAACCATTGCCACAAGAAGAGTGAAAGCATTGCTGCTTTTTACCAGGAATATTACAGTAATTGCGCCTAAGATGACAGCAGATCTTTGGGAACTGGGAAAGCTGGGAAAAATTCAGATCCAGCCACGTCCTGTTAAAAAATCAGATTTTTCAATGGCATACATGGTGCTGGCTGTTACCAATAACAGAGAATTAAATGAAGAAATTTACCGGCTCTGTAAGGAAGAGGGAATCTATGTAAATGTTGCAAGTGATAAGAGCCTGTGCGATTTTTATTTCCCCGGAATCTGCCTGAAGGATGATATTGTGGTTGGAATTACGGCCAGTGGTGTCAATCACAAAAAAGCCAAGGCTGTAAGAGAAAAAATGCAGGCACTTCTGGAAGAACTTGAAAAAGATGAGGATAGTTATGAGTAAAAGAGTGGTGATCGGAAGCAGGGAAAGTAAGCTTGCTGTGCTGCAAAGCCAGATGGTGAAGGATTACATTGTAAGCAGGCATCCGGAAGTGGATGTGGAAATTCTTACCATGAAGACTACAGGGGATAAAATACTGGATCGCACGTTGGACAAGATTGGTGGAAAAGGTCTTTTTGTAAAGGAACTGGACCGGGCACTTTTGGAGGGCAGAAGCCAGCTTTCTGTCCATAGCCTGAAGGATATGCCTATGGAAATTTCAGAGAAGCTTCCCATACTTGCCTTTTCAAAAAGAGAGGATGTTCGAGATGTGCTGGTTCTGCCAGAGGGCTGTGAGACTCTGGAGCCTTCGAAGCCTATCGGCTGCTCCAGTCTTCGAAGAAAGCTGCAGCTGGAAGAAATTTATCCGGGTATAAAGGTGAAGAGTATTCGTGGAAATCTCCAGACCAGACTGGAAAAGCTGGATAATGGAGAGTATTCTGCGTTAGTTCTTGCTGCTGCCGGTTTGAAGCGTCTGGGACTTGAAAACAGGATCAGCAGGTATTTTGATACGGAGGAAATGATTCCTGCAGCAGGGCAGGGGATTCTTGCAGTTCAGGGAATGGATGGTCTGGATTATGAGTATCTGGAAGGGTATGATGATCTGCAGGCGCATCAGGCTGCAACGGCAGAGAGGGCTTTTGTAAAATACCTGAATGGCGGTTGTACCTCTCCTGTAGCAGCTTATGGAGAAATCGAAGACGGCCAGTTAAAGCTTACCGGCCTTTATTATGAAGAAGAAACCGGACATTATCTGAAAGGCTCTAAAATCGGAAGTCCATCTGAGGCTGAAAAGCTGGGGATTTCTCTTGCGAAGGAACTACAGGAGAAATGTAAAACAGAATATAAAGAGTCCTGCTTACAAGAAGAGAATAGAAAAACCGTGGGAAAAGTCTGGCTTGTAGGGGCCGGACCAGGAGATGCGGGGCTTTTTACCGTGAAAGGAGCCAGGGTCTTAGACCAGGCTGATGTGGTGGTTTATGACAGTCTGGTAGGACAGGGAATCCTGACACAGATTCCCGCTTCCGCAAAACTGGTCAACGTGGGAAAGCGTGCCGGACATCATACCATGTCTCAGGAAAATATCAATCAGGTTCTTGCCGAGGAAGCGAAAAAAGGCAACCGGGTCGTCCGTCTGAAGGGCGGTGATCCGTTTCTCTTTGGAAGAGGGGGAGAGGAACTGGAGCTTCTTACGAAGGAGGGGATTCCTTATGAAGTAGTTCCTGGTGTGACTTCCCCGATTTCCGTACCTGCATACAACGGAATTCCCGTGACACATCGGGATTTTTGTTCATCTGTGCATATAATAACAGGACACAAACGTCAGGGAATGGAATACGACATTGATTTTCAGGCGCTGGTAAATACCAAAGGAACGCTTGTTTTTCTTATGGGAATTACGGCTATGGAGGATATTTGCAGAGGTCTTATGAAAGCGGGAATGGATCCGGATATGCCTGCAGCTGTTTTGTCCAAGGGAACAACAGCCGGCCAGCAAAGAGTCGTGGCAACAATCTCTACCTTAAAGGCTGCTTCTGACCAGGCGAAGATCCAGACACCGGCCATCATTGTGGTAGGAAAGGTCTGTACTCTGGCAGATGATTTTGCCTGGTATGAGAAATTACCTCTGGCAGGCTGGAAAATTCTTGTCACCCGGCCAAAGGAGAACATTTCCAGAACAGCGGCTCTTCTTCGGGAAAAAGGTGCAGAAGTATTGGAACTTCCATCTATCAGCATTACCCCTCTGGAGGATCAGAGCAGGCTGCATCAGGCTTTTTCTCATATCCGCAGTTATGACTGGCTGATATTTACAAGCCCTGCAGGAGTGGATGTGTTTTTTAGAGAAATGGCGAAAAAGACAATGGATGTGCGTACTCTGGGAAATGCAAAGGTGGCAGTTATTGGCGAAGGTACCAGAAAGAAACTTCTGGAAAGAGGGATTTATCCGGATTTTATGCCTACAATTTATGAGGGAGAAACTCTGGGAAAAGAGCTTGGCGCTTTGTTAAATGGAACAGAAAAAATTCTGATTCCCAGAGCATCCCTTGGAAATAAAAGGCTGGCAGAAGAATTGGAAAAAACAGGTGCACAGGTGGAGGATGTTCCAACTTACGAGACAGAGTATGTAAGCTGTCCTCTTATTGATGAGAAAAAGGAATTTGAGGAGGGAGCCATTGATCTGGTAGTATTTACCAGTGCATCGACCGTAAAGGGATTTGCGGAAAGTACCAAAGGACTTGATTATTCCAAAGTCCGTGCTGCTTGTATTGGAAAGCAGACCCGTGCTGCAGCGGATTCTTATGGAATGAAAACATATATGTCAGAAAAAGCAACCATTGACAGTCTGATTGAACTTGTTGAGACACTGAAGAGGAGTGAAGAAAATGGAACTGATTAAGAGACCGAGAAGATTAAGAGGGGGAGAAA
>CAKRRG010000126.1 GCA_934394545.1 uncultured Blautia sp.
TAGATAGGGCAGGGGTGGAAGTGCAGCAATGTACGGAGCTGACTGCTACTAATCGGGTGAGGGCTTGACCAACTAGTTCGAAAGCGGGTGACCGCGTTCGAACGATCGCAAGGTAAACTGATTCCATTAGGATGTAACATGTATGTAGTTTTGAAGGTACAGAACAGAAACGGTAGCCGGTTGGTTATCGTTTTTTTATTGCTTAGATTAATTGCGAAATTTTCTCATTTGTTCACATTTATCTATTGCATTATTTTCCAATATGTAGTAACGTAATATTTACTACGCTGTAATCACAGAACAAATATTCTGTTTTACAGCCTGGAAATGAAGGGGGAAATCGATAAATGGAAAACACAGTAACTAAGGCTGGATTCCGGAAGAAATTTCTGGGAGATAAGGCCTTTTACAAGATGGTACTTGCAATTGCAATACCCATTATGATACAGAATGGTATCACTAATTTTGTCAGCCTTCTGGACAATATTATGATCGGAAGGATTGGCACAGAGCAGATGTCAGGGGCAGCCATTGTAAATCAGCTTCTTTTTGTATACAATCTTTGCCTGTTTGGAGGCGTGTCCGGTGCTGGGATTTTTACAGCTCAGTACGCAGGCCAGAAGGATCATGAAGGTGTGCGCCAGACATTTCGTTACAAATTATGGCTGGTAATTGCGCTTACAATTATAACAATATTGATTTTAATGTGGTCTGGAGAAAACCTGATCGGTATGTATCTGAAAGGAGATGGAAGTGCATCTGCATTGGAGGCTACGAGAAGATATGGAATGCAGTATCTGTGGATCATGTTTATTGGATTGCCGCCATTTATGATCAGTCAGGCATATTCCAGCACTCTTCGCGAATGCGGGGAGACTGTTCAGCCTATGAAAGCGGGGGTTACTGCAGTCCTTGTGAACCTTGTATTCAACTATCTTCTTATTTATGGTAAATTTGGTTTCCCAGAGCTGGGGGTACAGGGAGCTGCTATTGCAACTGTTCTTTCACGCTATGTGGAGGCTGCAATTATAATTATCTGGTCACATACCCACACAGAGAAAATGCCTTTTGCCAAGGGGCTTTACAGTACTTTGAAGGTACCAGCTAATTTAACAAAGAAGATTCTGATCAAAGGAACTCCACTGCTGCTTAATGAGACTCTCTGGGCAGCCGGAATGGCAATTCTCACCCAGTGTTATTCTATTCGGGGATTAAACGTAGTAGCTGCACAGAATATTGCAAATACCATTAATAATGTCTTTAATGTAGTATTTATCGCTTTGGGAGACTCAGTTGCCATTGTAGTGGGACAGCTGTTAGGCGCGGGAAATATGAAGAAGGCCAGAGATACAGATAATAAAATGATTGCATTTTCTGTTATGTGCTGCACTGGAGTGGCATTAGTCATGCTGGTTGTCGCACCATTTTTTCCGAAGCTGTATAACACCAATCTGGATGCACAGGAACTGGCAAAATACTTTATTATGATCATGGCGATTTTTATGCCCCAGAATGCATTCCTGCATGCTTCGTATTTTACCCTGCGTTCCGGTGGAAAAACGATTATTACATTTCTGTTTGACAGTGTATTTGTGTGGTGTGTCAGTGTACCTATTGCGTATTGCCTCAGTCGTTTTACTGGTCTACATGTGCTGGCTGTTTTTGCTATGGTACAGGTTGGAGATATTTTGAAATGTATTGTGGGCTTTGTGCTGGTTAAGAAAGGTGTATGGATGCAGAATATTGTTTCTGGAAAATAGGCGGGGAATGCCCGACAATTATTTTTCAAACACGCTCTAAGAAAAAATGCTTTTAATTTATTCAAACAGCAGTTCAGAAACTGCGCAGATAAATTAAAAGCATTTTTATTATCTATGGGTATTTTAAAGAGAAAACAGTTCCCCGGTCCGTGTCACATTATATCCGGTCTGTCCTTGAAGAATAGTTCGGAAATCTTCAGACCGCACAATTTCAAGAAGAGCAGAGAATCCAGGCTGGGAAAGGGATTCCGTTTCCATGACCAGATACATAGGGAGTGTCCGAAGAGGGATAAAATCCAGAAGTCCGGAATGGTGTGCTGCGTATTCTTCTCCAAGAGCTGAATCTGCCTTGTGCGTAGCAATAGCTGCGGCAGTGGAAATATCAGATACCAGTTCAGTATGATAACCACATATGCTGGCTGGAGAAATTTTTTCTGAGAAAAGAAACTGGTCCAGATAAATCCGCGGTGTACTTCCTTTTTCCCGATTTGCAATCTTTATGTCTTTACAGGCGAAATCCATCAGACCTGAAAGCTTCAATGGGTTTCCAGAAGGAACATAAAGCCCTATGGAATACTCATAAAGGCATAAAAGAGAAAGCGGTACACCTGGGACAAGGCTGCGGATATGTTCCGGATCCAGACTTGCACATGCTATGTGAGCCTTTTTGAAATAAAGAGAATACAGGCTGTTGTAGCTGTTCATAAAGGATTGGAGGACTGGGATTCCCTGAGGGTGAATGGACATCTGACTGACCAGAAGTTCGAGAGCCGGGGAAAACTGTCCGCAAAGGATCAGTCCGCTGGAGTGGAGAAGATAATCCCGCTTCAAAAGGGAACTTTCCGGAGGAAGCTCTGGAATCTGCAGATTTCCGTTCGGGGTACTGGCAGAAGAAACGGATTTCTGATTTGGCATATTATTGCCGGAACCGGAACGCTCCAGGTATTGTTTCAGCTGCTGCTCACTGATGCGAAGCTGTTTTCCTACTTTGGAAGAATATAATTCTCCACGTTTGATCAATTCATAAACCGTGGTCTTTTTAATCTGAAGTTTGTCTGCAATTTCCTGAGCAGTATAAAGTTTATTCATCAATTCCCACCATAACATTAGTTGCCTTAATGACTGCGTAAGCATCAGAGCCAACTTCAAGTCCAAGTTCTTCTACAGCTGCGCAGGAAATAGTAGCTGTGATAATGTTGCCGCCTCCGATATCAATTGTAACGATGGAATTTACGGCTCCTTTATTGATATTGATAACTTTTCCTTTTAATTGATTGCGTGCACTTAATTTCATAGTTAAATCCTCTTTTCATTATTTACTATATAAGCCCTGAATAACAGCTGCGAAGCAGCATTCGGTTATGAGCAAGTAGTGAAGCGGATCTGGAATATCCGCTTGACATATCATAGCATGTTGGAAAGAAAATAACAAGGATTGTTTCGCTAGAGAAAAAATGAAAAATAAAAAAATTTGTGTGAACTAATAAAAATTGTACAAACAATGCATGTTCAAATTGACATTATAAATGAAATTAAGTATAATGAATAAAACTAAACAAAACAAAACGCAACAAAACAAAACGTAAAAACAAAACATAACAAAACGGAGGAATATAAAATGAAAAAAAGAGTATTCGCAGCTCTTATGACTGGTATTATGGGAACTATGATGCTTGGAACTACTTTGGTATCTGCAGAAGCAAAGACGCCAGAGCTGAAGGGAGAGGTTTATGCATTTATTGCAGCCAGTCTGAATAATGCCATGGTAGAGCTTCAGAAGAATTTTAATGAGCTTTATCCAGATGTTGAGATCCTTTATAATGCAGACAGTTCAGGCACATTGCAGACACAGATCGAGGAAGGTGCCCGTTGCGATATTTTCTTCTCAGCAGCTACCAAGCAGATGGATGCACTGGTTGACGAGGGACTTGCTGACAAGGATTCTGTAGTAGATCTTCTTGAGAATAAAGTTGTTCTCATTAAACCAAAGGATGGGGAGACCAAGGTAACCGGATTTGAGAACATCACAGATGCTGCAAACCTTGCCCTTGC
>CAKRRG010000127.1 GCA_934394545.1 uncultured Blautia sp.
GTATTCATGGGACATGGTACTTCCCATACAGCAAACGTTACATATGACCAGATGCAGACACAGATGGAGAATCTTGGCTTCACAAATGCATTCATCGGTACTGTAGAGGGTGAGCCGGAAGATACCGCTTGTGATGCAGTTATTGCTAAAGTAAAAGATGCCGGATTCAAGAAAGTGATCCTTCGTCCGCTTATGGTTGTTGCTGGTGATCATGCAAACAACGATATGGCTGGTGATGATGACGATTCCTGGAAGAGCATGTTCGAGGCTTCCGGAGAGTTTGACAGTATTGACTGCCAGATCGAAGGACTTGGAAGAATCGAAGCTGTTGAGGATCTTTATGTAGAGCATACTCAGGCTGCTATTGATTCTATCGCTGAGTAATTCAAAGATTTTACAGAATAAGAGGAGAGTTATTATGAAACGTTCATTAGTCATTTTATTAACAGCAGTAAGTATTTCTACTATGACAGCAGCAACCGCATTCCCGGCATTTGCAGAGGCAACAGAGGCTGAGGCAGAGGAGACCACTGAGGAAGCAGCTGCAGACAGCGAGCTTGAGGATGGAGTATACAGCGTAGAGTTTGATACAGACAGCGGTATGTTCCATGTGAATGAGGCTTGCAACGGAAGAGCTACCCTCACTGTAAAGGATGGCAAGATGACCGTTCATATTACTCTTGTTTCCAAGAATATCGAGAAGCTTTTCCTTGGAACAGCAGAGGATGCACAGAAGGATGGCGCCGAGCTGATCCAGCCTACCATTGACAAGGTAACATATAGTGATGGTATGACAGATGAAGTTTATGGATTTAACGTTCCGGTAGAGAAGCTGGATGAAGAGTTTGATCTGGCTCTGATTGGTAAAAAGGGTAAATGGTACGATCACAAGGTAAGCGTTAAGGATGCCAAGGAGCAGACTGAAGAAGAGAAGAAAGCTGTTGAAATTGGTGAAGAAGAAAGCGAGAACGCAAAAGACGCTGATGCAGCTGCAGACGCTTCCGAGGAAGAGAACAAAGATTGATGAATCCTTGATTAAGTAAAGAAAAGGACATTACATGAGCAATAAGTGCTTTCATGTGATGTCCTTTTTTGTGGGATTAAATCTGTTTATTTCTCTTTGCCCTCTCCGGCAAAATATTCTTTCGTCAGTTTTATAACGGTACCGGAAAGCAGGAACAGTGCGATCAGGTTAGGGATTGCCATAAGGCCGTTAAAGGTCTCTGCAATGCTCCACATCAGCCCCAGGTTTGCAGTTGCACCAAGGATAGCAACCAGGGAATACACAACCATGAAAGGCTTGATCACTTTCTCGGAAAACAGGAACTCGATGCAGCGGGCACCGTAAAGTCCCCAGCCAAGCGCAGTGGAAAATGCGAAACAGCACATGGCAATTGCTGTGAAAATGGATATCCAGCTTCCGTATGTAGAAGTAAAACCAGAAATAGTCAGCTCTGCACCGGCAGCTTCGCCAAAATGAATCGGAACACCGCTGCAAAGGATGACAAGTGCTGTCAGTGTACAGATTACGATCGTATCTGTAAAAACTTCAAAAATACCGAACATTCCCTGCTTTACAGGCTTCTTTGTGTCTGCGCATGCATGGGCGATGGATCCGGTACCAAGACCGGCTTCGTTGGAAAAAATACCACGGGAAACTCCCTTTTTCAAACTGAGGAACATACTTCCGATGATTCCGCCGGTTACAGCAGACGGCTGGAAGGCCCCTCTGAAAATAGAGGAAAATACGGACGGTATATTCTGGATATTCATTATAATAACACCAAGCCCGAGAACAATATAAAGCAGTGCCATAAAGGGAACCAGCTTCTCAGTAACCTGTCCGATACGTTTGATTCCGCCAAGAAGGATCATGGCAATCAGAATGGCAATGATAATTCCAATGATCAGGTTGGAAGTGGAAACTGCATTTTCGGAAATGATGTTGTAGTTCAAAAGGGCGGAATTAATAGCAGTGGTGATAGTATTGACCTGTGTGGCATTTCCGGTTCCAAATACGGTAAGAACGCCAAAAGCAGCAAACAGATAAGCAAGCCAGTTCCATTTTTTTCCAAGTCCGTTCTTAATATAATACATTGGACCGCCTACCAGTTCACCGTTTGCATTGATCTCGCGGTAATGGACCGCAAGGGTAACCTCAGCGAATTTGGTGCACATACCGAACAGCGCGGAAACCCACATCCAGAATATGGCTCCCGGACCGCCGATGGCAATGGCACCTGCAACACCTGCAATATTACCGGTACCCACAGTGGCAGCCAGTGCCGTGCATACTGCCTGGAAAGGTGTGATGGCTCCGTCGGAAGCGTCACGCTTGCGGAAAATACGTCCAAGGGTTGTTCTGATAGCGTAGGGGAATTTGCGGATCTGAAGAAAACCGGTACGGATACTTAAGTAAAGTCCCACTCCGAAAATACAGACCATAGCAGGAACGCCCCAGATAAAATTATTTACAGCTGTGTTGACAGTTTCGATTATTTGCAGCATAAAATACCTCTCTGGAAGATTTATAGTGGAAAAAACAGTTAGCGGATAAAGTTTGTTTTGATCTTATCCTCCGCCTGAGGAATGGCTACCCCAGCCGCTTTTCCTGCTTCCAGAGATTTCAGAAGCCATGCCATGTTATTTCCAAGGGTACGCATGATCTGCAGTCCCTCTTCATCCTGCGCAACCTCAGCAGGAGTATTGCCATGAACCATATTCCAGTAGTTGGCAGATACGATGGGCATTTCAAAATAACTGAAATATTTCTGAAGAACATCAAGGGTAGCAGTGGTTCCAGCTCTTCTTGCAGAGGTAACTGCAGCGGCTGGCTTGTGGAGCATATCTTTCCCTGCCATGGAGCAAAGCTTATCCATAAATTCAATGATCTGTCCGGATGGGGATGCCCAATATACCGGAGAGCCTACAACAAGAGCGTCTGCCTCTTTTAATTTCGCCGCTGCGGCCTTAACATTCTCTGTATCCGGATTTCCCGCCTGGAAAATCTCTGTATCAATTCCATTGTTATGCAGTGCTTTTGCCACTTCACTCAGTGCAGTGAAGGTACAGCCTTCTTTACGGGGGCTGCCGTTTAAAAGTAAAACTTTCATGTCTTTCTTCCTTTCTTCATTCGTTGTACCGGATTGTGAAAAATACGGTCTTCACACATCATCTCTCTAAAACGGTAATGTATTTTCTTATTATACGATAGAAATGGTTGGATTTCAAGAGAACGGTTTTATATTGTGGTCACAATATGTTCACAGTTTGGGAATATAATAGAAATATTATGGATATTTATGTTCATGAGCAAGTAGCAACGAGGATTGGACAGAAAGGAAGTAATAAGTGCTTCAGATCAAAGACATACACAAAGAATACAGAACAGGAAACCTGGTGCAGCGGGCACTGGATGGAGTAAGTCTGGCGCTTCGGGACAACGAATTCGTGGCAATTCTTGGCCCAAGCGGCTCCGGAAAAACCACCCTTCTCAATATTATTGGCGGTCTTGACCGGTACGACAGCGGTGACCTGATCATCAACGGGATTTCCACAAAGAAATACAAGGACAGAGACTGGGATTCCTATCGAAACCATACCATTGGTTTCGTTTTCCAGAGTTATAACCTAATTCCCCATCAGACCGTGCTTGCTAATGTTGAGCTTGCCCTTACCATCTCCGGCGTTTCCAAAAGTGAGCGAAGACGCCGGGCGAAGGAGGCTTTGGAAAAGGTGGGACTTGGCGCGCAGATCCACAAAAAGCCAAG
>CAKRRG010000128.1 GCA_934394545.1 uncultured Blautia sp.
ATGCGTGTTTGATGGTTTACAACTTTTGCATTATAACATGACAAAACCCTCTGTGTAAAGAGGGTTTTTGCATTTTTTTCGCTGTATTTTCCGCTGTTTTTTACGTTTTTTGCGATTTCTGAACCATACTGTGCTACCTGCCTTCCTTTAGAGCTGTCAGTTCTTCTGCTGTCAGCTCTCTTACCGCACCTTTTGGCAGATCATCCGGCAAAGTCAATGGTCCCATGGAAATCCGTTTCAGATAAATGACTTTCTTTCCAACTGCTTCCATCATTCTTTTTACCTGATGGAAGCGTCCTTCCTGAATCGTAAGAAGAATTTCTGAGTACCATTGTTCACATTCTTTATTTTCCTTCCAGGTCCGCAGGATTTCAAGCTTTCCGGGAAGTGTAAGTTCTTCATCTCCGATATCTACGCCTGCCTGGATTTTCTCAATATCCTCCGGCACTACTTTGCCCTCAGTCACTGCGAAATAGGTCTTATCCACGTGCTTCTTGGGCGAAAGCAGCTGGTGGGCTAACTGTCCGTCATCTGTGATCAAAAGCAGCCCTTCTGTATCCTTATCAAGCCGCCCTACCGGAAACAGATTTCTCCTGGCATCTCCCGGCACCAGCTCCAGAACCGTTTTCTCTCTGTTATCTTCCGTAGCACTTACATAACCAGCCGGTTTATGCAACAGATAATAAACAAATTCCGGAGCTGCGCCAAGCCGCTCACCGCCAAATTCCACTACGTCCATCTCCGGATCCACCTTCTGCTCCGGCTTCTTCGCTTTCTCACCATTTACCCGGATCATTCCCTTCTGGATCAGCTTTTTTACTTCTGATCTCGTACCGGCACCTGCATCTGCCAGAAATTTATCCAGTCTTACTGCTTTTCCCATTTCCATTTCTCCTCACAACCGGAGCCGGCCTGAAATCATCCTATCTTTACTCCAAAACTTCAAAGGCCTGGGCTCTCTCGTAGTCCTCTCGCATAAATTCAGGAACGTCCTTTTCCAAAATGACCCAGTATTCATCTGACTCCTGCCCGTCTATCATTACCTTCAGATCCCCCCACATTTCCGTTTCACGCTTCTCCCAGAGAGGCACCATCTGACAACATTTCAGTACTTTTTTCAATGCTTCAAGCTGTTCTTCTTTATCGTAAACTACAGGAGATGAATAATCTGTTCCATTCTCATCCATAAAGTAACTTGCCTCCACAGAGGTAAGCTTAACATCCTCCATAGATAAAGGATACCCTGTTTCCTTCAGAATTTCAACTGTACGTTTAAATTGAGGATACACATAAAAGCAAGAAGAAAAATAATAATCTCCCACAGCACCAAGTACCACCCTGGAAGCTTCTTCCAAAGAAGGTACATTTGCATAGGTGATCATCAGATTTGCACATGGCGTTCCGGTAAGCACCTTGGCATCAGCTTCCTTCACATCCTGCCTGAATGCTTCTACCAGCTGCTCTCTTTTTGCCTTATTATCCTGGAAAAGAGAAATGGTTTCTCCGTTAACAAAATCACATTGTACCTGTTCCAGGTATTTATCATCCAGTCCCAGAATGGAATAACGTTCCTCTTTTAAGATTCCCTGTTCGTAGCTTTTCTCCATTAAGGTCTTCAGATTTTCTCTGTTGATCATATAAGAACGGTAAACAGAGCTGCCAGATTTCAAATCATAACGGACCGGAATATGAATGGTATTTCCACTGTTGTCCCATAAATTTGTGCTCAGCACCACATTATCCGAAAGTGATTTGCAGATATCTTCATTTTCACCTACAATCCTTTCCAGGACTTCGTAAATCCCCTGGGAAATACCAATATTATCATTCACCACGTTTCCGCCTGCACGGTCAGACTCCTTCAGGGTAACCGTGCCATCCTCTTTAATTTCAATATTGTTCCAGGTCTCATAACCCATCTGTGAGATTCCCAATGCAACATTTTCAATTTTATCATAGGAAGGTATATATTTGTCATATCCAGTCAGATCAAAGCTAAATATACATGCTAATACCGCTACACAAACGCTGCTTATTACAAACTGAAGCTTATGGGAAAAGAATTTCCGGAAATCCCTATAATAGAGGATTCCCATAATTCCATTGGCAAGAAAGGTTCCAAAAATCATTCCAAAGATCCACCATACCAGTCTGGAGTTACCTGTGGGTAGCAGATAAAAAATCATTCCCACTCCCAATCCGGTTGGAACAACCACCAGAAACCTTACGATCAGACCTGCCCATTTATAGACAAAGGCCAAACCGGTTCTTTCCGATTGTCTGTAAACAAACGTGTAAAATCCAAGAAGTCCCAGCACTGCTGTCAGTAAAATCACAAAAATCAATAAACTTCCACAGCTTCCTTCTGCATATTTTTGAGAAAACGTGTAGGCAAGCATAACCGGCGAGGTCCGCTCTGCAAGTGCTTTGGTAATTCCGTAAGAAACAGAACTGTCATAACAGGTATAGTAAAATGCACCTTCGTATAACCGTATTAATACAGAAAGTGTAGGGCCATAAGCAGCCACAGCCACCAGAAGCAATGCCCCCATAAGAAAATGGCCCGTCAGACAGATCACCAGAACCACTGAGAAATACAAAAGCAAATACAAAAGCACATGAAATGCCAGCATAACAAATGCCATTTTCATAAGATGCAGGCTGAAGAATCCTCTCATTGCTCCAATGCAAATGGCGAAAAACTCCATTGCCAGATAGGGAAGCAAAAAGAATAAAAGTGATTGCAGCGTTTTATACCAGAATACTCTGCATCTTTTCACCGGAAGGCTATGATAAAAATCAATTTTCCTTGGGGAGTATAAATACCAGAACTGGCTGATTCCGTTAAAAAGTGCTGCCATTCCCACTACCGCAAGACCTGTAAGCATAAAGCCATCCCGCCACAGATTTTCATATAAAAGGCTTATCTGATCTGTACTGTAGCCCATTCCAAACCAGTTTCCAAGCAGGATCAGCTCTGCCACCGGAAATGCAAGCAGCAATCCAACGGTAATAAATGCAGGAATCCAGGTCAGCCCCTTTGAGGAAACCTTCATATATCTGCTAGAATAAATTTTTGATTTCATAACCTGCAACCTCCGTTTCGCTGATAAAAATTTCCTCCAGAGTCAGAGGAAGCACCTCCATGAAAAGAGGATTTTTCGCCTGGATTTTCTCCATGATCTCGCTTCTGGTCCCTCTGGCTGTTATCATAAGAAGAGAGCCCTGGTGCTGCACCTTCAGTACCTGCAGTTCCTTCTCCAGTTCTTTCTCCTGCTGACGTCCGCCAAGTACACACTGTATCTTATGGATGTGGAATTTCATATCTTCCAGATCCTTCGAAAGAAGGATTCCCCCTTTATGAAGAAGTCCTACATGGTCACAGATATCTTCCAGCTCCCTCAGATTATGGGAGGCGATCACAGGTGTAAATTCCCGGTTCATTATTTCTGCGGCAAAAAGGCTCTTTACCGCCTGACGCATTACCGGATCCAGCCCGTCAAAGGTCTCATCGCAAAGCAGATATTTCGTTGCTGCGCACACGCCGATAATAACCAGAAGCTGTTTCTTCATTCCCTTGGAAAACGTAGAGATTTTCCTTTTTTCCTCCAGGTGAAACTGCTCCATCAATTCATGAAAAAGCTTGATCCGAAACTGTGGATAAAAATTCCGGTAAAAGC
>CAKRRG010000129.1 GCA_934394545.1 uncultured Blautia sp.
ATGTAAATCCACTTCCTCACATACGGCAATTTTTTCATGAGGTATGTCTGCTGATATTTTCTTGATAATTCCATCTTTAACTAATATAGAAACAAGTTCTTTTTGACCTTTTAGCCTTGCATTCTTAAATAATTTTGTGCCCTTCATATTGTATTCCTCTCTTCTCGTTAACAATAACGATTTGTTCTTTTAGCACAAATCATAGCATCCTGTCAGAATACAGTCAATAAAATGCAAAATCAACGTTTTTATTTTATTCTTGTGTACGAAAAAAGTCAAATCAATTTGTTTGCTACACACAAATTGTGTACAAACTCTTTGTTTTGCACTGTGCAAAGCAGTATCAGCCTGCAACTTTGTTACATATGTGATATATTATTTTTGCAAGTTTATGTGAATTAATGTTAAAATGTAACTATTATATGTGCAAGAGGAGGAAAAATTAAATGATAAATAAATTACATTTGGCAATGATTGAATTATATAGAGGGGATGCAAAGAGAATTCAACATTTTTGCAAAGTGCATAGCTATGCGAAATTAATAGCAGAAACGGAAAATGTAGATAAGAAATGTTTGTTTACCATTGAAGCGGCAGCTTTGACACATGATATTGGAATTCATTTCTGCGAAGAAAAATATGGAAACTGCAATGGAAAATTACAAGAAAAAGAAGGGCCTGCAATTGCAGAAAAATTACTCCGAAAATTAGGATTTGATCAAGATATATCTGATCGGATTCAGTATTTGATTGCACATCATCATACATATGATAGTATTGATGAAATTGATTATCAGATATTGGTGGAGGCTGATTTCCTGGTTAATATTTTGGAGGATGGCTTATCGAAAGAAGCTGCTTTAAAAGCTTATGAAGGTATTTTTAAAACAACATCTGGAAAAATGATTTGCAGGGAGATGTTTGATTTTTGCAACTGATAATCAGGTAGATACCTGTCTGACAGCACAAGATAAATAGAAAGCATATTTGGATTATTTTAGGATTGGGTAATCAAGCTTTGATTTGTTTTAATTGATAGAGTTGTAGCAAGGTAAGTATTCGTCAAAATACGCAGGAGAAATTATTATATGGCAGGTTATGTTTGTAAGATTATAATCGAAAATACGCACCCACCAGTGTGGAGAAGGGTGATCGTTCCAAATAGAATTACGTTTAAAGAGCTACATGAAGTGATACAGATTTTGTTTTCGTGGGAAAATGAGCACCTTCATGAATTCAAAGTTCCTGGAGATAGAATTTATATCAGTGATAATGGTGCTACTTGGGCAAATCATTATTATGAATCAGAAACATTAATTGATTCTTTCTTCCGAAATTATAAATGGATCCGTTATATCTATGATTTTGGAGAAGATTGGCGACATAGGATTAATATTGAAAAAATAGATGAGAAATACCCGTCACGGAAGGTAACATTGTTAAAGCACAAGGGCGATAATTTCCTTGAAGATAATGGTGGAGCTTGGAATGAGTATAATACGAGAAGTTCTTTCGATTTTGCAAAAATAGAACAAAAACTGAATCACATGATATTGCCTTCACATGAAGAGTTAGAGGAAGCAAAATTATTGAAGGAATCTTTGAATAATCTGACAGAGAATCTAAAAAAATTATTTGAATTGGATCCAGATGTTTTGCAGAGTCAGATCGCTGCTATTAGAAATGATTTACATGGCAATAGTGATACTATGAAGCTTAAGATAGAAGCATGGAAAAAAGCTGGTGAAGAAGGATTTGAAAGTCTTTCGATAGGGATGCCGGAAAAGTCACAGAATATGCTTTTGATGAATCTTGGAGAAAAAGAAGCTTCTGATTATTATAAGTATCTTCGTATCCCCCGCACAGAGATTATGACTCGTGAAGAGCAGGTGCAGGAGATATCTAAGGTGTTGTTGAAACATCCGGAATACTTACTTTATATCTTTGATGAAAAGGAATATGAAGAGCTAAAAGTGTGGATGAAGTTACCGCAAGGAATCGTAACGACAAAAATACAGAATATGAATGTGCTTATAAAAGCGTTAGCAATGGGGCTGGCTGATTTTACGGTAATAGATAATCATGGAGAGATCAGATTTGCGACAGATGGTAAACATTTTATGAATGCAGTAGAAGCTAAAACCAGGAAAAATGTGTACAACTTATTGCATAAGTTTGATGACAGGATGGGACAATTGATTCAGGTATATGGAGTGATTGAATTAGAGAGTCTCTATCAGATATATATAAAATTATATGACAAACATATGGGAAAAGAAGACTTTCTACGTATTATATTTTGGCATTGTCGTTTTAATGATTTTATAGATACGATTTATCAGATAGATGGAACAGCATATGCAGCATCGAAAGAGTTAAATGCAAGCAAGGCAATTTTAAAAATTCAAGATTATGCTAAAGAACTTCCATATGCAGAGCATTCACGGAAAGAAATTGAACATAAAGCTTATGATTTGGCAAATAGAAGTGATTGGTTGGATATCTTGTATACAACATTTCATTATCGGATGAACATGCATCCTTATGATGCGCAGGATTTGCTGATTCAAGTGGTCGGAGCAATTATGAGTGGAGATACTTTGGATGAGATTATTATGGATTTGCAAAAAGAATGTTCTCAAACGTGGAGTATAGGGCTTTCTACCGAAATATGGACAGTTATAGCTGGAATTATGCTTGATCTTGAACTTCCGATGTTAAAAGGGCGAAGCAGAGTACAATATGCAGAAGAAAAGAAATGCTCGCCATGGTCGGTTGGAATGGTTACAGAGTTGGGTAACAATACAAATGGAAAAGAATCGCATCTATATCAGTTCCCAGCAGAGATACAACAGTGGATGTATGAGGCAGAGAGCTTTGGAGATGAACAGTTAATAAATCAATTGCTGAATTATAAAGAACAACTTCAGATTTGTTCTGAGGAATACATCTATTTTCTGACAGCATTATGTATCACTTTTGGTAAAACGGATAATGCAGAAAAATTAATCGGGCAATTGAAACGTAATTCTTCAGTTGGGAAAAAGGAGATTAGAGAACTGGAAAGTCGATTACAACAGCGATACGAAGTGGTTGATTGTGATGACGACTGGTTCAACGATTTTGACCGGAATCCGCCAATGTATGAACCAGTACAACAGCCATATGTAAGAGCTGCAGCTAAAATAGGGAGAAATGATCCATGTCCATGTGGCTCAGGGAAGAAATACAAAAAGTGTTGTGGAAGAAATTAGACGCATATTTCATTCATTTTCTGCATAAAATGTAAAAAGTAATTTCGAAATTTGATACATTTTGGTGCAACAAGCGAAAAAAATAGCCTACCCTGTCTGCCAACAGGATAGGCAGCTCTCTTTGAGAGCAAAATAAATTAAAAC
>CAKRRG010000130.1 GCA_934394545.1 uncultured Blautia sp.
CTTCAACAGATGATTTATTAACCTGTATCTGCAATTTAGAGTTCTGGTCCCGAACGTCTTTTATTTCTTCTTCGAGCAGCTCTTGCTCGCTCCTGCTCTGTTCAACAATCTTCAGGAGTTTTTCCCACAGTTCCAGCGTTAGTGCTTCTTTCTCCTTTGCCGGAGCCCCATAATCTCCAAGTGTTCCAGTTACCGGATTCTTACGGATAATCCCATCTTCCACTGCCAGTTCAAAACTGGGATTCAATAAACCATAAAAGCCTTTGATCGTACTGTATGCCAGTCCCTCATCTGACAATGTGGAAAAGAACGTCCTTACGTGAGATGTCTTAAAATCCACAACACGAATATTTCCCAAAGTTCTTGTATACAAAAGCCACACTTTTCATTTTACAGAATGTATTTTCTACATATTCTTCAGCAGAAAGATTACCTGAAATCGGTTTCCGTCGGTCTCAAAATTACAGATGCCGACGTTTTTCCCGCACAGCTTTTTGATGGAAAGGATTCCCAATTTCCTCCTCCCTCATTTTTGGGAATAGATCTTATACTTCCCTGAACGGTGCAAAATCTGTATCCTGGATTAAGAGGTCTTTTAGATGAGAGCAGACGAAAAAATCAGTGTTATTCTCCTTATCAAAGCAGCCGTAATGGTAAAGGCCACCGTCTGTCGCAGCATTTCCAGTTTATGGAATATCCACTTTACCCATCTGTTCCAGATTATTGCAGTAATCCCACAGGTTCTGAAGATCATTGGTAGCAAAAAGTCCCTTGATTGCAACCACCTAGTACATCGAAAATTGTCAATTACGGATGTTACCTCCCCTACATGCCACATTTTCTCAATTACGTTCGTCAGTCCACTCTTCACTCTCTTTGATTTAGTCCGGATTTTACCAATGTAAGTCTATATATAGATTTTCATATCCAACATTTTCACGTATTATAAAGTCAAAGATAAGGATTAACAAATGAAAGGAGTCCTGATTATGCTACAGTATAATATTCATTTAAGAACTATAAATGACTTTAGAAAATATGCAAATATGATCGTCCGCTTCAATATTGCCGGATTTGTGGAAGTACGAGGTGAAGAAATCAACATGTATGACATTCTGGAAATTATGTCACAGGGACCTGTGGATTCCATGATTCTGAACCTGACCAAATATACTCCGGCTCAGATTCCGGAACTTGAGCATTATATGGATGAGGCAGATTTTTTTAACGATGTAAATACAAAAAATGTCAGTGATATTGCTTGATTGTCCAACTTCCGAAGCAGAACTTCACAGACTGCCCCGGTACTGTACAGGTGTAACCCCTGTATGCTGCCGAAACACTTTTCCGAAATAACTCAGTGAGCTGAAGCCGCACATTTCGCTGATTTCCGTGATAGTATGGTTGGTAGAGGCCAGCAGTTCCGACGCAATCTGCACCCGGTAAAGATTTACATACTCCATAGGTGCCCGCCGAATAGAACGCTGAAAACAACGACTGCATTCTCTTATCCCCACAGATGCTGCCGACGCAATTTTTTCCAGGGAAAGCGGTTCCCCATAGTGATTATGGATATAATTCAGCATTTCCTTTATCCGCACAGAATCTTCTCTATGAGAGGAAGGTTGGAGCTGCACTGCAGTTATTTTATCCAACAGCCTGCACCAGAATTCCTCCACCTGAGTCCGCACCCGTATTTCATAATACTGTGGTTCCTCTGCACACAGACGGATCATCTCCTGAATATATGCAAATGTTGGATCTGCCGCTGGAATTTCCACCCCTGTGATTTCTGAATTCAGTACCGGAGCAACATATTTCCGAAAAATTTCCCCATTGTACTCCCCTGCAAGCAGCACAGGCTCAAACAAAAAAGCATAAATCCTGCACTTCACAGGATTTTGAGGCTGATAGGCATGGATTTTCTGTGAGTTGATAAAAACAGCATTCCCTGCCGGAATGTCAAGAATGGTTCCCTCAAACTCAAACCTTGTATCACACCCGGTCACCAGATCAATTTCAAACGCCGAATGCCAGTGCCATGGAAATAACTTCCCCTGCAGGTTATCTCCAGTAGCATAAAGGCAGCGAAAAGCCACAGTTCGTGCACTGTTTTCAAAAGCTTCTTCCTGATTTGGAGTTGTCTGAAATCTGGTTTTATGTATCACGGTTCTGCGCCTCCTTGCCAATTTACTGAAAGTTTATAACCATTCACCGCAAAATGCAACTGTTTTATTTTATTTGACAGACACTAAAATCAAAACCTTTACCATATCTTTCTTTTAACTCTGCTGATAGCTTTTTCATAGTTTTTTTGCCATAGTCTGCTTTTCCATTTTCATTCAGACACTCTATAGAAATTCTTTTTCCCAACAACCAGTTTCTCTGAACCAGAATTGTATCGACAGCCGCATACGCAATACTTTGTGCACTCTCCACGATTTCACACGTATCAGCAAATAAATCTCCTGTTTCATGGTAAGCGATCATACTTTTATTTAATTTTGGACTCGGTGAATCCAAACTTGTTTTTTCTTTTTCAGAATGTTTTTTTCCCATCAAAGCAACCTTCTTTTCGATAATTGTTGCGACACCGTCGCAACTTTTCCATTTTGAAGTTCCAGATTGGCACCTCAAAACAATTTCTTTAAGTCTCCAAAATCTATGTTCTTATTTTACCCCAACTCTTTCATTATGCCTACTGCTATTTCATGTTCACATATAATAATGAGGTCGCAATCCACGACCTCATCACCTTCATTTAAACATAAATCAATTCTTTGAGAATAATTTCTTCCGCAATCGTTCTGTGCTGGTTGGCTGCTCTTACTGCTCACCGGATTTATAGGTGAGATTCGGGATCAGATATCCATTTACATTCGTATACGTTATTAAATAGGACATTCGCAATCCGCTTTCGCTACTTGCTCATGAACGCAGTTGCTTCGCTGCCTGCGTTCATTTTATTAGCACTCTCCATTTCTCATCATTTTTTGACCACAAATTTACGACATTTACGACAAATCTGACACTGCTTTACAATACCAGACAAAATGACTGATGCCCCGGAAAGCCTGTAAAACAGGCACTTCCGGGATACACAAGACAGGACAAAAATCGACTTCCACCTTTAGTCTTTTGATTGATTGACAATTACCGAGCTATTCTCGTATATTTAAATCATAAAGCAGATACAAAATCCCAGATGTACAGGTGAACAAACATGAAAAATATCCATAGCATTGAATTTTATACCGGAAGCAAGGAAGAATTGCTTCCCGGTTTTGAAAAAGATTTT
>CAKRRG010000131.1 GCA_934394545.1 uncultured Blautia sp.
GACTTTATCCGGCGTATCGTATTTTGGTCTTGGCTGCAGCTTGAACTTGTAATCATTACTGATGGTGCCGTCTGCTGAAGTAACAGTGATCGTCTTCTGCGATGTTGTCAGATCCAGGCTGTAAACCTTCGTCCCGCTTTCATCCGTCGGAGTCTGCTCTGTCTTATCTACCACAACGCTCGCACCTTCCGCGACAGTGTACTTCAAAGTTCCCTTTGAAACACCATTGGGAACGACGATGCCGTAGCTATATCTATTCGGGGAAAATTCAGGGTACCAGTCGCCCGTTTTGCCGCCGTCAATAGAGGCTTCTGCAGTCAGCATCTGCGCGGCTTCCGCATTGGCCTGAATCTGCTCTACCCATACGATGTATTCCGTCGGAGTTCCTTCTGCAAAGCCGTCCCGGCCTGCTTTGACATTAGCCGTGTAAGTCGCGTCGTCCAGAATCTGGATCCGTACCTTTGTTTCTGCATTTTTCCCTGCTTCAGCCGCCGGGAATGCAATTGCCTTGGTAACGCTTCCACCCTGTTTCAATTCATCCCAGGTGTTTCCATTATCCGAGGAGTACCGCACATGAGCGTAGTTTGTGGATGTTGCAACATCCAGCTTGAACTTTTCCGTGCCATTTAGCAGATACGTTTTATAGAAATATACCGTATTCTGAACTCCAGTCTTAGTTCCTGCCACACCGTTTTCATCTGCCCGGAAGAACGTTCCCTCTACTGCTCCATTGTATTTCGAGGATGCAAGATCTCTGCCGACAGGCGATAAAATTAATCCAGCAGGTGTAGTCCACATCGCATTTCGAATCAGCTTCGACGTGTCTCGAGGCCGCGTCACATGAAATACATATTCAGTCTTGCTGGTGGCGAGATTTTTATCAAACACCACGATTTTAACAGTGGAATCATCAAACGGAATGTTTTCCAGCTTTGTGATCGCTCCACTATTGACCGTTACTTCCTGTGCGTCACCGTTTGCATCCGTATAAAACGCTTTCGCCGTATACTTTGTTGTATCGTACTCAGTCGTATTCTGCAAAGTAAGCGTGGATACGCTGTACTGCTTCAGCGGCAGATCATAAGACAGCTTTGTTGGCTTGAAGGTCTGATCTTTCACCCAGGTCCCGTTCGTAAATGCAGAGGTCAGAAACTCCAGACTCTCAAAATACGGAATGTCTTTACTCTTGACAACAACTTTGATCCCGCCTGTCTGCCCTGCACTGTCCGTCGCCTTCACGATGGCACTTCCGATTCCCTGTGCTGCGATCTTGCCATCCGCATCTACAGTCACGACATCTTCGTCGCTGCTGCTCCAGCTTACGATCGATTTATCTTTTTCTGCAAAAGCTTCCAGCTGGGCGGTCGGATGTGCCTCCGAACCACTGACTTCCAGATAAGTCTTCTTGTTGTTTCCGCTTTTATCCTCCACTGCAACACCTTTGATATTTACCGTTGCAGTATCGGTCATCTGTTCGTTCACATCCAGTTTAAAGGAAACATTAAAGCTTCCCGGACGAAGAGCTTTAAAACCAATGCTGGTTCCATTGCCGGGATCTGCCGTCAGCTCCGCAATCTTTTCTACTGTGCTCTTATCGTATTCCCATACCGTATGACCGGCAACCCCACCTGTCACGCTAACCTTTGCATCAGACTGTCCGTCACTGGAAAGAGTTACTTCTTTCTTTCGGTTATAATCTGAGAACTGATATCCTGTTATTTCAAATTTAGCTTCCTTTTTCAGTCCAGATCCGTCTTTTGAGGTTGCTGTCAGGTACAAATAGCTGCTGCCGCCCTGCGAAGCATTTGACACGGTAAATGCTCCGGTTTCACTGTCTAAAGATCCGACCCAGCTTGATGACGTAGACCACGTCACATCCTGCGCTTTGCCGCTTTCATCCACTGCTTCGAACTGCAGCACATCGCCTTTTTTCGCAACGATCTTTCCATCGATCATAGTAGCGTCTTTGCACTGGATCGTATCCAGTTCTACCGGATTTTTTACCGTAATTTCATAGATAGATGCTGCATCTGTTGTCTGCGAAGCCTTATCACCAAATGCACCCTTGTCACAGATGATCTTGATCTTCGATCCAGCTTTCACATCGGCAGATTCCGTCCGCTTCACCTGTTTCCCATCCACGAAAATACGCGTTTGAAAAGCTTTATTCACCGCGGTCGGTACGATATTTACCTGGCTGATATCCTTGGAAACCAGCAGCGTATATGCCTTTGTATCCTTGCTGAATGCAGGGCTTAAAGTCCCTGTGCTGAACTTGATGCCGCTCAGACCTGTATCTGTGCTGCTCCAGTCATTTCCGACATCTGCGCCCCAGCTGCAAGTATACATGATCCGGATCTCATCCCCGGCTTCCAGCTTGCCGTTTGCCGCCGTAAAATCACTGAATCCTGCATCGGTGAACCAGTCATTGAGAGTTCCTGTCCAGCCGGACTGTGAACCGCCGTCAAACGCCGCCAAGCCGTTGACCTCGCTGATATATCCGCTGTCCGCACCCGTCTGCGTCGCGCCTGCCGTCTTTAAGGCATCCTTGACACAGGACATCATGGTCGCTGTTTTGCTGTAATCTACCCAGGTGTCTACCAGCGTGCCATCCCAGGCAGCTCCATCAGCTTTTTTATACGTTGTATTTTCTACGATCACATGGACTTTGTTGGTATGATCGTCATTTGCTGCCAGCAGCGCAACCATCTGCAGTGCTGCAGCTCTCGCTTCATCAGCCCCGGCATTCTTCACCTCATCCGAAACCACGCTCGCCTTAGCAGCCTGCGCTTTGTCTTCAGAATCAGCCGCCGCATCGCTCTTTGCAGAAGCGTCTGCAGTTGTCTTTGCAGAATCCGCGAACTCGAAAGAAACCTTCAGATCCTTGGAAAATTCCACATCCCCTGAGAATGCTACCGTCAGGTCACGACCGTTTTCAGGATCGACGAAAACGTCCGCATCACCGTCAAATCCGGAGATCTTACCGTGAGCAACCTGGAAATCCTGATCTTTCGCCGCCTCGACGTCTGCGATCTTGATCTTGTATCCGTTGAGATCGATATAATCCAGCTGATATGCATCACGCGCGCTGCCCTTAGCGTCGTAATAATTTTTCAACGTGATCCCGTAAGCATTGCCATCACTGTATCCGATCTCTTTAGTATCGTTCAGGTTCTGCTTCGCCCGGTACGTTTTTTTGTCTGTTTTATCCAGTTTATCCTTTTTGACAGAAACCGTCTTGTCTTTTTGCAGCTTCACGATCCCCGCTTCCAGATACGGA
>CAKRRG010000132.1 GCA_934394545.1 uncultured Blautia sp.
GTCAATTGGAGTTGGCAATGATTAGAAGCCGTGTGCGCTCTGGAATGGCGAACGCCAAGGCAAAGGGAAAACAGATTGGCAGACCCCAACGCACCGCCGAAAGCATTCCCGCAATCTTTCTTCGGCACTATCCGGCATATAAAAACGGGAGCCTGAATATTTCGGAATTGGCTAAGGTTTGTGGGATTAGTAGGACAACGGTATATAAATATATCTCTCTTTTAGAAGATTAAAGGGAAAGGGTGCCGACTGGGGCGCCCTTTTCTTCTTCTAGCATTATACGTTATTATCCCGATGCTTTTTGCCTTTTTGAGTAATACGATATTGAAAGTCTCCATCTCTGCGGGGTTCCAGTTCGATGTATCCCCCGTTTCTAGCATCCATAATAACAGGTTGTTGAACCTTTCTTTCCAATTCTGTCACGCTACGAATATCGCAGCCGAGGAACAGCGTATTTAGCATTTCTTCGATATTGGATATTTTTGTTGATTCACTTCTGATCATCAATTTCTCAGCCTCCATGATTACTCTTGGTCAAACGCCTCTGTCAGCAAAGTCTTGCGGGACAATACCAGTATGAGTGCCGTCATAGAAATCATTGCGGTAGCCATTGCGGGAACTACATATTGGTCTCCTGTTTTGGGATTGCTCCCACTTTGACTGCTGGCAGTTTTCGTAAAAGTCATCAATAGAACACCATCCAGATTCAGGGCATCAACGGTCAGCTCCCTATTTTTAAGAAGATGCAGAACCGATTTCCCATTGAGGCTTACGACAGTAACCCGGTATCCCTGCTGCGGCGATAGCGTCACTGTAAAAGGCTGGTGCCGTTTGACTGTCACAGTCCCGGTGTGGGAAAGACGCTCGCCTCCAACTGACACAGTCCCGCTCCCTGTGATTTCAACTCGCAGGGACACCGTATCCGGGACGTTGGTAGACAGCCCGGTGGCCAGTGCCAGCACCCGAACAGGCATACAGCACAGCAGCACACAGAGAAAGACCAGCAGCGGGATGATCTTCTGACTGTTCCTGTGTTTCATGGGACATTCAGTTGACCTTATATTACTGTGATTTCAGACGTGAAGGTAATAGTGCTCTTATAATCACCGGAAAGTGCCTTGAGCCAATCTTCACTTTCAATTTGAACAATCAGATTATTCATGGTATACCAAGCGTCAAGCTCGTCGACAAACGGCGCACATTCAGTTAATGTTCCATCACCTTTTGCTACGAATTTTATCTTTCCCCCGGACGCGAGACTGACAGCGTTAAGATCAAGGTATTGGTCACTGCTGTCGGTAGCCTCTGTTTGGTATAGCGTATAAGGAATTGTTGTACTGATTTCTTCTGCCTCAGCAGCAAATGGAGCATACTCTACCGTGACGGCCAGTGCTTTTCCCTTTGCGAAGCCTTGGGAGTCTGTAACCGTAACATTACCAATATAGGTGCGTGCCTCGCCGTAGGTCACTGTTTGATCTGCTGGGATGTTCAGCACGTATCTGGCGCTGGGGACAGTGGTGGTCAGGGTCATGGAACTGTGGGTTGCATTTGCGGCAAGGGCCGCGGGCAGTGCCGAAGCCAGCAGGGCCAATGCCAGGATGAGCGCAGAAATTTTTTTCATATTGATACTCCTTTTTTGCTTCCCCGGAGGGGGATGATTTACAGGTTACGCGGAAAAGGCCAGCTGTGCCGTAAAGGTGACGGTCGCCGTATATGTACCGGGATTGGCCGCCGCCCATGCGCCGTCGGATATTTGCAGTTCAAAGGCGGATGGAGCCCAGCCGTCTGCCGTGTGTCCAAGAGCACTTACACTCCCGTCTTCCATTCGGTCATAGACGAGACTGCTCCCCGAAGCCCATTCGAAGAGGCCACTGTCCGCCCTTGCATAGAATGCAAAGGGAATCGTTGTGGATGTGCTTTGGC
Source organism: uncultured Blautia sp. (assembly GCA_934394545.1). GTDB lineage: Bacteria > Bacillota > Clostridia > Lachnospirales > Lachnospiraceae > Blautia_A. The sequence continues at coordinate 1,924 of CAKRRG010000132.1, forward strand.
TGGAAAATGCACCGCTGTGGGATACGGTAACGGTCAGATAGGCGCTTTCCGAAAAACCAGAGGATTGGACAATGGATGGTGCGCCAAGGGTACAGCTGACAGCCCTATATTCCATCTGAATGTCTGCCGGAATGGTCATCTGATACGTCGGTTCTGGGACAACAACGGAAATTGTGGTGGACTCCGCCGCGGTGCTCATGGGCATGCAGAGGGCAACAGCAATGGCAAGAAAAAGCGCGATTTGCTTTCGCATATTACCTCACCTCCTTCCGCTATTTGACGTGGAGCGTCATTTTTGTTGCGGCACCGTTCAGCGCACGCATGGCGCCATCCATGGTGTAGCAATCAAATTTCAAAAGGGCATTGGGGTAAACACCCGCCTCCAGAGGTTCTTCCAGGGTGATCGGGTCGGAGATCTCCCCCGGTGCGACCAGCTCGGAACGCCACAGCATGGTGCCGTCCTCAAGCATCAGGGAAATTTGAAAGTAGCAGGTGTTCTGCGCGGGATTGGGAAAGCCGATCTCCTGCTCCTTGCTGTTCGCTTTCAGGGAGATCCCCTCATAGCCGGGGATGGCAATGGAATCCGTCCTTTTCTCCACAGAGTCGGACTGCGGCACCGTTTCACCATTGGGCAGCTTCACCTGCCGCCCTCCCTGCTGCTCTCCCCGACGGCCAACCAGCAGCACAGAGACGGCTGCCAACAGCAGCGCAGCCGCTGCCAGCAAAATGACAGCCATTTTCTTCTTTCGCCGGGGTGCAGCCAGATATTTTCCTTTTTTCATAGGCACCTCGCATTTACATCCATATATTAGGAGCTATTCTTCCTGTAATTATACTACCATAGTTCCTGTTTGTCAACAAGAAACGGAATTATAATTCCTGTATATGCTTTGCGGGAGGAAGAAAAATGCTGATTTTTGACTTGCAGGTAATCGGAAACAAGCTGCTGTGCATCCGTAAGCGGATGGGAATGACCCAGGCGGAGGTGGCGGAAGCGGCGGGCTTGTCCGACCGCACATATGCGGACATTGAACGGGGCGCGGTCAACATGCGCACAGAAACGATCCTTAAAATATGCAGCGTCCTTCACATCACGCCGGACGAGGTGCTGACGGAGGAGTGTACCTCCCTTTCCGCACAGCAGGAAGCGCTATGG
>CAKRRG010000133.1 GCA_934394545.1 uncultured Blautia sp.
CGTCTGGGAATATCAGTAAGTAAAAAAGTAGGGAATAGTGTGGTACGCCACAGAGTCACCAGACTGATACGAGAGAGTTACCGCCTGAATGAGAAATTTTTCCGTCAGGGACTGGACATAGTAGTGGTCGCAAGACCAGGTGCAAAGGACAGATCCTATCAGGAAATCGAGAGTGCACTTATGCATCTTGCAGGCAGAATGAAGATACGCCGTGAGGCTGAGCTTCATAAAGAAGAATCAAGTGAAGCGAAGAAAGCAGAAGAGGAGTAAGCCTGAATTCATCATGAGCAGATTTAGTCCAAAGAATATCATGATTCGTATGATTCGTCTCTATCAGAAATATATATCGCCGATGAAGAGAACAAAATGTCCTTATATTCCCACATGTTCTCAATATGGTTTAGAAGCAATCCAGAAATATGGTGCATTAAAGGGCGGGCTTCTTGCAGCGTGGAGAATTTTGCGTTGTAATCCTTTTTCACATGGAGGATACGATCCTGTACCATAACTTGTACTGAAAACAATGTCCAATAAATGACACTTTAATCTGAATTTCAGCACAAATAAACAAACTTTGACAATTGAATAGTTACACCGAAAAAGCCTAGGAGGAAACAAACTTGGATATGATTTTATTGACGAAGAGCAGTGTTCCAATTATTGGACAGGTTGCTTCTATTATGGGCTGGATCATGGACGGGATTTACAGAGTTCTTGATCTGGTGGGTATTCAGAACCTGGGTCTTTGTATCATTATCTTCAGTATTATCATTTATGCGTTGATGACACCGCTGCAGGTTAAACAGCAGAAGTTTTCTAAATTAAGTTCTGTTATGCAGCCTGAACTTCAGAAGGTACAGAAGAAATATAAAGATAAAAAAGACCAGGCATCTATGCAGAAAATGCAGGAAGAAACTCAGCTTGTATATCAGAAATATGGTGTTTCACCTACTGGCAGCTGTGTGCAGCTGTTGATCCAGTTTCCTGTCCTGATGGCATTATGGCAGGTTATTTACAAAATTCCTGGTTATGTTGGCAGTGTAAAGAATGTATTTACAGGCCTTGTTGATCAGATCACAAGTGTAAGTGGCTATACAGATCTGATTCAGAACTTTATCACAGACAACAAGATGACTCGTGTACAGCTTGCGCTGGATAATGGAAAAGCAACCAGTAATTCCGTAATTGATTTTCTTTATGCGTTGTCTCCATCTCAGTGGCAAGATCTTGCATCAATGGATCAGTTTAAGGGATTTGCAGATACCATTAACACCACATCTGCGGAAATTTCCAAAATGCAGAACTTCTGCGGATTAAATATTGCAGATCAGCCTTTGAACTATATTAAGGCTGCTTTTGCGGGAGCATCTATTGCGTTGGCTATTGCTGCACTCCTGATTCCTATTCTTGCATGGGCAACCCAGGTACTGAACTACAAGCTTATGCCACAGGCTGCTTCATCTGCTGAAGGTGCTGTTGACACGATGCAGGCTTCCATGAAGACTATGAATACAGTTATGCCGCTTATGTCAGCAGTATTCTGTTTCACATTCCCGGTAGGTCTTGGTATTTACTGGATCGCAAGTGCGGTTGTCAGAAGTATTCAGCAGTGGTTTATCAATCGTCATCTGGATAAGATGGATATCAACGATCTGGTAAACGAGAATATGAAGAAGATTGAGAAACAGCGTACGAAGGAAGGGCTTCCACCGCAGAAGATCACCAATCAGGCAAACCAGTCTACTAAGAATATCAACACCAAGATTGATAAAGGTTCCAGTAACACAAATGCAGAAGAGAGAACCAGAAAAGTAGAGGAATCCTACCAGAATGCAAGAAATGCAAAGCCAGGAAGCATTACTGCAAGGGCAAATATGGTCAGGGATTTTGACGAGAGAAACAAGAAGAAGTAATTGTTGTCGGGAACGGAGGGTTTCATAGATGGAGGAGTTTATCCAGTTTTCAGCAAAAACGAAGAATGAAGCAATCACCAAGGCGTGCATCGAATTAGGTGTCTCCAGTGATCAGCTGGATATTGAAGTGATTTCAGAAGGTAGTTCCGGATTTTTTGGCATCGGAAGCAAACCGGCAATTATCAAAGCACGCAAGATCAATATAGTTTCTGAAGAGGATGAATTACAGGAAATCGTTGACACTGTTAAAGTGGATGCGATTAAGGAAGAGCAGAATAGAAAGCCTGCCAAACCTTTTGTAAAAGCTGAAAAGCCGGCACCAAAGAGTGAGCCGGTGAAAGAAAAAGCACCTGTAAAAGAGGCGAAAGAGCCAAAGCCTTTTAAAGAGCCAAAAGAAAAACAGCCGCGCCAGCCGAAGGAGAAACCTTTTAAGGAGCGTCCTGTAAAAGAAAAACCGGCAAAAGAAAAAATGCCGAAAGAGCCAAGAGAAGAGAAACCGAAGCAGTCCAAGCCTGTTGAGATTCTTACAGATCCGGCAGAGATCAAGGATGTGGAGGAAAGAGCAATCGTTTTCCTTCGCGACGTATTCGCATCCATGAATCTTGGCGAAGTGGAAATTACTTCCAAATACAATACAAATGACGGTTGTCTGGAAGTTGCTTTCGAGGGAGAGGATATGGGAATTCTGATCGGTAAGAGAGGACAGACTCTTGATTCTCTTCAGTATCTTACAAGCCTTGTCGTAAACAAGGGCAAAGCAAACTATATCAGAGTGAAGCTCGACACAGAGGATTATCGCAGACGTCGTAAAGAGACTCTGGAGAACCTTGCAAGAGGAATTGCCTACAAGGTTAAGAAGACAAGAAAGCCGGTTGTACTTGAGCCAATGAATCCATATGAGAGAAGAATCATTCATTCAGCGCTTCAGGGCAACAAGTATGTAGAGACTGTCAGCGAAGGCGAAGAACCATATCGTCACGTTGTAGTTAAATTAAAAAGATGGTAAATTAAAGTAAGTTATTCCAGGTGAAAGATGGAAGAGCTTAAGCGCTACGCTTTTGTTTT
>CAKRRG010000134.1 GCA_934394545.1 uncultured Blautia sp.
GGCAAGGTTGTTACCGGCGGTATCGTAAGCTGCCAGGATTCCAGCTGGCTGTTAAGCTGGACCATCAACCGTCAGGGGCAGTTCAAGGATCAGGACAAAGATAAAGTCTGCGTTTGGGTATATGGTCTTTTCACAGATGTACCTGGCGATTATGTAAAGAAACCAATGAAGGAGTGTACCGGTAAAGAGATCACCGAAGAGTGGCTGTACCACATGGGTGTACCGACGGATCAGATCGAGGATCTGGCTGAAAACAGCGCAGTCTGTGTACCGACCATGATGCCATACATCACTGCATTCTTCATGCCAAGAGCAAAAGGTGACAGACCGGACGTTATTCCGGATGGCTGCGTGAACTTCGCATTCCTTGGCCAGTTCGCTGAGACTCCAAGAGACACTATCTTCACCACAGAATATTCTGTTCGTACCGCAATGGAAGCTGTATACGGACTTATGGGCGTAGACCGTGGTGTTCCGGAAGTATGGGGCAGCGTTTACGACGTGCGAGAACTCCTCGATGCCAGTGTAAAACTTATGGATGGCAGATCACCACTTGAAATCGAGCTTCCTGGACCGCTGAACCTGGTAAAGAAACCTCTGATGAAAGCAATCAAGGGAACCTTAGTGGAGAAGGTACTGAGAGACCATGATGTGATTAAGGATTATATGCTGGAGAAATAAGCGGCGGTAAAATTTTATATGTTGAAACGGGCAAAGAGTCGGAGTGATCCGGCTCTTTGTTTTGCTCAGTTTTTAATTGATAAAACAAATGAAAATAATCATAAAACAATCGTAAAAAAATACGATTGTTTTTTTGCGCGCTTTTGCATATAATTTTTGCAAAATGATAGTGCCTTTTTAAGACATTTCCAATAACAATAAATGAACTTCAGACAAGCAGAAATTGAGGAGAGCTATTATGGAAAACAAAATTATTGTAAGAAAATACGAAGAAAAAGATCTTGGGGCTATGATTCGCATCTGGAATGAAATTGTGGAAGACGGCGTGGCATTTCCGCAGGAAGAATGTCTGGATGAGAAAACCGGCGCGGAATTTTTCGCAGCGCAGACTTATACAGCGGTAGCCGAGAATATGGAAAATGGACAGGTTCTTGGATTATATATTCTTCACCCGAACAATGTAGGTCGCTGCGGACACATCTGCAACGCGAGCTATGCTGTATCCCGCGATAGCCGCGGACTTCATATTGGAGATAAATTGGTAAAGGATTGTGTAGCCCAGGGAAAAGTACATGGCTTCCGTGTACTGCAGTTTAATGCAGTTGTGGCAAGCAATGTTCATGCAAGACATCTCTATGAAAGAGTCGGCTTCCACCAGCTTGGCGTGATTCCGGGAGGATTCAGATTGAAAAATGGAGAGTATGAGGATATTTGTCCGTATTATATTGAACTATGATAAAAATATAAGTCAATATTATTATTAGATAGTGCGTATGATTGTATGCGATATATAAATTTGGGCTGTTTTGTTATAAAACTAATGTTCTTGCTAAAAGATATAAAATTATGAAAAGTTTATAAAGATAGAAATTAGTATAGTAATTTTACGAGTGTTTTGATAAACTATAAGAAATACAGTCAGAAGAAATACCAAAGTACATGAGATGACTATACTGAATCTAAAGAAGGGAAATGCTCATGTCAAACACAAAACATGAAGATGCGATTATGAAAATGGGTTTTCGGTATTTTCGTGATCAGATACTGAAGATGCTGGGAATTGATTACGACTATGTGGATATCGGACCTACAGAGCTTGTGGAATTAACCATTCATTCCATGTTTATGGACTTTACGTTTCTGACGACAGAAGATTTTTATATCCATGTGGAGTTTCAGACCACGGATTCCGGGGAAGATGATCTGAGAAGATTCCATGCATATGAAGCTGTTTTTTCTCATGAAACAGGGAAAAAGGTGCTTACATATGTGATTTACTCTGGAGGCATTAAAAATGCCAGAGATACACTGGATTGTGGAACTTACTCATACAAAATATCTCCTATATTTTTGACACAGAAGAGCGCGGATGAAGTTTTTCACTATTTGCAGGAGAAGAGCAGAAAGGGAGAAGGCTTTACAGATGAGGACTATGCGAAGCTGGCTTTAACACCATTGATGAGCAGCGGACAAGGCAGGAAAGATACAATAAAAACAGCGATATTGCTTGCAAAACAGGATACCAGAGTAACCGCAGAAAAGACCGTAGCGATATTATATACATTGGCGGATAAGTTTTTGCAGGGAAGTGATTTAGAAGAGATAAAGGAGGTTGTGGCGATGACAAGGTTAGGCCAGATGTTATACGATGATGGATTAAAAGCTGGGAAAAGTGAAGGAAGAATAGAAGGAAGAATAGAAGGAAGAATAGAAGGAAGTGATAGAATGGCATCATTAACCAAGAAACTTTTGGAAGCTGACAGGATGGCTGATTTGCAGCTTGCGTTGGATGATCCTGAATATCGTGAAAAGTTGATGGAAGAATTCGGAATAAAATAAAACCAGTTAAAATAAGCGAAGAGTCGGAGCAATCCGGCTCTTTGCAGATGTGATGGCAGAAAAGGGGGACGCAGAATGAAAAAGAAAAGAAGTAAAATGTTGGTAAGTATAATTCTGGCAGGTGTATTGGGAATTGCTTGTCCGGGAATGAAGGTGTTGCCAGGAAGCCGGGTGGAAGTGCAGGCGGCAGAAACCACACAGTCGGAAACTGTAGTGACAAATGAAAAAAATGAAACAATTACTTCTGCCACCTCTTCTGTACAGTGGAAACAGAAAGGACGCAAGCGTTACTGCTACAAAAATGGCAAAAAACTAACCGGATTTCAGCAAATAGATGGCTTCTGGTATTATTTTAATTCCAAGGGTATTATGTGTACCGGCTGGCAGCATGCAGA
>CAKRRG010000135.1 GCA_934394545.1 uncultured Blautia sp.
TTGATGCAGACAAGGAGCGGTACCGGCAGACTGTCCGCATTTGCAGGTTTATTTTTATCAAAAACCTCCAGATGGACATTTGCTGCCTTGCAGCCGGCGTCGGCTGCCACAAATGCTGTTGCCAGTCCGAACACCTCCAAGATTCCTACAGCTTCTGCCATCTTGATTCTCCTTTATCCGGCAATTATTTGTTTACTACAGCGATCTTAAGACCGGTCATAGCAAGGTTTTTCTTTAATGCTTCGTTGATTTCCTCAAGCGGATACTTATCTGTGATCAGCTCAGACATTGGAAGTCCGATTGCATTTGCTCTCTTAAGGAAGTCAAATGTTGTAACGTAATCTCTTAAGGTGTATACCCAGGAGCCTACGATTGTGATTTCTTTGGAGCAGATATCAAAGTGTGGATTAATTGTAGCATCTCCGCCATTGATGAAGAAACCAAGCTCGCAAAGGCCACCGCCGTTGCGGATGAATTTGTAGATGTTTGCATGAGCAACAGGGGATCCTGTACACTGGAATGCAAAGTCTGCAAGATGTCCGCCAAACTGCTCTTTAACAGCCTCGGAAAGTGCTTCAATTCCTTTGTGCTCCATAAAGTTTACACTCATGGTAGCGCCCATTCTCTTAGCAAAATCAAGACGCTGCTGATTTCCATCTACTGCGCAGATATTCTCGATACCCATAGTACGAAGAACTGCGATGCAGATCAGACCGATCGGTCCACATCCCTGTACAACAACTCTGCTGTTGAAACGAAGGATACCGGTTGTTTTTGCTCTTTCAACTGCATGTACAAGAACTGCACATGGCTCGATCAGAATACGGGAATCCAGATCAAGATCACTTACGTTGAAGAATGTGCTTCCAAACTCTCCGCCTCTGATAAAGATGTAATCGGAGAACCATCCATTAAGATGAATGTCATCATCCGGAAGAAGTCCGTATACGTCAGCTCCACCAACATTTTTCTTATTCAGGTCGAACATTGTGATCTCAGGATCATCCTTAAAGATCATACATGTAACAACTTTATCACCGATCTTAACCGGTTTTCCAGCTGTATCTGTCTTAACATTCTTACCCATAGCAACGATTTCACCAGTTCCCTCATGGCCAAGTGCAACCGGGATCAGATTAAATGGGTCTCTCTTGAATTCGTGAGCATCTGTACCGCAAACGCCGCAGCCTTCAACTTTAACAAGGATGTCGTCATCGCCAAGTGCCGGAATCGGGTACTCTTTAATATCAAAATGCTCTTTCTCAGTAAGTACTGCAACATGTGCAGTTTTCGGGATAGCGCCTGCAGGTGCTGCTGCCGGTGCTGCAGCTGGTGCAGAAGCTGCCGGAGCAGTTCCAGCCATACCAGCAAGAACCTGTTTTACGATTTCTTCGATATTTACATTATTCATATCCATTTTTATGTTTCCTCCTGTTAGCGAATGCAAAGGCTGTCTGCCATTACGCAGCGTCTTCTCTTTGTAAATGTGCTTGCGCTTGTAAGACCTTCACCTGTACGGCTTGCGATAGTGAATGTACAGTAGCCTTCTCCACCGAATCCCAGAGCCGCATAAGAAGGTGCGTTCTTAACAAGAATTGCAGTATCGATTGCTTTCGCATATTTGGTGATATTGTCAATGTTCTTGGAATGAATGTGTGCAGAATGGCGGTTGCCATGCTCAAGCCATACAGCCTGCTCAACTGCATCATCAAAATCTTTTGCTCTTACAACACCAAGGATTGGCATCATAAGCTCTGTTGCAATAAGCGGATGTTCCTTCGGTCCCTCGAATACGATGCAGCGGATATTTGCCGGAACGTTAACTCCGATCATGGAAAGTAATGTTCTCGCATCACGTCCTACGCATTTACGATTCAGCTTGCCACCTGCAAGAACAACATCTGTAAGCTTGTCCTGCTCTTCTTTGGAAGCAAGATAGCAATCATTCTCGCTTACCAGATAATGCATAAGCTCATCTGTAATAGAAGCAACTGCTACAATCTCTTTCTCTGCGATACAAGGAAGGTTGTTATCAAATGTACATCCGTTTACGATATCCTGAGCTGCTTTTCTTACATCTGCAGTCTCATCAACAACTGCAGGTGGATTTCCTGCGCCAGCACCGATTCCACGTTTTCCTGAGGAAAGAACTGCTGTAACAACGCCAGGGCCGCCTGTTGCTGCAATAAGCGGGATATCTTTATGTTTCATCATAATATTACTTGTTTCTAATGTAGGCTTCTCTACTGTTACTGCGATATTGTCCGGGCCGCCTGCTTCCAGAGATGCCTCGTTCAAAAGGTTGATCGCATAAATAGAAGTCTTGATTGCTGCTGGATGCGGGTTAAATACAACTGTATTTCCACCTGCCAGCATACCCATTGTATTACACAGAATGGTCTCACTTGGATTGGTACACGGAGTAATTGCTCCAATCACACCGAACGGTCCCATCTCGATCAGAGTAAGTCCTCTGTCTCCTGACCATGCTGTGGTGCTGAGATCTTCTGTACCTGGTGTCTTATCTGCTACCAGATGGTGTTTCAGGATCTTATCTCCTACATTTCCCATTCCGGTCTCATCAACGCCCATACGTGCAAGGATTTCTGCATTTTCTTTTGTTTTTCTTCGAATGCAGGTAATGATTTTTTCCCTCTGGTCTAAGGACATTTTCCTAACGATCTTCTGGGAAGCCTTCGCTGCCTCAATAGCCTCGTTCATATCCTGGAAAATTCCATGTTTACCGGCCGGAGCGTCTGCAATCTGCATTTTCGCCATAACTTCCTGTACAATATCCTGTACCA
>CAKRRG010000136.1 GCA_934394545.1 uncultured Blautia sp.
CTGATTGGAAAAAGAGCCGGTGACTTCTTTGAATATGCAATTTCCGAAGAAAATGACTGCCTGGTATGCAGTACTTATTTCAGAAAGCTTCTGAAAGATAACGGTATTGATTTCGACACTTTTCAATTTACAAAGAAGGAAGAATTACTTATTTCTTTTGGCCGCGCTCTTGCAAAAGATCCGAAAAACATTCCAGATGAAATCTATACTGAATTAAAAGAAGAATTTACAGAAGAAGAAATCGTAGTTATCACAGCTATGGGTGTGCTGATGGTTGCAAATAACTACTTTAACGATATTTTAAAGGTCGAAGTATAATCAGCCGTCATCTATAACAATATTGACATTTTATTATTAAGAATGTGAGAAAAAAGCATGCTGGAAGTAAAGAACATCCATAAAAAATTCGGATCAACTGAAGTATTAAAAGGTGTTGATTTTAAAGTTGAAAAAGGATCCGTAATCGCAATTCTGGGAAACAGCGGTTCCGGAAAAACCACCCTTCTCCGCTGTATCAGCTTTCTGGAGCAGGCAGATAAAGGAGAAATTACCTTTGATGATTTCCATAAGAATATCACTGCTGTTACCAAAAAAGAAGTTCGACAGCTGCGAATGAAAATGGGCTTTGTTTTCCAGGGATACAATCTTTTCCGTAACAAAACAGCTCTTGAAAATGTTCTGGAAGGACTTACCATTGCCCGTAAGTATTCCTCTGAGGAAGCAAAGAAAAAAGCCATGGAAATGCTGGATAAAGTCGGCATGGCAGACCGTGCTGACTTCTATCCGGACCAGCTCTCAGGAGGTCAGCAGCAGCGAGTTGCCATCGCCAGAGCCATCGCTTACAATCCAGAAATCGTTCTTTTTGATGAGCCAACTTCAGCCCTTGATCCAAGGCTCACAGGGGAAGTTCTGGATGTAATGCGAAAGCTTGCTGACGAAGGAACCACCATGGTTGTGGTCACCCATGAGATGGATTTCGCAAGAAAGGTTGCCAACTGGGTAGTCTACATGGAGGACGGAGTCATTGTGGAAGAAGCCCCTTCGAAAGAGTTTTTCTCCTGTCCAAAAAATGAGAAAACAATGGCATTCCTCCATATGACCAGCTCCGATTTTGTGATTTGATTGGCGTCCCTTAATTTTGAGACTTCTTCGCCCCGATTACAAACATAGGTGTAGGATTATAAAATTCGTCTTTTTCTTTATATACCCGTTTGCTGATGCCAAGGTCAATGGATAATTGCTCCACTCCCAGTTTTCCAAGCTCTTCCACATCCCAGGCAGGACGAATATAAGAGCTGATGGGCAGCTGGCGTTTAATGTCTTCACACTCCTGCATCAGGGAATTTCCAAGCTGATTGTGGGCATGATTTTCCGGGAGACCTGAGGTCTCAGCAAAATTTGTGGCTCCGTAATTGGCATCAAAATTCAACAGCAGTCCACCTGGCTTCAGCACCCTTATCCACTCTTTATAAGCCTGGGCAGCTTCCGGCAGGGTCCATGTAAGATTACGGGAAATGACTACATCGAAGCTTTCATCCGAAAAGCCCAAATGCTCCGCATCCATGACCTGGAAATCGCAGGTCACATGTTCTTCTTCCCCGAGAATACAAGAGTTTGCAATCATATCCGGAGTAAGATCAGTACCAGTCACCTGATGTCCCTGCTTTGCAAGAAGAATGGTAAAAAAGCCGGTTCCACAGCCTACATCCAGGATTTTGAGTCTGCCATTTTCCGACTCATTTTCAGGCAGATATTTTCTGATTTCTTCCATCCATCTATCCGCCAGCGGACTATGTAATTCAGCTCTTCTCTGCTCCAGAAAACTGTCACTTCTCTTCGTCCAGTAGGCTGCTATTTTCTCCTTCCTGTCGTCTTCCTCGTAGCTGATCCGTCCGTAAGCTACCATGGGGCCATCCTTGATTACCTGGAGAGAGCCTGTCTGATACAGAATCACTCCATCCCCATAAGAGATACAGGTTTCCAGAATATTGTCCTCATAATCCTTTATATAGCCCAGGACCTCTCCTTCTGTAAACAGATCGCCAGCCTTCTTCTGTGGATACCAGAGTCCCGAATAAGAGGCAGACTGATACTGCACCTGAGTCACATTTAAAGGGTAGTATTTCCGCATGCTTCTGTGGCCATCATAAATTCCCAGAAAGCGAAGAATACTGCGCACATCCCGCTTCATAGAACGCACTTCCTCTGTCTCCCAGGCACCCATTCCACCTCTTTCCAAAAGAACAGATGGAATACCGCAGGCAGCTGCATAATTATAGCTTCCGCCGGATGCAACTTCAGATTTCACCATATAAGGAACATCCACCTGCTCTGCCATCTGACGTGAAAGTTTTACCACCTCAGGAGAAGCTTTTCCTGCATAATACACATAAGGAGTCAGCTTCTCATAATCATCTCCACTGTGAAGATCAATATAATAGTCAGCTGCTTTCTGCAGCTCTTCCACTACTGCGTAAGCAAGCTTTTCGTACTTGGTTCCATCCTTTTTTCCAGGAAAAACACGGTTCAGATTCTCCTGATTTTCCCTACAAAGAGAGCCATAACGGTTCTCAAATTCCTCTCTTCCAACTACCTTTACAATAATTACCGTTCCGGTCATTTTCTCGATTTTCAAATCTCTTCCAAGCTCTACTGCACTCTGGATTCCCACATATTCTCCTGCATGGATACCAGCTGTGATAAG
>CAKRRG010000137.1 GCA_934394545.1 uncultured Blautia sp.
GTGAGATACTCTGCGCTTTCTGAGGGTGAGAAGAGAACAGACCGAATTTCATTAATTTGATCTGTTTTTTACAAAGACGCCAAAAATTGGCAGAGGAAAAGCTCCTGCTGCCAATTCAGCTTGCCGGGTGCAATAATACTTTTTGGAAGACTCTTTTTAGAGCCTATCTGAAAACATAGTATTCTTGTACTATTTCAACAAAATCCAAATGGAAGCGAGATGGACAAACGCAAGAAAGGACACGGCGAGCTTGTCATAGCGAGTAGCGACCCTGCGAAAAACCTTGAGTTTGTTGAAGAAGCACTCAATCAGGTGGCGTTCCTTATAAGTGTGGAAATCACAAAACCATGGCTCGACTACATTGCTTTTGGGTGGGATCGTATATGATGCTCCCTGCTCTGCGATATAGGCGCGAATGGACTTTGCTCCATATGCTTTATCTCCCAGAATGTTGCTGCCAGAGATGTTCACTCCCGAAAGCAGATCGATGGCGGCACTGGAATCAAAGATGTTTCCGCCGGTAAGCAGAAAGTGGACGGGATTTCCCAATGCATCCACAATAGCATGGATTTTTGTAGTCTTTCCACCATGACTTACACCGATAAACTGGTTGTTTTCTGAATTTACAGCCCCTTTTTTGCACCCGCGCTCTGCGGATGTGCTTTGATGCTCGTGCTGTCAATACACAGGTTCTCATAGTCTGCGTCTGCGTTCAATTCCTGAAAAATGCGCAAAAGGGTTCCGTTGTCACGCCACTTGCAGAACCGGCTGTAAACAGTCTGATGTGACCCGAATCGCGCAGGGATATCCGCCCAGGCTGCACCGCTTTTGGCCAGCCAGAGCATGGCATTGAGCATCATCCTGTCATCCTTTGGTGGCCTGCCGGTCTTAGCTCTCGGAATCAGATCTTTGATCCTGTCCCACTGAGTATCGGTCAGCTCATACCGTCTTGCTGCCATAAGATCACCCCTATGCGTTTTTCTTTTATTCTACTGCATTTTTCGATTTTGTGCAATTTTTATATGATGTTTGAGTTTTCAGATACACCCTAATTGCTGGAGAACATGAGGGAGATACCTTCTTTTTCCATCGGATGATGTAATAGCATACCTCAACAACACAACAGGCCATCCAGCCCACGGGATAACCAAATCCAACAGCTGCGGGAGTGTTGGTAATGTAGCGGGTCATGATGAACAGGTAGGCCTGCCGTATTGCGACGAAACCCAGCAGCATGATTACCATGGGAGCAGTGGAGTCTCCCCGGCCGCGCATAGAGCCAGCCAGCGCATGGTTGACACAGTTGAACAGCATAAATACAAGATTCGTTCGAATAAAAAGCACACCAAAGCGAATTACCGCTTCATCCGGGGTAAACAGCGCGACGGCCGGTGCCGCAAACAGTTCCACAATCAGGATGATAATGCCTGTTACAGATAGGCCCAAAGCAACTGATACCATGTCCCCTTTGCTGGTACGATCTTCCTGTCCGGCGCCGATGTTCTGACTGGCGAATGTAGTGGAAGCCATGGCCAGACTCTGTATGGGAAGCATCGCGAATTGGTCCAGCTTATTATAAGCTGCCCAGCCTGCCATGCACTGAGACTGGAAAGCGTTGATATAGGACTGAGCAAACACATTGGAGATGGCGGTAATAATGCTTTGGATGCCCGTTGGGAGCCCAACTGCGAAAATCTCACGGATCACGTCGATATTGAGACGCAAATCCCTCCAATCCATGCGATAGATGTCTTTCGTAAAGGTGAGCAGCGTCAGCGTCAGACCGGCAGAAAGAAACTGTGAAATGATGGTAGCGTAGGCAACACCGGCGATGCCCATATTCAGCTTTAACACGAAGAACAAGTCCAATGCGATGTTCGTCAGACTGGTAAGAATCAGGAAATACAGCGGCCTTGTAGTGTCGCCTACCGCACGTAGAACCCCACTGCACATGTTATAAATAACCAAGCCCGAAAAACCAGCCATGTAGATACGCAAATATACTGCCGCTTGATCAAATACATCATCTGGAGTGGACATAAAGCGAAGCATGGGATCGACACCAAAAACTCCTGCCACCGTAGCTACGACTGATAAAATGAAGGTTGCAGCCATGATGGTCTGGATGGCGGTGTGTAGCTCCTGCTGGTCACCTGCTCCAAATCGCCGTGCGATCACTACGGTGGCACCAGTGGAGAAGCCATTGAAGAAGTATACCATGATATTTACGATAATGGTTGTAGAACCAACAGCCGCCAGTGCCTCGGTGCCAACAAAATTGCCGACCACCACGGAGTCCACTGTGTTGTAGAGAATTTGAAATATATTGCCCAGCATCATCGGAAGTGAAAAGGCGATAAGCTGCATGACAATAGAGCCTTGGGTCATATCCCGGGTAGCGGGGGTATGTGCGTGAAGATGCGGATGAATTTACATGAAAAGTCCTTTCAAGTTTATGTTCAACTGATGTGGCGCCAATTTCTTCTCTTCTTAGGTTAGAAAAATATCAGATCGATGCTACCTCAAACCTGACCAGAGGTTGGGTTATAGATAGAAGAACCGCGTTTTTCCCCGATAATATCTTCTTCAC
>CAKRRG010000138.1 GCA_934394545.1 uncultured Blautia sp.
TCTAATTCTTTCATGCTTATTTCCTCCATTTTATCTATTTAGTGATTTTTATTGATAATTTTGGATTCATATTTACCAGTTTCGATGTCAATATATCTGACAAAAAGGGAAACTTTATTCTCCTCGTTCAGGCTCTTCCACAGCATATCTGCAAATTCATCCATGTTATCCGGAATCTGAACCAGCTTTGGCTCTCCTTCAAAGCTTGGAAGAGGATTTCCATCGCATTTGTAAGTGTGGATGAAATGACCCTCACCAGCCTTTGCATTCTGGTATGCGAAGGTGTAGCGGTTACAGGAAGACGGATCTCCGTTATTGCTTTTTAAAATAGACATTGCATAGCTGTAAGAACCGTTCTCTACATGCATGATTCCGGAAATACGTGGTGTATAATTCGGACCGTCTGGCTCAAATTCTCTGGAACGCAGAGACTGCTCAAATGTGAGCTGATGATCCATTCCCTCATAAATCGTATCTGTCTGATCACCATTTGTTACAATTGTTTTATTTCCAAGTACACGGACAGGTGCATAAATGATCAGGCTTGGATCTACCAGCTTGGAAGGATCAAATGCCTGTGTGCGGATTCCTTCTCCATCCTCCACAAATACACGGTTGCGGCTGTTCTCACTTCTTCCCATAATGAAATATGCAGTAACTGCTTTGGTTCCATCAGCAGAACGGCCGATGATGATTCCTCTTCCCGGGTAAGAATTCTCCTTCAGTTCTTTGTCCAGTGCTATCATTTCCATGCAGATGTTCTCCTTTCGAAATTCACCTAAGTTAATATTTTCATATATTTTTTGTGTAATAGGAACCTTACGGAGTAATTTCCAATTACATAAAAAAACGCCTGGGAAGCCTTTCTTCCAGGCTGCCCAGGCGGTCGGCACAAAATATCTACTGCACTCCCTGTGGGTATTCCCACGATCCGCCAGTCATGCAGTTCTTTTTTATACTACAATACTTTCCACTTAATTTCAAGATGGAAATTTTTTTCTTTTGTGTAAAATAATTTTGTATCCGAAAACTCAATTATGTTTCTTATTTGTCATCCACACTGTAGTTCGGTGCTTCTTTTGTAATGTGAATGTCATGTGGGTGAGACTCTTTCAGGGAAGCAGCAGAAATCTTTACGAATTTGCCATTCTGCTTCAGAGCTTCAATATTCTCAGCTCCACAGTATCCCATACCGGAACGAAGTCCTCCGATCAGCTGGAATACGGTATCCTCAAGATGTCCCTTGTAGGCCACACGTCCTTCTACACCTTCCGGAACAAGCTTCTTGGCATTCTCCTGGAAGTAACGATCCTTGCTTCCATTCTCCATTGCTGCAATAGATCCCATTCCACGGTATACTTTATATTTTCTTCCCTGATATAATTCAAAGGTTCCCGGGCTTTCATCACATCCGGCAAACATACTTCCCATCATACAAACATTGGCACCGGCTGCGATTGCTTTGGTAACATCACCGGAATACTTGATACCACCATCTGCAATAATCGGAATACCATAACGCTTAGCCACTTCATAGCAATCCATAACAGCGGTAACCTGCGGTACACCAATACCGGCAACAACACGGGTAGTACAGATAGAACCAGGTCCGATACCAACCTTAACTGCGTCTACACCTGCATCGACCAGAGCCTTGGTAGCTGCTCCTGTGGCAACGTTTCCGGCAATCACCTGAAGCTCCGGATAAGCGGCCTTGATCTCCCGTACGGCACGAAGGATATTCTCAGAATGGCCATGAGCGGAATCCACAACGATAACATCAACATTTGCCTTCACAAGTGCGTCTACACGAGCAAGCACATTGGCCGTAATACCAACAGCTGCACCGCAGAGAAGACGTCCCTGCTCGTCCTTGGCTGCAAGAGGATATTTGATCTGTTTTTCAATATCCTTGATGGTGATAAGTCCCTTTAAATTAAAATCATCATCTACAATGGGTAATTTCTCTTTACGTGATTTCGCAAGAATGGCCTTCGCCTCTTCTAAGGTAATACCTTCCTTGGCAGTGATCAGTCCCTCAGATGTCATAGACTCTTTGATCTTCTTGCTGAAATCTGTCTCAAACTTCAGATCACGGTTGGTAATGATTCCTACTAACTTCTTGCCCTCTGTGATCGGCACACCGGAAATACGGTATTTTGCCATTAAGTCATTCGCATCCCTTAATGTATGCTCCGGAGACAAATAAAATGGATCTGTGATGACACCATTCTCAGAACGCTTAACCTTGTCCACCTCATCTGCCTGAGCTTCGATAGACATATTCTTGTGAATGATACCGATACCGCCCTGACGTGCCATGGCAATCGCCATGTTATACTCTGTAACAGTATCCATTCCTGCACTCATCATAGGAATGTTAAGTTTAATTTTCTTTGTAAGGTAAGTTGAAACATCGACCTGATT
>CAKRRG010000139.1 GCA_934394545.1 uncultured Blautia sp.
GGCATCTTTGGACAGGAGCTGGGAGGGCTGCTTCAGAATCTGGAAACGGTACAGAAGGGAAATACAGGCATAGAGCTAAGCGATGGATTTTTTACTTTTTCAAACCTTACTCCTACCTATGTTTTCCTGTTCCTCCATTTTGCAGTCCGTATTTTGCCTTATGTACTGGATATTATAGTTGTTTTCCTGGCGAGAAGGCTTTTGGCTGCAATGAAGAAAGATCTGTATCAGGAAGAGAGTGTAAAACTGGCAGAAAAGCTTTCCCACTTTTGCGTGTGGACCTTAGCATCCACTATTGGGGTGGATGCGGTATTTAACCTACTACAGTTGTTTTTCCAGAGCAGACTTTGCCAGCTTGAGTATGTGGTGTCGATCCCGGTATTTTCCATGGCCTTTGTGCTGGTGGTGCTGTTGTTTGCAAGGTATATAAGGGAAATGCAGAGACTGAAAGAGGATAATGACCTGTTTATTTAAGCATATGGAGCAATTTGCAATAAGGAAAGGAAATGATTTATGGCAATAAAAGTATGCCTTGAAGACGTATTGAAGGAGCGGGGGATGACGTCCAAGGAATTGTGCAGTCTGGTAAATATCACAGAAGCCAATCTTTCCGTCCTAAGAAGCGGAAAAGCCAAAGGTGTGCGGTTCCACACCATTAACCGGATCTGTTATTTCCTGCAATGTGATGTTGGGGATATTTTAAAATTTGATGGAAATCTGGAGGGGGACGAAAATGAAGATTAGGAAATCGAAATATCACCAAAATTGTGACGCACATTTTGTAGAAAGATTTTTGAAGGGACGGGAGAACAATCATTTGTTAAAAAGTTTGTTCGAATTATCAGTTATTTTCATGGCCTTCACAGCCAGCGGCTGTACTCTTGCAGTCCCAGAAGCCGGCAAAGATGGAAACGGTGACCGCTTGATCGGCGCTTTTATCACCTCCGAATATCTGGACCTATATGATATGGAAGGCTATCTGAACGACCATGCCGCCTCACTTATGAACAACAGCAGTATCACCATAGGAAACGACAGTCGTTATGAGGGGAAACTTGTGGCAACTGTGGATAAAGAAGATGCCCAGTCTTCTTCTGAGTGGAAAATTTCCTTTGGAGACATAAAAGGAGAATATATTTTAATGCCAGTGACAGAAGACGAGGATGGGAATACATCTGTAGGAAATCTTTGCTCCGACGGAGTAGGAAATCCGTATTTGAACTACAATGTTACTGATGATGGAGAAACACAGGAAATCAGTGCCACTGTTTACCAGGTCGCTGGCAAGTCAGAACACACCCAGTATGTAAATCCGGTCTTCCAGAAAGAAAACGGAGAAATTTATGCCATGGCTGGAAATGGCTATTCCAACGGTGTGGGAGGCTCAGAAGGAAACACTATGGCAGCTACTCTTTCGGGTGAAACTACTACAGTAGAAAATGGAAAGACTAAGACAGAAGGCTGTAAAGTGACGGTTCAGTTTGCCACTATGTATAAGCCAGTACAGACCATTATATATCAGATGGACGGGGCAAATAAGATACTGAAGCAGACGGCCTACAAGCCGCACGATGTGCCGGATACCTTAAAAGTGGAAGCGGGAACCGCATATATTCTGGAGGAAACCAGAAAGGAAGATTCTTCTGGCAATACGGTAACTACCAGGACAATTTTGAATCTGGATTCGTCCGCAGATGAGGAAAACCAGTACTTGGAAGCATGGTATCCTATGGATGAAGGGCTGATTGGTAAAAAAGACGTGGAGATTAAATATTGAGAAAAATGCCGGTCACCAGGTTTTTGCGAAAGCAGTGTATGAGAAGCTGGCACCGTTGGTGTTGAGTCCCAGCCAGATACAGTTGCCCTAATCAGTTGCATCCGATATTTTTTACGCATTTTTCCTTGAAAAAAGCAGAACTTGTGAAAAATGAATACATAATTTATACAAAATCAATTTTAAACAATAAAAAGTAATAAAGAATAATAAAAAACAATTGACAACGCTACAACACTTTGCTATACTAAAATTACCAAAAAGAGGCGAGCAAAAAGAACATTTTTTATTTATGCAAAGGCGCATGAAACTACATCGTGACAAAGTTGCAGAATAGAAAATGTTTTTTTACTATAAAGCTCCATTTAAACTCTGAACGGCAAAGGCTTACTACCGTACCTTATACAGGACGGATAAGAAAGGAGAAAAACTATGAAAATGATGAAAGCAGCA
>CAKRRG010000140.1 GCA_934394545.1 uncultured Blautia sp.
TCCGGTGATGTAAAAAATACATATGGAACCGGCTGCTTTTTACTTATGCACACAGGAGATGTTGCGGTAGAATCGAAGAACGGACTTCTTACGACCATCGCAGTGAAAGCGGACGGAACACCAGGATATGCTCTTGAGGGAAGTGTTTTCGTTGCAGGTGCGGCAATCCAGTGGCTGAGAGATGAAGTGGGAATTCTGGAAAGCGCTCCGGAATCTGAAATATATTGTCTTTCTGTGTCGGACACAAATGGCGTTTATGTAGTTCCTGCATTTACAGGGCTTGGAGCTCCATACTGGGATCAGTACGCAAGAGGTGCTATTCTGGGGCTTACAAGAGGTGCTGGAAAAGCACATCTGATCCGTGCAACGGTAGAATCACTGGCTTATCAGGTGCATGATGTCCTGGAAGCAATGGAAAAGGATTCCGGTCTTAAACTTGGTGCTCTTCGTGTAGATGGCGGCGCAAGCGCCAATAATTTCCTGATGCAGTTCCAGGCGGATCTCCTGGATACCAAGGTAGTCCGTCCAAGCTGTATCGAAACAACAGCCCTTGGCGCATCCTATCTGGCAGGTCTGGCAACCGGTTTCTGGAAAGATGCTTCCGAGGTGAAAAATAACTGGCAGATTGGCCAGCAGTTTGCTCCCCACATGAAAGAAGACGAGCGGCAGAAGAAATTAAAAGGCTGGAAAAAGGCAGTGAAGTGTACCTTCGAGTGGGCGAAAGAAGAGGAAGAATAAAAATATAGAATGCCGCGGTACCTGTGGAAAAACAATATCTCACAGGCATCGCGGCATTGTGACTGTCAAGGTGTTTATTCCGCCTTCTTATACTTAATATAATTCACCACCATCATCGCCAACTTAAATGTCAACGCATCCTCAAAGGTACGGATATCCAGACCGAATTTTTTCTGCAGCTTCTCAAAGCGGTACACCAGAGTGTTTCGGTGTACATAAAGCTGCCTGGAGGTTTCAGAAAGATTTAGGTTATTTTCGAAGAAGGTACGGATGGTAGCAAGGGTTTCATCATCAATGGAATCCAGAGTTTCATCTTTGAAAAATTCATCAATAAACATCTCACAGATTTCGATGGGAAGCTGATAGATCAGACGCCCGATACCCAGACGGTTATATCCGAAGACATTCTTACCGGTATAAAAAATTTTCCCAACTTCCAGTGCTGTGCGCGCTTCTCTGTAAGCGTCAGGAAGCTGCTTCAGATCCTCTGCAATATTGCTGTAGGAGACCCAGGCAGAGGTCATAGCTTCTGTATTCAGCATATCTACAAGCATATGGGCAATGTCATCCAGATCGGAATAATCCTCTGAAGGCTGCAGTTCACGAAGAACAATAATGCCGGAATCGTCAATTGCAGTGATAAAATCCCTGGTTTTTGCGGAAAAGATATTCCGGATGGTAGCAAGAGCATTCTCATCTTTGCTCTGTCTGGTTTCTACGAGGAAAACAGCGCGTCTTACACTTGTGGCAATATGAAGCTTTTTGGCACGGTTAAAGGCATCTACGTCGGAATAGGAACCCAGGAGAAGGTTCTGCATGAATACATTCTTGTCACTTTTCTCCATATAGGCGGTAAGCAGGCTCTCTATCTGGCAGACGGCCAGCTCGCCAATGGTAGAGGCTGCTTCAGTATTTCCCCAGACAATGAGGATATACTGAAGTTGATGACTTTCTGTCACCTTATACAGGCGGCGGTTCATATTGGAAATACACAGAGCATCATCTTCTTTAAATTCGTCCAGTTTCTCTTCAGAAGGAAGTGCTCTGTCGCAGGTGCTGATATAAATCGTGTTGTCTAAATTTACAAGGCAGAAGTCCAGATGACTGATGTTCTTCCAGTCTTCCAGACATTTCCGGAGAATCTGAAGTAATTTCATAAGCTATACTCCTTTGTGGTAAGAAATCTTTTGGCTAGATTATAGTCGGGGCGATTGCCCTGGAATCATCATATAGTAACAGTATAACAAAAAAAGCCTCAGGGAAAAACCCCTGAGGCTTAAATTCATTCTTCTTAAATATTAGTTGCAGATTGTAAGCTCTGTCTCTTTATCGAAGAAGTGAGATTTCTCCATATCGAATGCGAATTTGATTGTATCGCCTGTCTTGGA
>CAKRRG010000141.1 GCA_934394545.1 uncultured Blautia sp.
TCTTGCATTTTACTACTCGATATACTATTCTATTGATGCAAGTCTTATTAATCCTTTTTGAACTTATGATCCTACTTCAAAACTTATTTCCCCATAATGTCACTAAAAAACAATTTTCGCAAAGTTTCATATTGTATTTTGATAGCAAAAATGCTATCGTATTCTTGAAAAAGAACGGAACTTTTCTCCCAGATAATATTACCAAACATATTGAAGAAAATATCTGGGAATTGCGCCCTGGAAATAACCGTATTTTCTACTTTTTTCACGAACAGGAAACTTTCATACTATTACATACTTTCATGAAAAAAAGCAACAAAACACCAAAACGTGAAATACTAAAAGCCAAAAGGGAAAGAGATGACTATCTCATCAGAAAGGAGCATTTAAATATATGACAACATGGGAATCCTACAAGCAGCAAGTATCCGTTACCGATCCTGATAGTTATAAAAATATTGCAGAGATGGAGGTACTTGCCACTATCATTACCGAAATGGTCAAGCAACGTAATGCACTTGGTTTAAGTCAGCGGGATCTGTCTAAATTATGTGGTATCCCCCAATCTTCTGTTGCAAGAATTGAATCCTTCCAAACAACACCTAATTTATCCACACTTATAAAACTATTCAAGCCCTTAGGTTTGAAGCTTACAGTTTCTAAGTAACTGTTCTTTACTTATATTTCCTTGTTTTCCTGAACCTCCTCTGGGGTTCCGCAGGCGACGATTCTTCCACCGGTTTCTCTGCCGCCTGGGCCCATATCGATGATGTAATCGGCGTTTCGGATCACATCAAGGTCATGTTCGATGACGACGACAGTGGCACCGTTGTCTACAAGGGTCTGGAAGACGGTAAGGAGTGTCCGGACGTCAAGAGGATGGAGGCCGATGGTAGGCTCGTCGAAGATGAAGACGGAATCGGACTGGCCTGCCCAGTCATGGCAATTACCTGATCATCTATGGGCTGAAGCCACAGGCATACCTGGTCTACATCCACATATTTTTTCATTATGGTAGTAAGAGCTGCACTATTAATGTCACAGACCAGATAACCAATACTGGTTCTTTCCTCATCATAATTGTGAAGCTTCAGAACAAACCGGACGATGTCTTTTTTGGCATCTGGATTGTAATAGCCGGATATCATGAGATTAGTCCGGTCACTGTGGACGTAATCGTAAATACGCTCTGCGTTGGAATCGTAGTACATCTGATACAGATTTCTTGGAAAATTAACGGCATTGTAGCGATATGCACTTACCAGCTTCTCCAGTAATAATCTTTCAGAAAGGAACTGATATCCGTCTGCATTTTATTGAGCGATATCTCGTGGTCCGAAATGCTCTCCACACGAATCTGCCGTCTCAGACTTTGATGAAAAAGAAAGGTTTGCAGACAAAGAGATTCGGTTATCATAGCCCAATAGTTGCAAAAAATCCCCCTTAAACAGACTTGGCGTTGTGCCTTATCTGTCTAAGTGGTATTCTGTCGCCTTAACATATTATAAAAGAATTTCTTTCCCTATTTTTTCAATTCTCTGTAATTCTCAGCCTTATCGTACTCCTTATGCACGCCATCATCCTCGTACAAAGTATAACTGCTGCCTTCATATCCCAGAATGGTAAGCCTGGAAGTATCAATATCCTTCACACACTCCGCAGCCTCTGCAACCGGAATACACTTACCGCTCCTTATAAACAACGGAACTTCATTTAATGCAACTTCCACATAATGAACGCCCTTTTCCAGAATCTCCTCAGAGATACTTCCATCTGCTAGGAATTTCACAAACTTCATTTCTTCCGGCAGGTAAACGTAACGTCCTCTTGCATTCTGCTCGTAAACCGGAGCGATCATAATCTCATTTCCCAGGATCAGCTGATCTTCCACACGGATTGCCATCTTATCATCTGGATAAACGAAGCCAAGTGGTTTGAAATACATGTCATCACTTAAAGCAGCCTTCATGTATTCGCTGTACAGATACGGCACAAGGCGGTACCTTGTATTTACCACATTTCGGAAATCCTCAACATTCTCAAACTGATAACACTCCTGCTCTCT
>CAKRRG010000142.1 GCA_934394545.1 uncultured Blautia sp.
AAGAGGCGGTTATTGATTGCGATGGAATCAATATTGAGGTAATTCCTATTTGGAAATGGTTGTTGGATAACTAATCGAGTAGGAGGCGGTGATTAATCGCCGCCCTCTCACAGCACCGTACATCAGACTGTCTAACAATTAAGAAAAATGCTATAATAAAACTATCAAATACGGTGTCGTAGGGGGTTCGTTATGGCATATATTGTTGGCGCAGATAGATATCAAACAAGAATGGTACTATTGCAGGTTTTGTTCAGAAGAATAAGGCTGCGTTTCACAATACATTACGAAATCTTCCCCTTATTCCCAAAGGTTGGGGGCTCATTGGATATCTGCTACAATGTACAGTCTGTTGTAGATGCAAAGAATCATTTTGTTGTAGATATTTCGACGACTAATGATATAAATGACCAAAACCAGCTTTACACTATGGCACAAAAAGCATCCGAACTTTTAGGAAAAGAGTTTTTAAAGAATGCTTTAACAATTTAACCTTTAAAAGTACCGCAATATAGGAATGGGGAGGATTCCCTCCCCAAAAATATTTTTTCAAAACTTACACAAATAACTTGACAAACCCTTTTTTATGAAACAAGTATGATTTCATTTCATTTATTTTTTGCCGGTCAAATATGTTATAACTATTTTTATGCTTCCGGTTTCCAGGAGTCGTTGTCCAGTTTCTTCAGCATCTCATCCAAATCTACCGTATAGGCTACTTTTACATCACTGTTCTTTTTGACTATGAACTCAGACAGACCATACTCTTCCCCGTTATCCGCCCAGTCATATGTATAGCCCAGTCTTGTCCATGGATATTCTCCGTCAAAATAGCTGGAAATAATATTTGCATCAAACCACTCTTTGTATTCCTCATTGACTTCTTCCGGGAAGGAATCTGTCATTTCGATGGTTCCAATATCTGAAACATACGCCGGACGGAATACATCTTCCGGTTTTGCCCACATGGCAGTAAAATAATTTGATTCGTTATCCGGACGCAGACCAATTAACTCTCTTATTCTCGTCTGCCAGTCTGTTACATTCTCTTTATTCTTCTTATACCATTCTTCCAGTTCTCCGCCTGTGAAGGTCCATACATTTCCCCATTCCAGTTTTACATCAGCACCATCGGGATAACTGTCCGGATATTTATGAAAAGTATAAAGAAGAATTCTTCCCTCCTGGTCATAAACAGCGTAAGGTTCTCCCTCATCCAGACTTACTACAGGAAGAATTTCGTCTTCATCAATGATCATTGCATCCTTCACTGCTTCTGAAAAGAGTAACTGCAGATCCTCATCGCTTTCAGCAGAAATGGTAGTCTCTTCTGACTGTCCCCATACTGATACTCCTCCGGATACAACCAGTGCAGAAATCAGGAATCCATTTGTAAACAGCTTTTTCCATAGTTTTCTTTTCATTTGATAATACCTCCCTTTTTTCTTATTTTAAGCTATTTACTAAGCATTTACAATACCAATAAGCAGGGCTCAGGGGGGGAAACATATTAACTACAACAGGAGTGGAAATCGTTATACATCCCTATTTTTATCTTTCCACTGCTTTAAATACAAATCTGATCTGCTGATAATCGCCTGTTGTCAAGGGAAGCGGAAGTCCTGCTTTCATAAGTGCCGCACCTGTGTATCTTTTACCAGTTGCCACGTCCTCATATTTCATTTCTGCATCCAGTCCCTGTGGATAAAACAGATAAATATATGGATTTGCTTCGCTATGTAACCTTACACCGCATACAGTTGTTTCTTTTTTGTCTTTTGATACAAACTGCCAGAGTACATGATTGTTATTTTCGAATGGATTTACCAGACGATAGTAATCTCCTGACTGTACCAGATGTTCCATTTCTTTATATTTCAAAATCTG
>CAKRRG010000143.1 GCA_934394545.1 uncultured Blautia sp.
CTGGTGGACAGTCTCAGGGTGTGGACAGTTATACTGCGGTAAATGAGTATATAGAAGATACAACTGTATCAAATGAGGCAATTGAGTCAACAGGAACTGACGAGAATGCAGCACTGATTTCTTCCGGAGCAAGCGTAACACTTGATAATGATACGATTACAAGAACTTCTGCAGACAGCCAGGGTGGAGACAATTCCAGCTTCTATGGTGTAGGCGCGGCAGTTCTGGCAACAGATGGTACTGCTTATGTGAAAGATGGCAGTGTGACTACAGATGCAGCTGGCGGTGCAGGACTTTTTGCATATGGAGATGGAACTGTATATGCAGCTGGCACAACGGTAAAAACTGCTCAGGATACCTCTGGGGGTGTTCATGTAGCCGGAGGCGGTACTCTTTACGGTTGGAATTTGGATGTGGAGACAAATGGTGAGTCTTCTGCAGCAATTCGAAGTGACAGAGGCGGCGGAACTATGGTGATCGATGGTGGAAATTATGTTTCCAACGGTGTTGGTTCTCCTGCTATTTACAGTACAGCAGACATTGCAGTAAGTAATGCCAGCCTTACAGCAAATGGTTCTGAGGCAGTTTGCATTGAAGGTCTGAACTCTATTCATCTTTATGACTGTGATCTCACAGGAAACATGAGTGATCTGGATCAGAACGACAATACTTGGACTGTAATCCTTTATCAGAGCATGTCTGGTGATTCTGAGGTCGGCAACAGTACGTTCCAGATGGACGGAGGAAGCCTGACTTCTGAGAATGGCGGTGTGTTCTACACAACCAATACGGAAAGTACCATTACTTTAGATAATGTTGATATTAATTACAACGATGACAACGAATTTTTCCTGCAGTGCACAGGTAACACCAACCAGAGAGGCTGGGGACAGGCCGGAGCTAACGGAGCTGACTGTCACTTTACAGGAATCAGTCAGGATATGCAGGGAGATGTAATCTGGGATTCTATCAGTGATCTGGATTTTTATCTCACAGAAGGCAGCAGTCTGACGGGGGCTGTTGTAGACGATGAAACTTATGCCGGTGAAGGTGGTGATGGATATTGTAATGTTTATGTAAGCTCAGATTCCACCTGGACGGTAACTGGTGACAGTACGGTTTCTTCTCTGGAAAATGAGGGAACCATTGTTGACAGTGAAGGAAAAACTGTGACAATTCAGGGGACAGACGGAACTGTTTATGTAGAAGGAGACAGTGAGTATACGATTACAACTGGTTCTTACAGTGATTCCGCAGATTTGTCAGGAGTGACAGCAATTCAGGAGCAGAGTGCTTATGCGGTTGAGAAACCGGAGCAGCTTTAATAAAATAGTTTGATATATTTATTGTGCGGCAGCCACATTTCTATCGAGACTGAATAGGAATGTGGCTGTTTGCATGTGCTAGAGTCTTTTTCAAACATACTCTAAAGTTTTACACATAAAAAAATCCTTCTAAAAAGAAGGAGGGCCGGACCAATTGGCCCGGCGAGTATGAAAAAGAAAAAGTTAATTGTTAATCTATGTAAAAAAGCTTTCGCTTTATTTGCTTATTAATATACGCGGAATTTGTGATGAATCTGTGAGAAGGAATTGAAAAAACTATGATTAAAATCTAAAGAACTTATAAACTCATTTGTCTGCGGAACAGATGATGTCGGAACATTCCGTTTCCAGGGAATATTATCGGTATCAAAGGGGTCAAAAAACCTTTTGCCTCCGACATCATGTGTTTTCAGAGCCACAAAGCATTATAAGAAAAATGATGGAACACCATTTGATTCCAGTGTAATAGGAAGAGATAACTGTGTTTACTGGGATGAGAAGAA
>CAKRRG010000144.1 GCA_934394545.1 uncultured Blautia sp.
ATCACATATCTTCCGGATACCAGGTCGAAGTCGCAGTCAAATTTGCTGATCTCGTTTACGAATGCTTTCACTTTATCGATAGAGTTAAGTGAGATTTTTGCTGTTTTCATTGTGATATAACCTCCCTTGAATAGTTAGTGATTTGCTTTACAGTAATCATATTACCTGTAGCCCGAATAAAAGTCAAGGTGAAAAAAGAGAAAAATTGGCAGTAGAATTAGTGAAATTGTATAAAATATTTACAAGTTTTGGAGGAAAGCATGAGAAAAAAGGTTGCATTACACAATCTTGGATGTAAAGTAAATGCTTATGAAGTAGAAGCCATGCAGCAGCTTCTGGAACAGGCCGGATATGAAATCGTGCCTTTTGAACCAGGGGCCGATGTTTATGTGATAAATACCTGTACCGTAACCAATATTGCAGACCGTAAATCCCGTCAGATGCTCCATAAGGCAAAAAAAATGAATCCTGATGCAGTAGTAGTAGCAACTGGCTGCTATGTACAGACCGATGAAGGTAAGCTGGAAAAGGATGAGGCTGTGGATCTGGTTCTTGGAAACAATCAGAAGAAAAATATTGTGGAGGTTCTTTCTGAATATGAGAAGGAACACCAGAGACAGTCACATATTATCAAAATTAACCAGACGAAAGAATATGAGGAACTGGAAATCAGCCGTACAGCGGAACATGTGCGGGCGTACATTAAGGTGCAGGATGGCTGCAATCAGTTTTGTACCTATTGTATTATTCCATATGCAAGAGGCAGAGTCCGAAGCAGAGACAAGGATCATATTTTAAAAGAGGTGCATAAACTGGCAGAAGCGGGATATAAAGAAGTGGTTCTTACCGGAATCCATCTTAGTTCCTATGGAGTGGATTTTCCGGCAGAAAAAAAAGAGACTCTTCTTTCCCTGATCCAGGCGGTAAATGAGGTGGAAGGAATTCAAAGAATTCGTCTTGGTTCCCTGGAACCGGGAATCGTTACCAGGGAATTTGCGAAAGAATTGTCTTCCATGCAAAAAATCTGCCCGCATTTTCATCTTTCTTTGCAGAGCGGATGCGATAACACGCTGGAGAGAATGAACAGGCGGTACAGAAGCGGAGAGTATAAAGAGCGCTGTGGACTTTTACGTGAATACTTTGGAAATCCGGCACTGACAACGGATGTGATCGTAGGTTTTCCTATGGAAACAGAAGAAGATTTCCAGGCTTCCTATGATTTTGTCAGTGATATTCATTTCTATGAGACGCATATTTTTAAATATTCCCGTCGTCATGGAACTAAGGCTGCAGCTATGGAGGGACAGCTGACAGAAGCGCAAAAAGGTATCCGAAGTGATAAAATGCTGGAGCTTCACCAGAAGCGTGCCGCAGAATATGAGACATCCCTTCTTGGACAGGCTTTGGAGGTATTGCTGGAAGAAGAGGTTGAGATAGCAGGAAGCCCTTATTACATTGGGCATTCCAGGGAATATGTGAAGGTGGCAGTTCCAAAACAGGAAAATTACAGGGTTAATGATATCCTGACTGTGAAGTGCAAAAGAACTTTGCAGCCACATGTTTTGCTGGGAGAGGAAATTTAGGATTGTAATTTACCCGCAGTTATATTAAAATAGAGAAGAAATAATCGTAAGGACGTGAGAAAAATGGCAGAGAATAATCTGGGAAGTACA
>CAKRRG010000145.1 GCA_934394545.1 uncultured Blautia sp.
AAAAGCCTCGTCTCTTGTGATTGTTTCCATTGTTGTCACTCCTCGTATGTCTGTATCTGAACTTGATTTCCGGATTTTTCCCAAATCACCCTCACTCATGAACATGCTGTAAGGTCTTGCTCCCGATTTTTCTTTATTTTAAAATTTCATCTTTCTTCGCAAGCAGTGCCTCGCATGCTGCACATGCCGGACAATCACAGTATTTTTCGCCTGTGGCTTTGCGCTCTTTTGCGTGAAGCAAAACATTTTTCACACCATCTGCACCAAAAACCTTAGCCCCCATATCAGACTCAGCGAAGGAAATCAATCCCTCGATAGGCATAATATCCGCTTCCATCTCTGCAACGTATGCTTTGGCTGCATCTGCGTCTTTTTCTGTTCCAACAGCATCCAGATAATTTTGCGCTGCGTCTTTGATCTCTTTACAAGCGGATGGTGCTGCTAATAAATCCTCGGTTAATTCACGAATTGTTTTTTCCATAATAAAACTCCCTTTCTGGTTTTCTTTCTATAAAAACCTTGCAAATACTATACATCGTTCTTTATTTATATACAACCATTTTGAGGAAAGTGATAATTTTTCTTCTGCGTTTTGGAAGCCTCTAAGCACTATACCTCCAATTCGTATAAAGCTATTGACCGACCATTAGAATAATCAAGAATATCTACGATTTTGTAGCCAGAGGACAGATATATCTTCCTGACAACCTTCTCATCCAGTCCGGTGTCCAACCGAATATACCGAACACCACGATTCCGGCACTCTGTACGGATTGCTTCCGTTATTAGTTTTGTCATACCCATCCCAGCGAATTTGCGACGCACGCAGAATTTATGAAGATAGGCAGCTTCACCATTCATCGGGCCAGACACGATATCCCTGTTTCCGTCCCCAAAACGAAACCTCGCGCATCACAGAGATTGCTTTTTCAACCTGATTGAAGTTGATCTTTAGCTCACACATAACTATCCCACCTCCCCAGTAAGTAGAATTCTTTACGCTTACTTACCAACCTTTAACTTTACTTTCTTTCTGCAATATCATTTTTCATCAGATACCCATATTTACGCATCTGCATTCTTAATAGCTGCTCCACGCGTCTTATTACTTCCCTTGGGTAATTTTCTGAATTTTTCTGTAAGTATATCTGAATATCTTTGAATGTAAATTGGAAACCAATCTGAATGCCATACAGTTCTTCTGCTGCATCCAACTGTATATCGAAATCAGAGCAAAATGGCTTCGCTTCAATTTTTCCCAGACAATCTTCCAATGACTGATCAATAGGATAATCCTGATTTATGTCAGCAAACATACAAAGTCCCTGATCAAAAAAAGGACTTAGTTCATATTTCTGTGTCTTTTCATTATAAATGACCGCAATATTGTTGGTATGTCTGTCCTCATTCATGAAAAACGCATCTATTTCCAACATTGCGGTCAGATATGCTCCAAAATTATCTATTTTAGTAATTTCTTCCACCTGAGTTACCAGGTACTGAATGCGTTCTGAAACATCTTCAAAATCTGAGAGCTTTGCTGCCAGACTTTCACCTGTGTATCGACGATACAATTTTTCCAGCGGAATCAGAATCTGATCTGCTTTCAGAAAATCCAAACTGGAACAGCCCTGAAA